>CAZPWO010000050.1:0-14640 GCA_964590525.1 uncultured Herbinix sp. | reverse complement strand
CACAAAGTAATCCTGATTGGATTTTTGTATTAGATCGTGATGCTGGGGTATCCTCTACAGGTGAAGCTGTTCCTGCTCAGGACATTATTGATAATTCCCCTGCTCTTAAAAACACAAAAGCTATTAAAGAAAAGAAGATTTTTTATGCACCAAATGACACCTATACAAATGAATCTATTCAAACATATATAGACTTGTTTAATAACCTTGCAGATTCTTTGGGCAGATAACATAAGGAGTAGAATATAGTGCCAAAACATACAAGTAAAAATATAACTAGGGCTGAGGAAACTCAGTCCCATATTTATAAAGAGAATAAAATATGGACAAAACCTTTTATATTGGCAGTAATTATTGTTTTAATATTAGGCATTATATCACTGTTTACTGGGGTTTATGATATTATGGGCCAAGAAGATGGGATGAACATGTTCTTCATAACTCGGGTTCCAAGAACTGTCTCCCTAATGCTTACTGGAGCAGCCATGTCAATGTCAGGGCTGGTGATGCAACTAATTACTCAGAACCGCTTAGTTGAATCCACCACAACAGGAACTATTGAGTGGGCAGGCCTAGGCCTTCTTTTTGTTTATTTGATATTTCCCGCACCAACTATGGTTCAAAGAATGACTGGTGCAATTCTTTTTTCATTTATAGGAACTATGATTTTCTTTTTATTTTTAAGGAAGATTAGACTTAGATCTTCTTTAATAGTGCCTATAATTGGAATGATGCTTGGAGCAGTCATTTCCGCAGTATCCACCTTTATTGGATTGATTTTTAATATGACTCAAAACATAGAAAGTTGGTTTGTAGGATCTTTTGCATCAGTTCAGATTGGAAGATATGAATATTTATGGTTGATTGTTTTGGTTACTATATTAATATTTATCTATGCTGATAGATTGACTTTAGCTGGACTAGGAGAAGATATAGCAACAAGCCTTGGAGTTAATTACAACAGGATAGTTCTTCTTGGTACAGGTCTAATATCCTTTGCAGTTGGAATTGTTGCAGCTGTTATAGGCAACCTGCCTTTTCTAGGTTTGATTGTACCAAATCTTGTCTCTATGTATAGAGGGGATGACCTTAGGAGTAATTTACCTTGGGTGTGCGTAATAGGTATGGGTACTATAACTGCTTCTGATATAATTTCTCGAACAATTATAATGCCTTTTGAGCTACCTGTATCTGTGATACTTGGAACAGTTGGAGCAGTGGTATTTATTATAATCTTATTAAAACAAAGGAGGCAAAGATGAGAACAGCTAAAGCCTTTCGTTCTAAAAAAGAACAAAGACGTTATTGGATAATACTAATTACATTGGTTGTTTTGGGTCTACTTGCCTCCTTTGGACTTATGGTATATAACAATCCAGTTCCCATGGATTCGCCTTCTTTTATTCCAGTTGTTAGAAGGAGGATGGTGGCTCTTATTGCAATGGCTATTGCCGCAATTTGTCAGAGTTTGTCCACCGTTGCATTTCAATCAATTACTAATAATAAGGTTATAACTCCTTCACTTTTAGGATTTGAAGCACTTTATACAACTATACAAACTAGTACAATGTTTTTCTTTGGTGCCAAGGTACTTTTAAGATTCAGCGGTATTGAATCATTTATATTTCAAGTTATTGCTATGGTATTAATGTGTTTGATACTTTATGGATGGTTACTTTCTGGAAAGTATGGAGATTTGCAATTAATGCTTTTGGTTGGAATTATTATTGGAACTGGACTTAGGTCTTTGTCAACTTTTATGAGAAGACTTCTGGCTCCCTCTGAGTTTGATATATTACAGGCAAGATTATTTGGCTCTGTTAATAATGCAGATTCAGATTATTTTATTATTGCAATTCCAATTGTAATAATTGCATCAATACTTCTTCTTGCGCATTCGAAGAAATTAAATGTTGTTTCACTTGGAAAGGATGTTTCTACATCCTTGGGAGTTAATCATAAATCTACGGTGATTTATACTCTTGTATTAGTATCTATACTTATGTCTGTTTCAACTGCTTTAGTAGGACCACTTACTTTCTTTGGTTTTTTAGTTGCAACTTTAAGCTATCAAGCTGCTGAAACTTATGACCATAGATATGTATTACCTATGGCTATTGCTATAGCTTTTCTAGTATTAACTGGAGCGTATTTCATCATGAATCATGTGTTTAATGCACAGGGTGTAGTTTCTATAATAATTGAAATGTTTGGTGGAATAACATTCTTGATTCTGATTTTAAGGAAGGGAACTTTATGATAAAGATTAATAATGTTAAGAAAATCTATAGTGATGAGGTAGAGATTGGACCCTTAAATATAAATATCCCAAAAGCAGGTCTAACATCTTTAATTGGACCAAATGGTGCAGGAAAGTCAACTACACTTCTGATGATTGGCAGGCTTTTGTCTATGGATCAAGGTCAGATTACTGTGGCAGATATGGATGTTTCTGATTGTAAATCAGAAGATTTAGCTAAAGTTTTGACTATCTTGAGACAGGAGAATCATTTTATAACCAGACTTACTGTTAGGCAGTTAGTTGGTTTTGGCCGCTTTCCTTATTCAAAGGGACGGCTATCTAAAGAAGATGAGATTATTATCTCAAAATATATTGATTTTTTAGGATTAAAGGATTTGGAAAAAAGATATTTGGATGAGCTATCTGGAGGCCAAAGGCAAAGAGCATATGTAGCAATGGTTTTAAGCCAAGAAACTGAATATGTTCTTTTAGATGAACCCTTGAACAATCTGGATGTTGCCCGCTCTGTTCAGATGATGGAGCATTTAAGGCTTGCTGCTGATGAATTCGGAAGAACAATTCTCACAGTATTGCATGATATTAATTTTGCAGCTAAATATTCTGATAGAATCTGTGCTATGAAAGATGGGCAAATTGCTGCTTTTGGAAGGGTAGAAGAGATTATGGAATCAGATACTTTAACAAATATCTTTGAAACTAAGATTGATATTATAGAAGGTCCATACGGTCCTATAGCGATATATTAGAAATGATAACAGTAATAAGACCAAGGCCTTAATCATATACTTTAATATTATAAACAGTATATGGTGGGTGTGAAATGCACTATTATCGGGAAAAATACAACTTATGTAGGCAAGAAATACAAAACAGCCAAAGAATACTGGACCCTAACATAATTATAGTACCAGATGGTTACCAGGTACAAGTTGCTGTAGAAGGATTAGATGCCCCAATATCTATGGTATTTGATGATAATGGGGATATGCTTGTAGCTGATTCTGGTTATGCTACAGGTCATCCAAAAGTTCTTCGAATATCAAATGGAGAGCTAGAGATAATAGCAGAGGATTTCAACGTCCCCATCTCGGGAGTAAACCAGTTAGATGGGGATGTTTACGTATCCCATAAGGGAACGATAACAGTACTGGGGACCGATGGTTCACGAAAAGATATTATTAATGGACTTCCTAGCTTTGGAGACCATACTAATAGCAAGGTAGAATTTAGCCAAGACAAAAAGATGTATTTTGGACAGGGAACAGCCACGAATTCAGGTGTGGTTGGTTTGGATAATGATTGGGTAATTAAGCATCCGTATTTTTGTGATGTTCCTGGATCCCCCATAATCTTAAGAGAGGTTAATTATCAAACTCCTAATATTCTAGTACCTGCATCAGAAGCTACTTACACAGGGGCTTTTTTACCTTTTGGAACAGAAAATCCGCAACATTATGAAAAGTTTCTTGGGAATACAAGAGCTTCTGGAAGCATATTGCGGGCAAATCTAGATGGATCAGGATTAGAGCTGCTTGCTTGGGGGCTTAGGAATCCAGAACAGGTCATGTTTGATATATATAATAGGTTGATTATTTCTAATGAAGGGATGGATGATAGGGGTAGTAGGCCAATTGCATATGCCCCTGATACATTAGAAGTGCTTGTACATGGTGCATGGTATGGATGGCCTGACTATGTTGCAGGTGAGTCGGTTGAGTCTATATATTTTACACCATCAGGTAGACAACAACCTAGAAGACTCTTAGAAACAATTCCATCAACTCCACCAGAACCAATGGCAACCTTTTCTGCTGGCTCCAATGTAATGGGATTTGATATTAATTATAATCCGGACTTTGGTCCAGTAGATATTCTTTATATAGCTTCATTTGGACGAGTGCAATATGAAGGTATGTCAGAATTCGTACGGTCTGGTGTAGGTCATAGAATCAACCAAGTAAATATGCATACAGGTGAGGTAGGGACCTTTGCCATTAACAGATCTGGATTTCCAGAGCCTGGTGGTTTCGGTAGGCCAACAGATGTTGTCTTTGGTCCAGATAGTGCAATGTATGTAGTGGATATGGGGTGTGACACATATACTGAACCCAACATTTACCTTGATGGCACTGGAGTGATATGGAGAATATCCAGGGGATAAAATATTATGTAAAACTGAATCAGTATGGTATTATAGATATATAATTGTGAAGGATAAAGCAGATATAATAGAGGAGGTTTTTATTATGAATCCTGAAAACCCCACATATATTGCCATTGATCTAAAGTCATTTTATG
Organism: uncultured Herbinix sp.; assembly: GCA_964590525.1. Lineage (GTDB taxonomy): Bacteria > Bacillota > Clostridia > Lachnospirales > Lachnospiraceae > Mobilitalea. The sequence goes on along the minus strand of CAZPWO010000050.1, from coordinate 10,079 downwards.
CCTCTGTTGAATGTATCGAACGGGGGCTTGATCCAATGAACACTAATCTTGTAGTTGCAGATGCAGGTAAAACTGAAAAGACAATCTGTCTTGCAGTATCACCACCTCTTAGAACTTACGAAATATCTGGGCGAGCAAGACTTTTTGAAGTTGTTCAAAAAGTCAAAGAAATAAATGCAGGCCGCCTTAGAAAAGCTCCAGGAGGTGTATTTGCTGGTTCGTCCTATAATGATGACGAGCTAAAAAAAACAGCTGAATTAGAATTAGATTATATTGCAGCACCACCAAGAATGGCCCTCTATATGGAATATAGTACAAGTATCTATAATATTTATTTAAAATATGTTGCGCCAGAGGACATACATGTTTACTCTATTGATGAGGTCTTTATAGATGCCACTAATTATTTGGACCTGTATAAGCTATCACCAAAGGAATTAGCCATGAAGATGATACTGGAAGTCCTTAAAACCACTGGAGTTACAGCTACAGCTGGAATTGGGACAAACCTTTATCTTGCTAAGATTGCCATGGATATTGGGGCAAAACACATAATGCCAGACAAGGATGGAGTCAGGATTGCAGAGCTTGATGAGATGTCTTATCGAAGGCTTCTTTGGACCCATAGACCATTAACGGATTTTTGGCGTGTGGGCAAAGGATATGCTAGAAGATTAGAAGCCCATGGTATGTATACCATGGGGGATGTGGCAAGGTGTTCAATTGGTAAAACTAATGATTTTTATAATGAAGATTTACTTTATAAGCTGTTTGGAGTAAATGCTGAACTGTTAATTGACCATGCTTGGGGCTGGGAATCCTGCACCATGGATGATATAAAGACCTATAAACCCCAGGCAAAAAGTTTAGGTTCCGGCCAGGTTTTGCAAAGTCCATATGATTATAAGAAGGCAGAGATTATTGTAAGAGAAATGACTGACCTTCTTGTTCTTGACCTTGTTAACAAGGGGCTTGTAACAAATCAAATGGTTTTAACCATAGGCTATGATATTACTAACCTAACTAATCCAGAGATTATGAATAAGTATAAAGGTCAGATAAGCAAAGATCCATATGGAAGGTCAATTCCAAAGCATTCCCACGGAACTGCCAACCTGAATATACAAACATCATCAACAAAGTTAATTACAGATGCTCTTATAGACTTATATAATAGGATTGTTGATAAAAATCTTTTGATTAGAAGAATTAACATATCAGCAAATAACGTGGTTGATGAAAGTTCTATAGAAAAAGCTGATAGTTTTGACCAACTTAACTTATTCACGGATTATGGAATGGGAAAAAAGAAAAAAGAAGAAGAGGAAGCGGATTTAGAGCGTGAGAGAAAGATGCAAGAGGCTGTAATTAACATTAAGAAAAAATATGGGAAAAATGCTATAATTAAAGGAACAAATCTTCAAAATGGTGCTACCACAATGGATCGAAACAAACAAATTGGTGGACATAAGGCATAGGATTTGTAAAAGCAATAAGGAGGGTGTTTTTTATGAAGGATAATCATAATGATCCAGGTGGGTATGATGATATTATTAACTTACCAAGGCACGTATCTCCATCACGTCCCCCTATGTCCAGAGAAAAACGTGCAGCACAATTTGCTCCTTTTGCTGCCCTTACAGGCCATGAAGAAGCTGTTAAAGAAACAGCAAGGTTAACAGATAAGAGAATATATCTAGATGAGACTGTCAAAACTAAATTAAATGAAAAGTTGAGAATAGTTAATGAAAAATTAGGACACAAGACAGAAATCACAATAACTTACTTTCAGCCAGATGACAATAAGGCTGGAGGGGAATATACATCTATCAGTGGTATAGTGAAAAGGATAGATGATTATGAAAGAGTCTTGATTATGGAAGATGGAAGTAAGATAGAGATAGATGAAATTATTAATATAAAAGGAGATCTTGTTGAACCCTTATAATTCCTATGCTTACAGGATGTTAGCATAGATTCAGGTCTAAAATAATAGTATCAAAACATCCACCAGTTTTCTGGTGGATATCTTTTTAGAAGGAGATAGACGAATACAAAAGAGTAATATATTATATACAAGAAAAATTATAAAGATAAGGGAGAGCATGTATATGGAGATTAATAAAATTACTATTGTTGGAATGGGTGCCTTAGGGGTTATGTATGGAGACTTTTTATCAAAGAAGCTAGGAAAAGATTCTATAGAATTTGTAGCCAGTAAAGATAGAATAGATAAATTCCAAAAGGATGGTATGTTTTGTAATGGCCAGCCCTGTGATTTTACTGTGGTAGACCAGGAGGAGAAAGGTAAAGCTTCTGAACTACTTTTATTTGCAGTTAAAGGGACAGGCTTAGAGTCAGCAATCCGTACAGTTAGGAATAAAGTTTCTAAAGATACAATTATTATGTCCCTTTTAAATGGCATATCCAGCGAAGAAATCATAGCTAAGGAATACGGAATGGATAATATTATTCACTGCATTGTACAAGGAATGGATGTAATTAAGGATAAAAATAAAGTTACCTACACCCAATTTGGGCAATTTTGCATTGGTTCCCAAGATAAAAGTAAAGATAATAAGAAAAAGCTTCTGGCTGTGGTTGATTTATTTGAAGAGATAGGCATGCCTTATACATTAGAGGAAGATATAACCCGTAGGATATGGAGCAAGTTTATGCTTAACGTAGGTATAAATCAAGTTGTTATGATATACCAAGGAAACTATGGGACTGTGCAAAAGCCAGGTGAAGCACGGGATTTAATGCAGAATGCTATGAAGGAAGTAATTACAGTAGCAGAAAAAGAAAATATAAATATAAGAAAAGAAGATTTTGATGAATATATAGAACTTATTGATAATATGAATCCAGATGGAATGCCATCTATGAGACAGGACGGTCTAGCCCATAGAAGGTCAGAAGTAGAATTGTTTTCAGGAACACTTATTGCTTTGGCAGACAAACATAAGATAAATATTCCAGTAAATAAGAAGATTTATGAGATAGTTAAGAAGAAAGAAAAAGAATATTAAAAAAAGTGTTTACTTTTCCACTTTAATGCGTTAAAATGATATATAAATTTATAATAATGGTAAAAAAGAAATGGAGGATTTTAAATGTCACAGATAAAATTTTTTCAGGGGGAAGACTTTCCTCTGGAGATGCATAAGGTACGTATTGTACAAAAGCTGAATTTAATACCAGTAGAAGAACGTATGAAGGCAATTACAGAAGCGGGAAACAACACATTTTTATTACGTAATAAGGACGTATTTATGGATATGCTTACGGATAGTGGTGTTAATGCCATGAGTGATAAGCAAATGGCTGCTATGATGATAGCTGATGACAGTTATGCTGGCTCTGAAACCTTTTACAGGCTAGAGGCAAAACTAAAAGAGCTTTTTGGAACAGAATTTTTTCTCCCAGCACATCAAGGGCGTGCCTGTGAGAACATTATCTCAAAGGCATTTATTCAAGAAGGCTCAGTTTTACCTATGAATTATCACTTTACCACGACTAAGTCGCATATTACCATAAATGGTGGCCGAGTGGAAGAGGTCTACATAGATGAAGCATTGAAGGTTACTAGTAGTCATCCTTTCAAAGGTAATATGGATATTGATAAGCTAGTTGCACTAATTGAAAAGGAAGGTAAGGAGAATATTCCTTTTGTACGTATGGAAGCTGGCACTAACTTAATTGGAGGACAGCCTTTTTCATTAGAAAACATGAGACAAGTTCGTAAGGTGTGTAAGGATTATGGACTTATACTTGTACTGGATGCTAGCCTTTTGGCGGATAATTTATATTTTATCAAGAAAAGGGAAGAAAGCTGTAAGAATATGAGTATTCGAGAGATTACTGCTGCTATTGCAGACCTTAGTGATATAATTTATTTCTCTGGACGAAAATTAGGTTGTGCCCGAGGTGGAGGAATCTGTACCGACAATCCTGACCTGGCTGATAAGATGCGTGAGCTGGTTCCTTTATACGAAGGTTTTTTAACATATGGGGGAATGTCTGTCCGTGAAATGGAGGCCCTAACAGTAGGTTTAGATGAAACTATGGATGAAGATATGATTGATCAAGGTCCTAAGTTTATTGAATATATGTCTAAAGAACTACAAAAAAGTGGTGTTCCAGTTGTTACTCCAGCTGGGGGATTAGGATGTCACATTGATGCTATGGACTTTGTGGACCATATTCCTCAAGAGCAATATCCAGCAGGGGCTCTTGCAGCGGCTTTATACATAGCCAGTGGTGTAAGAGGGATGGAGAGAGGAACCATGTCTGAACAAAGGGATGAGAATGGAGCAGAGACACTGTCAAATATGGAGCTAGTGCGTCTGGCACTGCCTCGAAGAGTTTTCACCATGTCCCAGGTTAAGTATGCTGTAGATAGGATTGCATGGTTATATGAAAACCGAAAAATGATTGGTGGATTAACATTCGTAGAAGAACCAAGGGTACTTAGATTCTTCTTTGGTAGATTAGCACCTGTTAGTGATTGGCAGACTGAACTTGTGAATAAATTCAGGGCGGACTTTGGAGATAGCCTATAATTTAGAAATTGAAATAAGATAAGCAGTAAGCAGATTATATTTCTTAAATAGGCTCTATTGACAAAGAGCCTATTTAAGATGATTTTTTCAGGATATATTCTAAACCGCAATTAAGAGGAAGCACAGTTGCATGTTCTTTTAGAATATTTATGATTATATTAAAATTGATATCGTCACTTGAATCATAATTATATAGAAAAACTACTTTCATATCACCCCTAAATTCCCCAGCTGTAAATGACCATTGCTTTGCACTAGGAATGACTCGTTTTAAATCCTTGCCTTTTAATTCGAAATATTTTACTCCAATATTATCATTTATAAGAAAATCAAAATAAACATCCTCTTCATATGTTCCACTTATTTGAGGTTTTGATAGGGAAAGATTGCTTGAGGATAATATCCTTCTTATAAGCTTTTTCTCATCTTCTTTTTTTAGGCGCTTATTTTTATTATAATCATATTTAAGATAAAGTTGTGTAAATGTTTCTATATAATCTTCGTTTTTACTAACCTCTATAGCTTTAAGATCAGAGAATTTAAATTCATTAACAAAAAATCTTATATAATTCCGCATATTGAATGTCGAATAATTGAAAATATTATTTTCCACATCTGATTTGATTCCTCTCAAATATGTTTTGATAAAATTGATGTCGGCTTCATCATCAAAAGACTGAAGACGCTTAAAGTTAGAGATATATTTAAAATCCCGTTGTCCTGTTGTTACATTGTTATATAGCATTCCTATATACAGGCATTCTTCTGATATTGCAGAATTATAATATTTTAATGCTGAATATTCTATTAGATACATAATATACCTCCTTCTTTAATTTTTTATATGATTATAAATTATAGAACATATTATATCTAAGTTATCTATACGATACATTAAATAGTTTATGAGTGTATCGACATTTGAATCACTTGGCATCCATTCTTTTGGCATTTGAGAAATTATGTTATTCATTATATCACGGTTTAAACTTTTACGGAAGAGGTCTGCTGTAGTTTTAATAGATTCTTTAGTAATAGCCATGTTCCTAAAAAACATGCTATATAAGTAATTATTATAATCCAATATTTTTGTAGATAAATAATCTTTTTCTTGCATTCCATCAATTAGACATCTTGAATCCCATATGGATTGGTTTATAAAAACATGAGAATGATCAATGACCTTAAGCGATATATTGTTCTTATAAAATTGGACAAGCAAGTTACCAGGATTGCGGTCTGTATTAAATATTATATGATCAAATAAAATAATCTTGATTATATCAAAACGATTTTTTATTAGTGAGATAATAGATGAATTCAATGGAGCAACCTTTGAATAATGAGTTGAATAAAACCCATATCCTTGATTAATATCACTAGCGATTTCACTAAAAACCTCTGTATCTTTATCCATTATAAAAACGCCTGAAACTGGCATATCTATATTAAGTAATATAGCTAACCTATAACAAAAATATTCATTGAATAAAATCAGATTACCCTCAGGTCCATTAAATAATTTGGCAACAACTTGAGTATTGTCATCGAGAAACGCGAATTTTGGTTCGGTGATACCATTCCCAATATTATATTGTATGGATTTTAGATGCTTAATATTAATATGGGCCACCTTCTTCATAAGTATTATATATAACATTATAGCATAATAATATAAAATGTGTATATTAATGTTGTTTTTATAAATAATAAAAACTTAAAAACAATCTTCTTAGTGCTTTTTTCTGCTATAATAGACAAGCAGAAAGGATTTAGTTTATAAAAACAAAAAAGATAAAGGTGACTTAGATGAAAAACAATAATTTAACAGGAAAATTAAATTTAAAAGTTGATAGGGGATTTCTAAATAAGATGCTTATAATAGCCCTTCCTATTATGCTTCAAAATCTAGTTTCTTCTTCACTTAATATGGCAGATACAGTTATGGTAGGTAAGCTAGGTGAAGCGGAAATAGCATCAGTTGGAATAGCTAATCAGTATTTTTTCTTATTCAACATGATAATTATAGGTTTAGGTGGAGGATGTAGCGTATTTATCTCCCAGTACTGGGGGAAAAAAGATTATGGGAACATTAAAAAGATACTTGGATTGGGATTAGTATCTGCTTTACTTGTCTCCATAGTTTTTATGATTCTAGGTTTCATTAGTCCAGGGAGAATAATTTCAATATTTAACAAAGACCCACTAGTTATAGATTTAGGTGGTAAATACTTATTTATAACCTTATTTAGTTACATATTCACAGGGGTGACCTTAGTATATGGTTTTTCTTTGCGTTCAATAGGGAATACCATTGCACCTTTGATAGTTAACATAGCAGCTCTTTTATCCAATGTCTTATTAAATTATATTTTTATATTTGGTAAATTTGGTGCTCCAGCCTTAGGGGTGGAAGGGGCAGCAATAGCTACCTTAATATCTAGAGTAATTGAGATGATAGTAATTATATTTTTAGTTTATAAAGATAATGGAGTCCTAGCGGCAAAAGTGTCAGAATTAAAAGATTTAAGTATGGGATTTATTAAGAAATCATATAAGGTTATTGTTCCTGTTTTACTAAATGATGTATTATGGGCAAGTGCCAGTCTTATTTATTCAGTTGTTTATGGCCGTATGGGTACAGGTGCTGCAGCTACAGTTCAGATATGTAACACTGTAAGCAATATGTTTATGGTAGTAACATTTGGAATGGCCAGTGCATCTTCTATAATGATTGGAAAAAGTATTGGACAAGGAAAAAAGCAGGAAGCTTTTGATTATGCCAAAAAGTTTATGATAGTTTCGTTTTTTGTAGGCATAATATTAGGTTTACTTTTGTCTCTAGCAGCTCCCTTTATATTAAGTTTTTATAATATTTCTGAAGAAGTAAGAAGAAGTACTTTAATTATACTTTATATAATTTCATTTATATTTGTAGTTCGTTTTATGGGACTGCTTATAATAGTTGGAATACTAAGGGGAGCAGGGGATGCAAGAAAAGCATTATTAATAGAGGGTTCTACCATGTGGTTAATAGGAGTTCCTTTAACTATCTTGGGTGCATTTGTCTTTAAGCTTCCAGTGCACATGGTATATGGCCTAGCTATTATAGAGGAAGTTGTAAAGTTCGGTTTAGGATTAAAGCGATTAAGATCTAAAAAGTGGATTAATGATATAACTTAAATTACAACAAAAACAATTAATCAAAATTAAAGAAGAGAAAGTATCTAAGAGTATTATACTCTTAGATACTTTCTTTGTTGAAAAAAATGCATATTAATTATTTGTATAAATGCCTTACATAATATTAAGATACTCATCATATGTTGTCATCTTATCAATAAGTCCATTAGGGCTTATCTCCATAATCCTATTGGCAATGGTCTGAACAAATTGGTGATCTTGAGAAGTAAATAAAGCTGCTCCAGTAAATCCAATCAGTCCATTATTCAAGGCAGTAATTGATTCCATATCTAGATGGTTTGTAGGCTCATCTAATATCAATACATTTGCCCCCATAAGCATCATCTTAGAAAGCATTACCCTTACCTTTTCACCACCTGATAAGATGTTTACCTTCTTAACTCCGTCTTCCCCAGAAAAAAGCATTCTACCAAGGAAACCTCGAACGTAGGACTCCTCCTTTTCAGGAGAGAAGGGCATTAACCAATCCACAATTGTGTCATCAATATCAAAGTCTTTTGTATTATCTTTTGGGAAATAGGCATGTTTTGTGGTGGTTCCCCATCTATAAGAGCCTTCATCAGCTTCCATCTCACCAGATAGAATTTCAAATAAGGTACTTGTAGCTATTTCATCCGGCCCTACAAAGGCAACCTTGTCTTCACGGTTAATGATAAAGGATATATTATCAAGTACTTTTACTCCATTTATTGTTTTTGAAAGGTTAGTAACAGTAAGTACTTCCTTGCCAATCTCCCTTTCAGGTCTAAAATTAATATAAGGATATTTTCTGCTTGAGGGACGCATATCATCTAGTTCAATCTTTTCTAGTGCTTTTTTTCTTGAGGTTGCTTGTTTTGATTTTGAAGCATTGGCACTAAATCTTTGAATAAATTCTTGTAATTCTTTAATTCTTTCTTCTTTTTTCTTGTTTGAATCCTTCATCTGTTTAACCATAAGCTGGCTAGACTCATACCAAAAATCATAATTACCAGAATAAATCTGAATCTTAGCATAGTCAATATCAGCTATGTGGGTACAAACCTTATTTAAGAAGTACCTATCATGGGATACTACAATTACTATATTCTCAAAATTAATTAAGAATTCTTCTAACCAGCGTATGGCTTCCATGTCTAGATGGTTTGTAGGCTCATCTAGAAGAAGAACATCTGGGTTACCGAACAATGCTTGGGCAAGTAGAACCTTCACCTTTTCAGAGCCATTTAGCTCAGACATAAGTTTATCATGAAGTGCAGTTTCAACCCCAAGACCGTTTAAAAGGGTTGCAGCTTCGGATTCTGCATTCCATCCATCTAGATTTGCAAATTCATTCTCTAAGTCAGCGGCCTTAATACCGTCTTCTTCTGTGAATTCTTCCTTTGCATAAATAGCATCCTTTTCTTTCATAATATCATATAGACGTTTATTTCCCATAATTACGGTATCAAGCACAATGTACTCATCGTATTTGAAATGGTCCTGTTGTAAAAAAGATAGTCTTTGGCCAGTGGTAATACTAATCTCACCACTTGTTGGTTCTAGAGAACCAGAAAGAATCTTTAAAAATGTTGATTTACCAGCACCATTTGCTCCTATTAGGCCATAACAATTGCCCTCTGTAAATTTTATATTAACTTCCTCGAATAAGGCCCTTTTGCCTATTTGAAGAGTTATATTGTTTGCTTGTATCATTTGTTTTCCTTTCTATAAATCCATATATTTAAACACATTATATAATTGTATAGGATTTTAGTATTTTTGCAAGCATAATATTATGAACATTTTAACATAGTAGAAAAACCCATTGAAAGATTAGAAAACCCATTGTAAAAAAGGCAAGTGAATTTTATAATAATATATGAAGTAATCGATCCTATCTATTTATATAATGAAAAAAGAGGAGGACAGCATGGAAAAACTAAACTATAAGAAACCAGAAAACGGATATCCAGAGTGGAATAACAATCCTGAGATTTTTCAGGTAAACAGATTAGAGGCTCATTCTACTTTGATTCCCTATGAAACAGTAGAAGAAGCTTTAAAAGGAGACAGAGACCAATCTACTTTTAGGAAGTCCCTAAATGGAAATTGGAAATTTGCCTTTGCGAAAAACCCTAAGGAAAGGGAAAAACTATTTTATAAAGAAGATTTTGATTGTAGTAGCTGGGATGAGATAAAGGTTCCAGGACATTGGCAGCTACAAGGATACGACTATCCACAGTACACCAATGTTGTATATCCATGGGTAAAGACGGAGGACATTAAGGCCCCCTTTGCTCCTGAAAAATACAATCCAGTAGGCTCTTATGTTAAAACATTTACAGTCCC
>CAZPWO010000049.1:0-14666 GCA_964590525.1 uncultured Herbinix sp. | reverse complement strand
ATTAAGCTATGTTTATATCTGTATGTTTTACCTTTATCTGTACATAATAAGAGTGCCACTTGAAAAAGACAAGTGGCACTGGAAAGTTTTGTGTGGAGGTAATATGAATGGTAGATAATAAGTTAGGTATAGATATAGGTTCGACAACAGTTAAGCTTGCCCTCTTAGGGGAGGATAATAAGCTTATTTATAGTAAATATAAAAGGCACTATTCAGATATGAAATCTACAGTAATTAAGATGATTAAAGATTGTTATAAAGCCCTTGGTGATATGCAAGTATATGTTAGTATCACTGGTTCTGGTGGTTTGTCTGTTTCTAATTGGATGGAAATAGAATTTATTCAAGAGGTTATTGCTTGTGCTGAAGCTGTTAAAACATTTATACCAGAAGCAGATGTGGTTATAGAGCTGGGTGGTGAGGATGCTAAAATCACTTATTTTACAGGGGGATTGGAACAGAGAATGAATAGTAGCTGTGCAGGAGGAACTGGGGCATTCATTGACCAGATGGCAGTTCTTCTGAACACAGATGCAGGGGGGCTTAATAAGTATGCAAAAGATAATAAGGTTATATATCCTATTGCATCCCGTTGTGGGGTATTTGCTAAGACTGATATTCAGCCCTTAATTAACGAAGGTGCTAGAAAGGAAGATATAGCAGCATCCATATTCCAAGCAGTGGTAAATCAAACTATTGGAGGGCTGGCTTGTGGAAAACCAATAAGAGGCAAGGTGGCCTTTTTAGGTGGTCCATTATATTTCTTACCTGAATTAAAAAAGACTTTCATGAAAAACCTTTCATTAAGTGAGGAAGAGGCCATAAGCCCTAAAAATTCTCAGCTCTTTGTAGCAATAGGGGCAGCAATTTCTGCTAAAAAAAATAAGAAGACTAAAAGTAGCTTGAAAGACTTAAGTCATAGAATTTCCCATATATCCAGTCAAAGAGATAATGAAGTGGGAAGATTAAGACCATTATTTAAAAATCAATCTGAATATAGAGAATTTAAAGGAAGACATAATAGGGCAAGGGCTGAATTAGGTAATATATCAGACTATCAAGGGGATGCATTTCTTGGAATTGATGCTGGCTCTACCACTACAAAAGTAGTCCTAATAGGTGAAGAAGGACAAATATTATACTCAAAATATTCCGTTAACGAAGGGGCCCCTATTAAAAAGCTTATATCATATCTTAAAGAATTATATAAATTACTCCCCAAGGAGGTTAAGATAGCTGGTAGCTGCGTTACAGGATATGGGGAAGCTCTTATGAAAGCAGCATTTCATATAGATATAGGTGAGATAGAAACCATGGCACACTATAAAGCAGCCAAGCATTTTCTGAAAGATGTTGATTTTATATTAGATATTGGTGGACAGGATATGAAATCCATGCTTGTTAAGGATGGAGTAATTGATAACGTCTTGCTAAATGAAGCCTGCTCCTCTGGTTGTGGCTCATTTATTGAGGGATTTGCATCCTCTCTAAATATGTCTATTGAAGAATTTGCTAAAGAGGCTTTATTGGCCAAATCCCCTGTGGATTTAGGAACAAAATGTACGGTTTTTATGAATTCAAAGGTTAAGCAGGCCCAGAAAGAAGGAGCTGATATAGGAGATATTTCTGCTGGTTTAGCTTATTCTGTTATAAAGAATGCCCTATATAAGGTTATTAAGCTTAGAAATGAAAATGAATTAGGAGATAAAATCATTGTTCAAGGAGGAACATTTAATAATGATGCAATTCTTAGATGCTTTGAACTGGTTTCTGGCAGACAGGTTGTAAGGCCAGATATAGCAGGCCTTATGGGGGCATATGGTGCTGCATTAATTGCCAAGGAAAGCTCTAGTGGAATAAGCAAATCAACAATAATTAGTCCAGAAGAATTAGATAAATTCTATATGAAAGTGAGCAACCTAAGATGTAAAAAGTGTACAAACAGTTGTCTCTTAACAGTAAATAAATTTCCTAATAGTAAGACCTTTATTGCAGGAAATAGGTGCGAAAAGGGAGCTGGGCTTGAAATTGAAAAGCAAGAAAAAGTTCCTAATTTATATAGATACAAATACCATAGGACATTTGCCTATAAACCTTTGAAAGAGGAAGAGGCCTTTCGAGGGGAAATTGGAATACCAAGAGTGTTAAATATGTATGAAAATTATCCTTTTTGGTTTACGTTTTTTACAAAGCTTGGTTACAGAGTCATATTATCTGCTCCTTCTTCAAAGGAAATATACGAGAAAGGTCTGGAGACCATACCATCAGAAGCTGCCTGCTATCCAGCAAAATTATGCCATGGCCATATAATTAATTTGATAGAAAGAGGGGTTAAAAAGATTTTTTATCCCTCTATAGTGTATGAGAAGAAAGAGTACAAAGAAGCAGCAAACCATTACAACTGCCCAATTGTTATCTCTTATTCAGAGGTAGTAAAGAATAATATTGATGATATTTCAGAAAATGGGGTGGAATTTATTGCCCCCTTTCTTTCCCTTGATAATGAAAGAGTTCTAATCAACAGGCTTACTGATGAACTGGCCTTTGTGAATGACTTTCCAATAACAAAGGCAGAAGTAGCAGATGCCGTGAATGAAGCAGTTAAAGAAAGGGAAAGATATAAAAGGGACCTTAGGAAAAAAGGAGAAAATGCACTAGCCTTTCTAAAGAAAAACAACAAAAAGGGTATAGTTCTTTGTGGAAAACCCTATCATGTAGACCCAGAAATTAATCATGGCATAGGAGATTTGATTGCATCTTATGGAATTGCAGTCCTAACAGAAGATAGCATATGTCATATGGCTAAGTTAAAGCACAAATTAAGGGTTGTGGACCAGTGGGTATATAATTCAAGGCTCTATAGGGCTGCTACCTTAGTAACTAAAGAGCCATGTCTTGAACTAGTGCAACTTAATTCCTTTGGTTGTGGCCTTGATGCTGTTACCACAGATCAAATGGAAGAACTTCTAGCAAGTGCTGGTAAGATGTATACAATGCTTAAAATTGATGAAGGCAATAATCTAGGTGCAGCTAAGATACGAATTCGTTCATTAAAAGCAGCAATGGAAGATAGGCAATATAATAAAGGCAAGCTGACATATGAATATACTTCTTATATAAATCCAGTATTTACAAAAGAAATGAGCCATACCCATACAATCTTGGCTCCCCAAATGGCCCCGTTACATTTTGAATTATTAGAAGAGGCGGCTAAGGCTGCTGGATATCATCTAGAGGTTTTACCTGCTATGGATAAAGGGGCTGTGGACCAAGGACTAAAATACGTTAACAATGACGCCTGTTATCCAGCAATTGTCATGATAGGTCAGATAATAAAAGCCTTAAAATCTGGCAAATATGATGTGAAAAACACATCGGTTATTATAACTCAAAGTGGTGGAGGCTGTAGGGCAACCAATTATGTAGCATTTTTAAAACTAGGCTTAAAAGAGGCAGGTTTTCCCCAGGTGCCTATTATATCAGTAAATACTGTTGGTCTTGAGAAACAACCAGGATTTAAATACACCATTGATCTTATAAATCGCTGTATTATGGCCCTGGTATATGGGGATTTATTTATGAGAGTCCTTAATAGGACAAGACCTTATGAACGTTTTCCTGGATCGACGGAATTGCTTTATAAGAAGTGGAATGAAAGAGCCAAATCTACTATAAGAAGTGGGAAAAAGAGGTTATTCGAAAGAGATTTAAAAAATATAATATATGACTTTGACCATATTGAACTTGTAAATAAAGAAAAACCCCGTATTGCTGTTGTAGGTGAGATTCTTCTGAAATATCATCCAACAGCCAATAATGATATAGTAAACATACTAGAGCAAGGAGGCGTAGAAGCACTTGTACCGGACCTTATGGATTATATTTTATATACTACTTTTAATGTACGATTCAGATACAAATATCTGGCCGGGACGAAATTGAATAAAGACCTTGGTAAGATTGCAGCAATGTATCTGGAAAGCTACCGTAAGACAATGAGAAAGGCCCTGGAAAAAAGTAATCGTTTTCATCCACCCCTAACCATTGAAGAGCTAGGAGAAATGGCATCTAGGGTCTTGTCCTTAGGCAACCATACAGGAGAAGGCTGGTTAATACCAGGAGAGATGATAGAATATATAGAGCAGGGAACCAGCAATATCCTTTGTATACAGCCCTTAGCATGTCTCCCAAATCACGTTACAGGGAAGGGTATGATAAAACCCATAAAAAAACTGTATCCTCAGGCAAATATCATGGCTATTGACTATGATCCTGGTATATCTAGTGTAAACCAACTGAACCGCATCAAGTTGATGATATCAGTAGCATTTGATTCATTCAGAAAACAAACTCCAGAAAAAAAATCAAAAAAATCAAAAAAGAATAAAACAAAAAAAGAGCCTGTCCTTTAATGAGACAGGCTCTTAATATTAATAATCTTCTCTTATACCAAATTCAGCATCCTCAACCCATTCTTCAGGTCTTTGAACTAGCTTAATTAATTCCAGTAGTAAGGTATGATGTTTCTTTTCTTGATCTATTAGATATTTAATAACAGTTTTTGCCTGTTCGCTTTCAGATTCATTATATAACTTCCCATAGTAATTAATACTTTCTTCTTCTTTTTCTAAAGCTAAATTATATGCATCAAGTTGACTAGGTATATCCTTAATATCGGATGAAAGGTTAGCCATATCTTTAAAAATAGGTTTAACTTTGGATAATATATTACTTTCATCTAAAGGAACTTGAAACTTATCCATATTAGCTTTCAAAATTTTAGCATGGTTTTCTTCTTCATCTGCTAATAGGTCAAAGACAGTGTGTAAGCCATTGTCTTGATTAATCTTGGCTTGTTCTCTATAAAACTTTTCTAAATCATTCTCCATAGCAATTGCTACTTGGTAAATATCCACAAAAATCCTCCTTAGGTATCAAGTTAAAAGATATATATAATAGTATAGGTTACTAATATTAATTATATCTTAGATAAATAAAATATCAAGTTATATATATTATAAAGTCTTATACTTTTGAAAACATATTAACCATATTAAGCATAATAATGATATAATAGTATTGAAGCTAAGCGAAGCATTAGAAAAGGAGATTTACAATGGGTTGCCTAGGAAATGTTCTTTGGTTTATATTTGGAGGATTTATTAGTGGCCTTAGCTGGCTAGGAATAGGTCTATTATGGTGTCTTACCATAGTTGGAATTCCTATAGGTTTGCAATGTTTTAAATTTGCAGGATTGGCTTTTTTCCCATTTGGCAAGGAAGTCCAATATGGTGGGGGAGTAGGCTCATTATTAGTAAATATTATCTGGTTATTGCTGTCAGGAATTCCACTGGCAATTGAATCAGCAGTCTTAGGAGCTATTTTATGTATGACAATAATAGGTATACCATTTGGCCTACAACATTTTAAAATAGCAAAGTTAGCACTTATGCCCTTTGGTTCAAAAGTTGTATGATTATGGATTGAAAAATATTTATATAAGGTATACAATATAAGTTCTTATATTAAGTTTTTTACTAATTTTGAAAACATGAAAAGGAGTATGCAAGATGTTAGAAGATTCGGACCCTGACGGGAGAAGGATATTATTACAGATAGTGATATTAATTTTCCTTACATTAATCAATGGTTTTTTTGCAGCAGCAGAGATGGCAATGGTGTCTGTGAATAATAATAAGTTAAAAAAACTTGTTGAGGAAGGTAATAAGAAGGCTATTCTGGTTCAACAATTTCAAGAGGAGCCAACAAAATTTTTGTCCACCATTCAAATTGCCATAACATTAGCTGGATTCTTTTCTAGTGGTTCAGCAGCATCAAGTTTATCAGGCCCTTTATCTCAATCTCTACAAAAATTTAAATTACCATATGCAGACCAGGTGTCATTTGTATTAATTATCTTAGTACTGGCATTTTTCACCCTTGTACTTGGTGAACTAGTACCTAAACGTTTTGCACAGCAGTGGCCAGAAAAGGTAAGTATGATGTGTGTTAAACCTGTAGACTGGGTGTCTAAGATAGCATCACCAGTTATAAAATTACTAACATTTACTACAAACCTAGTTACAAAGCCTTTTGGCATCAGTGATACCAATACTGAAGAAATATTATCTAGGGATGAACTACGTTCTCTTGTAAGGGAAGGGCAAGAACAGGGGGTTCTTGACCATAAAGAAAAGGAAATGATCAATTCTGTAATGGAGTTTAATTATAAGGCTGCAAGAGAAGTTATGACTCCTAGAATTAATGTATTTGCCATTGATATTTGTCAACCTAAGGAAGAATATCAGGCAAAATTACTTAATACAAAATTCTCACGAATTCCAGTTTATGAAGAAAACAAAGATAATATTTTAGGTGTAATATTTATTAAAGACTTCCTAAGGGAGATAGCAAAAGCCGGATATGACAATGTTGAACTTAAATCAATATTAAGAACACCATATATTGTACATGAAAATAAATTAATTAAAGACTTGCTTAGAGAACTTCAGCAATCTAGAAAACAGCTTGCGATTTTGTTAGACGAGTATGGTGGTTTTTCTGGTATTGTAACTATGGAAGATCTTGTAGAAGAAATTGTTGGAGAGATAGATGATGAATATGATTCTTCTTCAATAAAAATAAAAAAATTAGATGACTCAACTTATATTATTGACGGTCTTATGTCGCTAGGAGAGATTAATAATAAATTAGACCTAAACATTAACACGGAAAATTCCGGTACACTTTCAGGCTTCTTAATTGAACAATTGGGATTCATTCCCAAAGACAAAGAAGAAGAAGTAATAGAAGTTGACAATCTAGTCTTTAAAATAGAAAGTGTAAGAAACAAAAGAATAGATAAGATAAAGTTGTATATAGGAAAAAAAGTGTAGAGTGAATTTCAAAAGCAAAAAAGCAGGTAGCAGCTCAGCCCATAACCTTACAGCAAAAGCCACTATAAACTAAGTCACACATAGAAACCTTCAAGGGCTTTTGGCACTTTGGCAGCAAGTTAGCCAACTAAATCATTATTTGCCTAACAAGCCCCCCAAATCCCTGTAGAAGTCTGGATATGACACATCAATACATTCTGGATGAAGAATCCTAGTTTCCCCATCAGCCATTAGGGATGCAATTGCAAAAGACATTGCAATCCTATGGTCATGCTCACTGTCTATGACAGTCCCGTGAAGCGACTTGCCACCATTTATAATCATACCATCTTCTGTGGCCTTTATATCAGCACCCATAAGGGTTAAACTATCAACCATAACATCTATACGGTTTGATTCCTTTACCTTTAATTCAGATGCATCCCTTATAACCGTCTTGCCTTTAGCAAAGCAGGCAAGGATTGCTATTATTGGAATCTCATCTATTAGTGTAGGAATAATATCCCCGCCTATTTCTACGGCATTTAGTTCACTATGTTTTATCATAATGTCGGCAACAGCTTCTTTTCCATAATATCTAAGATTTTCAAGCTTAATATTAGCCCCCATCTGTTTGCACACACTAATTATACCATCTCTTGTGGGGTTGATTCCTACATTTTTAAGAGTAATTTCAGAATTAGGAACAATAAGTCCGGCTACAATAAAATATGCTGCAGAAGAGATATCTCCGGGAATATCTATATCTGTCCCTGTAAGTTTTGTTTGGGGAAGAATAGTAGTAGTATTTCCCTTATGACTAATCTGTCCACCTAACTGGGATATCATTAATTCTGTATGATTTCTTGAAAGATACGGTTCTTTAACAGAAGTTTCACCTTCTGCGTACATACCTGCTAGTAGTATGCAAGATTTAACTTGGGCAGAAGCTACAGGGGATTCGTAGTCAATCCCTTTTAAGTTTGCTTCATCACTAGGATCATTTATTATAAGTGGTGCACAATCATTATCTTTCTCACTTCTAATATTTGCTCCCATTAAAGAAAGGGGTTTCATTATTCTTCCCATAGGTCTACTTTGGATAGAATTGTCTCCAGTTATGGATACAGGAAAATCCTGGCCAGATAAAAGTCCGGATAATAATCTTATGGTTGTACCGCTATTAGCAACATCTAAGATTTTATCAGGCTTTCTAAGTCCATGTAACCCCTTACCCTTTATAGACAGGGAATTCTGGCTAATGTCTTGTTCTATGTGGATTCCCATCTGTTTAAAGGAGTTAATCGTTGATAAACAGTCAGCTCCATTAAGAAAGTTTCTTACATATGTTGTACCCTGAGAGATGGAACCAAGTATTATTGCACGGTGGGATATGGATTTATCTCCAGGAATGGTTAGTGTTCCTTTTAAGGGACCTTTATTACTAGAAGACATTTATTTTCTCCTCTCATGGTTCGTAGACTTTGTAGCCGCTTTTTTTCAATAGAATACTAGTGGCTACAACTGCGGCTTCATCGTAGAATTCAATTCTAAGAACTCCTTCTTGAAATTCACGGTTATGAATTATACCAATGTTTTTAATACTAATATTGTGGTTGGCTAAAAGGGTTGCGATTGTAGCAATAGCTCCAGCTTCATCTATAATATCAAGAAATATTTCATGGGTTTTTGAGATAAGGCCCCTGTGTTTATGGGGAATCTCGTTTCGGTAGTCCTTAGCCTCATCAAATAACTTATATAAATAATCACCGTTTTGTTCTGATATGGCATTAGAAACTTCTTTTAAGGAATCAATATAACGGATTATGAGTTTTTTGATTTCAGTCCCATTAGTTAGGCAGATGTTTTGCCACATTACAGGGGAGGATGAAGCTATTCTAGTAATGTCCTTAAAACCTCCAGCAGCAAGGGTTTTCATCTTATCAGCTTTACTTCCTGAATTGCCAACTAGATTTACCAGTTGGGCAGCAATAATATGGGGAAGATGGCTAATGGCAGCTGTGATTTCATCATGGTCTTTTGCATCAAGAATAATAGGTATGGAACCTATGTCCTTGATTAAAGAGTAAAGAAAATCAATCATTTCCTTAGGAATTTTCTCAGTAGGAGTAAGAATATAATAAGCATTTTCCAAAAGTAAGTCATAAGAGTTTCTATAACCGGTTTTTTCTGAACCAGTCATAGGGTGTCCACCGATGAAGTTGCTTTCTAGGTTCAGCTCTCTTACTGAATCATGAATATTGCCCTTTACGCTACCTACATCTGTTATGATACAGCTTGCTTTTAAGTAGGGCTTTATCTTATTCAGATAATCAATATTAGAAAGCACTGGGGCACATAAAAATATAAGGTCACACTTGGATGCAAAATCCTCCAGGGAGGTGTAAGACTTATCTATAACTTTATCAGATTTGGCAGCCTCAAGTTCTTCATTTGGGTGATTGAAGTGATTATAGGCATAGATAAAAATGCTTGGATTAGATTTTTTAAGTGCCTTAGCGATTGAACCCCCAATTAATCCAAATCCTATAAAACCTATAATTATATTTGATTGTGTCTTAATTATATTGTTCATATAATTATAATCCTTCCTTATTAATGAACTTATATGGACTTATAATAATTTCTTACCCACTGATTCTGCCAGTGGTCTTAATTCCCTAGTCAGTTCTTCAAATTGATCAAATGTTAATGATTGTGGCCCATCTGATAATGCAGATGATGGATCAGGATGGGTTTCAATCATTAGTCCGTCTGCACCAGCTGCAATAGAAGCGAAGGAAAGAGGTTTAACATATTCCCTAACACCAGTTGCATGGCTTGGATCTACTATAATTGGTAGGTGACTTTTGTTCTTAATAACTGGAACAGCACCAATATCAAGGGTGTTTCTTGTTGTTGTTTCAAATGTTCGTATGCCACGTTCACAAAGGACAACATTAGGGTTTCCTTCTGCAAGAATGTATTCAGCAGCATTAAGCCATTCATCTATTGTGGCTGAAAGACCTCTTTTTAGAAGAACAGGCAGACCTGTCTTCCCTGCTTCTTTAAGAAGATAGAAGTTTTGCATATTTCTAGCACCAATCTGAAGCATATCTACATACTTGGCAGCTTCTTCAATTGCATCAAGGCTTGTTACCTCGCAGATTATAGGTAATCCTGTTTCTTCTTTGGCAAGTTTCATATATTGCAAGCCTTCTTTTTCTAGCCCTTGAAAAGAATAGGGGGAGGTTCTTGGCTTATATGCACCACCTCTTAGAATATGAGCTCCTGCCTTTTTAATTTTATGAGCAGTTTCAAGAATCTGTTCTTTACTTTCTATGGCACAAGGACCAGACATAATTACAATCTCATCACCGCCTATGGTAACGTTAGCTACTTTAACTTTACTTGATTCAGGATGGAATTTTTTATTTGCCAGTTTGTAGCTTTCTGTAACTGGAACAATTTTATCTACATCCTTAAAGATTTCTAAATTTTGATCTTGTAGTTTTACTTTATCACCAACAACGCCTATTATAGTTACCTCTTTACCGTACGAAATATGGGACTCCAAACCCTTTGACTCAATAAGATTTTTTATATTTATAATTGATTCTTCATTTGCATAAGGTTTCATTACTATAATCATTTGATTCATTCCTTTCTTTGATTCATTCCTTGTTCCGAATTATACTCCGATAAAATATTAAAGTCAACACTATTTCACGTTGAACTGTTACACTTTAACGTGAAATCAGTAAATTTGTACAAACTTACGAAAAAGTGTTGTAAAAGTCCAAGTGTTCTAGTAAAATATATAGAGAACCAAATACAAAATGTATGGGAGGAATAAGTATGAATGTTTATAGTTCGGATAAGATTCGTAATGTAGTATTGTTAGGGCACGGAAGCTGTGGCAAAACCACCTTGGTTGAAGCCATGGCATTTACAGCTGGAATAACAAAGCGCCAAGGAAGAGTTGAAGAAGGAAATACTATAAGTGACTATGATGAAGAAGAGCAAAAAAGACATTTTTCTATCAGTACAACAGTGGTACCCGTTGAATATGAAGACATAAAGATTAATTTCTTGGACACTCCTGGTTATTTTGATTTTGTAGGTGAAGTAGAAGAGGCTTTAAGCGTGGCTGATGCGGCTATTATTGTAGTTTCAGCTAAAGCGGGAGTAGAGGTTGGAACAATAAAAGCATGGGAATATTGTGACAAGTATAATCTGCCAAGAATTATATATGTATCAGAGATGGACGATGATAACGCAAGTTTCCGTGAGGTTGTAGAAGAACTTACAGAACTGTATGGAAAGAAGATAGCGCCATTTCATCTTCCCATTAGAGAGAATGAAAAATTTATTGGTTTTGTTAATATTGTTAAAATGGCTGGAAGAAGATTTACTAAGGGGAGTCAATATGAGGAATGTGATATTCCTGATTATAGCCAAGAGAACCTTTCTAATTTTAGAGAAATCTTATTAGAATCTGTTGCTGATACTAGTGATGAATTACTAGAAAAATATTTTGAAGAGATAGAGTTTACCCAGGAAGAGATTTCACAAGCACTTCGTAACAACGTTATAAATAGTATGGTTGTACCAATCTTGATGGGTTCAAGTACTAGTGGTCAGGGAACAAGTATGCTTTTACAAGCTATAGAGAAATATTTCCCATCACCTAACAAGAAGGAGATTACTGGGAAGAGCCTTAAGACCGGTGAGGAATTTGAAGCGAATTATGATGGAAGTAAGCCGTTTTCAGCTAGGGTATTTAAGACCATAGCCGATCCTTTCATCGGGAAGTTTTCTTTGATTAAGGTGTGTTCTGGCCGCCTAACATCTAATACCCCAGTTTATAATACAAATAATGAATTAGAAGAGAAGGTAAATAGGATATATGTGCTTAGAGGTAATAGTCAGATTGAAGTAGATGAGCTTCATGCAGGAGATATTGGTGCACTTGGAAAGCTTTCTAATACATCTACAGGGGATACATTATCTACTAAGTCAGCTCCGATAGAATATGAGTTTGTTGAAATGCCTACACCATATACATATCAGCGATTCGCCACAAGCAAAAAAGGTGATGATGATAAGGTGGCTCAAGCATTAGCTAGGTTAATGGAAGAAGATCTTACATTGAAGATGGTTAATGATAAGGAGAATAGGCAAACATTATTATATGGTATAGGAGATCAACAACTAGATGTTACAGTTAGCAAATTATTATCTAGATATAATGTTTCTATTGAATTATTCAAACCAAGAGTTCCTTACCGTGAGACGGTTAGCAATAAAGTTAAAGTACAAGGTAAGCATAGGAAACAATCTGGTGGACATGGACAATATGGTGATGTTCATATTGAGTTTGAACCATCTGGAGATATGGAGACCCCTTTCATATTTGAGGAGAAAATCTTTGGAGGGGCAGTACCTAAAAATTATTTCCCAGCAGTAGAAAAGGGCTTGGCTGAAAGTGTTACAAAGGGACCCCTTGCTGGTTATCCAGTTGTGGGACTTAAGGCAACATTGGTTGATGGTTCTTATCACGCTGTGGATTCATCAGAGATGGCATTTAAACTTGCTACTATAGCAGCTTTTAGAGATGGATTTATGAAAGCAAGTCCAGTACTTTTAGAGCCAATTTCATTATTAAAGGTTCTTATTCCTGAAAAATTTACAGGGGATATAATGGGGGATCTTAATAAGCGCCGTGGCCGTGTACTTGGGATGAATCCTATGTCAGATGGTAAGCAAGAAATTCAAGCTGAGATTCCTTTATCTGAGTTGTATGGATACTCCACAGATTTACGGTCTATGACAGGTGGAGTGGGTGACTTTTCATACGAGTTTGTAAGGTATGATAGGGCACCTGGAGATGTTCAGGAGAAAGTTATAGAAGAAAATAAAAAAGAATAAATAAGATTAGAAAAATTAATGAATCCCATCTTGTAAATAAGGGTTGAATTAGATACAATTAAGCCTGAATCACATGACATACTGTAATTTGTGTGTGAACAACAATAAAATACTAATGTATGAATTAGTGGGAGGAACTTTATGTTTGAGAAATTATTTAAGTTAAAAGAACACAAGACAGATGTAAAAACAGAGGTTTTGGCAGGGGTTACGACATTTATGACCATGGCGTATATTCTTGCAGTAAATCCACAAATTTTAAGTGATGCGGGAATGAATCCTAGTGGAGTTTTCTTGGCAACAGCCATATCTGCATTCATTGCAACCATGTTAATGGCCTTGTGGGCAAACTATCCATTTGCTCTAGCATCTGGAATGGGCTTAAATGCATATTTTGCATATACGGTTGTATTGGGTATGGGTTATTCATGGGAGGTAGCATTAGCAGCAGTATTTGTAGAGGGTATAATATTTATGTTACTATCCCTAACTAATGTTAGAGAAGCTTTATTTAATTCAATTCCTATGACCTTGAAGTTTGCGGTTAGTGCTGGTATTGGGTTGTTTATTGCACTTCTTGGTTTACAAAACGGAGGAATAATTAAGGCTAATGATGCTACTATGGTTCAATTTCATGCTTTCAATGCAGATGGGATAACAAGAACTGAAAATGTTACTGTTGTTCTTGCTATAATAGGAGTTATTATTACTGGAATTCTTCTAGTTAAAAATGTAAAAGGTGGAATTTTAATTGGTATTATTGCAACATGGTTGCTTGGAGTTGTGTGTCAGCTTATAGGATTATATGAGGTTAACCTAGATGCTGGCTTTTATTCCTTGTTTCCTGATTTTTCGCGAGGCCTGCAGTTGTCCTCACTTGGTGATGTAGCATTTAAAATGGATTTTTCAAAGATGTTTTCACTGGACTTTTTAGTAGTGGTTTTTGCTTTCTTATTTGTAGACGTATTTGATACACTGGGAACTTTAATAGGTGTTGCTTCTAAGTCTGATATGTTGGCGGAGGATGGTAGCCTGCCAAAGATTAAAGGGGCACTTATGGCTGATTCAGTAGGAACAACTGCTGGGGCAGTACTTGGAACATCTACAGTAACAACTTTTGTAGAAAGTGCTACTGGAGTAGCTGAAGGTGGAAGGACTGGATTGACAGCAGCTGTTGTTGCTATATTATTTGCTTTATCCATATTCCTATCTCCTATTTTCTTAGCAATCCCAGGTTTTGCAACAGCGCCTGCTCTTATCATTGTTGGTTTCTATATGATAAGTTCAATCCTTAAGGTTGATTTTAATGATATGTCAGAAGGAATACCAGCTTTCTTATGTATAATAGGAATGCCTTTTACAGCAAGTATAGCTGAAGGGATAGCATTTGGTATTATTTCTTATGTAATAATTAACCTGTTTACAGGAAAGGCAAAAGAGAAAAAGATTAGTATTGTTATGTATGTAGTGGCTATCTTATTTATATTAAAATATATATTTATGTAGAAATTTTTAAAACATATTGGGGTAGGATAATAAATTCTTACCCCAATATTATGTACTAAATCAAAATAAGAAAAAAATTTTGCGTAAATTTAATGCAAATAAAAACAAAGGAGATTAGTAATGCAAGAAAAAAAAACAGCACAAAAATTAATACTAGGTCTTCAGCATGTTCTTGCAATGTTTGGTGCAACAGTATTGGTACCTGCATTAACAGGACTTAATACATCAATTACATTATTCTGCGCAGGGGTAGGAACCTTAATTTTTCATCTAATAACAAAGAAAAAGGTTCCTGTTTTTTTGGGGTCCAGTTTTGCTTTTATGGTAGGAATAATTTCTGTGATCGGGGAATCT
>CAZPWO010000048.1:0-14869 GCA_964590525.1 uncultured Herbinix sp. | reverse complement strand
AGTATATACCTGATGGAGAACCTTATGTTTTTGGAGATAGGGTTTATGTATATGGTTCCCACGATCTTTTTAACGGTCATGTTTTTTGCCTAGGGGATTATGTATGCTGGTCAGCACCTGTTGATGATTTAAGCGATTGGAGATATGAAGGGGTAATTTATCCTAAGACATCAGATCCACTTAACAAGGAAGGGAAGATGTGTCTATATGCACCGGATGTAGTTCAAGGACCAGATGGACGATATTATCTCTATTATGTACTGGATAAGGTTTCTATTGTCTCTGTAGCGGTTTGTGATGAACCTAGTGGAGAATATGAGTTTTATGGATATGTTCAATACGAAGATGGAACTAGATTAGGTGATAAAGAAGGGGATCAACCACAATTTGATCCAGCAGTACTGCTTGAAGATAATAAGGTTTATCTATATACAGGTTTTTGCTCAAAAGAAGATAAATCAAGAATTGGAGCTATGGCACAGGTTCTTGGGCCAGACATGCTTACCATAATAGAAGATCCGGTTAATGTTATTCCAAGTGGACCATATGGTAAGGGTACTAGCTTTGAAGGCTTTGAGTTTTTTGAGGCACCATCCATACGTAAGAATGGAGATACCTACTATCTAATTTATTCTTCTGTTGCAATGCATGAACTTTGCTATGCTACAAGTAAAAGCCCAACTAAAGATTTTGTTTATGGAGGAGTAATTGTAAGTAATACAGACCTTCATATAGATACTTATAAACCAGGGGATAAGCAAATGGCTTATGGGGCTAACAACCACGGAAGTATTGTTGAAATCAATGGACAGTGGTATATATTTTATCATAGACATACTAATGGGACTTGGTATAGTAGGCAGGGCTGTGCAGAAGCTATTGAGTTCTTAGCAGATGGTACAATTCCTCAAGTCGAGATAACTTCCTGCGGTTTAAACGGTGGACCATTAAAAGGACAAGGTGAATATTATGGATATCTTGCTTGTCATTTGTTTACTGAAGAAGGAGCTATGAATCTAGGTATACAAGGTGCTCCAAAGATAATGCAAGATGGCCGAGATGGAGATGAAAACCCAGGTTACATCGGAAATATAACTGACGGTGCAACAGCAGGCTTTAAGTACTTTGACTGTCAGGATATTAAAAGTATAACACTTAAGGTTAGAGGTTATGGAACTGGAACTTTCCAAGTTAAAACTGCCTGGGATGGTCCTGTATTAGCAGAAATTCCGATTCATAACACTAATATATGGGAAGAATTCTCATCAGATATTAACATAGAGGATGGAGTACATTCGATTTATATAAGTTATAAAGGCGGAGGAAATCCAAGTTTACTTTCCTTTACTTTAAATAAATAGTAGTAAATTACACTTGCAAATAACTTAAATTAAGCCAAATTCAAGGAGGCATGCTAGAAGACATGAAGAAAGCAAATATTGTTTTAGATAAGGAATATAAAATAGGTGAAATTGATAAGAGGCTTTATGGATCCTTTATTGAGCATCTAGGTAGGGCTGTATATGGTGGAATTTATCAACCAGATCATCCAAAGGCTGATAAAGCAGGTTTTAGAACAGATGTAATCGATCTGGTAAATGAACTAAATGTACCTGTTGTAAGGTATCCTGGAGGAAACTTTGTATCAGGTTACAATTGGGAAGATGGAGTAGGTCCAGTGAAAGACCGACCAAGGAGGACTGATCTTGCTTGGGGAACTATTGAAACAAATCAGGTTGGAACTAATGAATTTGTAGATTGGGCTAAGGCAGCAGGTTCAGATGTAATGATGGCTGTTAATCTTGGTACTAGGGGAGCAGACGCTGCTAGAAACATGGTAGAGTATTGTAATCACCCAGGTGGCACTTACTGGAGTGACCTTAGAAAGTCTCATGGATATGCTAATCCCCATGATATTAAGGTCTGGTGCCTAGGAAATGAGATGGATGGACCATGGCAGATGGGTAGCAAAACAGCAGAAGAGTATGGCCGCTTGGCTTGTGAGACAGCTAAAGTAATGAAGTGGGTTGATCCAAGTATTGAGCTGGTTGCATGTGGAAGTTCATTTATTGGTATGCCAACATTCCCACAGTGGGAGGCTACAGTATTAGAGCACACTTATGAACATGTAGATTATATATCCTTACACCAGTATTACGGAAATCAGGAAAATGATCCTTCAGATTATTTGGCTAAAACCTTAGATATGGATAACTTTATCAAGTCTGTTATTGCCACAGCTGATTATGTAAAGGCTAAGAAAAGATCTAAGAAGACTATGATGCTTTCATTTGATGAATGGAATGTTTGGTATCATTCTAATGAGGCTGATAAGAAGATTGATAAGTGGTCAATAGCTCCACCACAGCTAGAGGATGTATACAACTTCGAAGATGCCCTTCTTGTTGGTGGTATGCTAATAACATTATTAAAGCATGCTGACAGGGTTAAGATGGCTTGTATGGCACAATTGGTTAATGTTATTGCACCAATTATGACTTCTAATGATGGAGGGGCTTGGAGACAAACAATCTTTTATCCATTTATGCATGTGTCAAATAAGGGCCGTGGCTATGCTCTAAAGCCAATAGTTTCATCACCGAAATATGACAGTAAAAACTATACAGATGTTGACATGCTTGATGTGGCAGCAGTATTTAACGAAGAAAAAGATGAGCTTGTTATCTTTGCATTAAATAGGGATTTAAATGAAACCCTGGATATGGAATGTGATGTTAGAGGTTTTGAGGATTATAAAGTAGTAGAGCATATTGTTATGCATAACGATGACTTGAAGGCTACTAATACAGAATCAAATCCTAACAATGTTGTTCCGAAAAACAATGGGAACTCTAAGCTTGATAATGGTATTATAAGAGCAACTCTTTCTAATCTATCTTGGAATGTAATTAGATTAGCTAAATAATATATACTAAAAAACATAAAAACAATTAAATAAAGGGGCCATGAAAAGGTTTTAAACAACATTTTTATGGCTCCTTTTATTAATTAATAAAAGGAGATGTAAGATGGGACTAATAAACTATACTTTTTATTCCCATGTTTTAAGGGAACAAGTAAATGTTTCAGTTGTTTTGCCTACATATAGCCCCTGGAGTACGAAGGACTCAATAGAGGACTATTATAAAGAAGGAAAAAAATATAAAACTCTTTACGTGTTACATGGAGGGTCTGATGATTGTACTAGCTATTATCGTAATACAAATATTGAAAGATATGCTGACAACAATAATTTTGCACTTGTAATGCCGGAGGTTAAAAATAGCTTTTATTCTAATATGAAGTATGGACCAGACTACTTTGATTATATCTCTAAGGAATTGCCAAAAGTTATGGAAGAGGTTTTTCCTCTTTCCAACAAAAGTGAAGATCGTTATGTAGTAGGAAATTCCATGGGTTCACATGGAGCCTTTAAGTGGGTACTTAATTGTCCAGAGTTTTTTAATGCGGCTGCTGGAATGTCAGGTGTTGCAGATGCCCAGGAGATGGGTTTTCTTGAAGGAAGGGCAAAAGGACGGGCAGCAGATGCTTTCGGTAACCTAGAAGACTATAAAGGAAGCATGAACGATTTTAAGAAACTTGCAAAAGATTTAGTAGAATCAGATAAAAGGATCCCCAGATTATTTAGTTGCTGTGGAACTGAAGATCCCTATTACCAAGGGACTGTGCTTTTTAAAGAATATGCAGATGAGATAGGACTACCTTTAACTTATGAAAGAGGACCTGGTGGTCACACTTGGGAATTCTGGGATTTATGGTTAAATAGAATTATTGACTGGATGGGACTGTCAGCCAAAGAGGAGGATATTTAATATGGGATTAATGCATTTTAGTTTTTTACCTCAATCTTTAGGATTTCATACTAATGTAAATATAATCTTACCATATGATTCAGGAATGAGCATTAAACCCTACAAGGTCTTGTATCTCCTTCATGGTGGAGGAGGAAATGCACAGGATTGGATAAGATATAGCTCTATTGAGCTTTATGCAGAGGAAAATAATATTGCAATTGTAATGCCTGAAGTTGGCAGCCAAAGTTTTTATACTGATATGGTTCATGGATATAAGTATTATACTTATCTGACAGAAGAGTTACCCATGGTGTTAAATAGCTTTTTACCCATTTCTAATAAAAGAGAAGACCGTTTTGTAGCAGGACTATCCATGGGAGGATACGGGGCATATAAATGGGCTTTTGACAAACCGGAATACTTTGCAGCGGCAGGTAACTTTTCTGGATTTTCCTTTATAGACGAATTATTAAAGGAAGATCTAGCTGCGCTTTCCAAGGAAGACAAGGTGGGGGAAAACGGCATATGTCAATTGGTATGGGGATCATATGAGAATATGCTAGGAAGTAAAAGTGATACAAGGTATATGGTAAGTAATGCTGTTGAAAACAATCTGGATCTACCTAAAATGTATGCAGCAATGGGAAGAGAGGATTTCAGTTATGAACATGGACAAAGGTATCTAGATTACATGAGGGATAATGGTATTGAAGTAAAATATGAAGAACTGCCTGGAGGTCATCAGTGGAAGGTCTGGGATACAGCTGTGAACATGTTTATAAAATGGGCTTTAAATAAATAGTAAAAAAGAACATAGACCATGAAATTAATATAAAAAAGTCATGGTTTATGTTCTTTTTAAAATGTTTTAATATATTTGTTAGAAGTTTTCGTTATAAAAATCTTCTATTAATTTGTCGAGATAATCAGGGTTTTGCTTACCAAGGTCATTAATAACATCTTTCTTAATTGCCTCAGTGTGTTTGAAGTATTTCAATTCCTGAGAACTCTGATCATCATCTTGTATATTATCTAAGTATTCTTTGTTAATATTTTCTTCTAACCAATTGTTAATCTTATCTGATGATTGTTTTTCAACTTCAACTTCTGCTTTCAGATTTTTAGCCTTACCCATAGTGTTTACTCCTATATATAAGAAAAATACAAACAAGGCTCCCATAACCAGGTTTGAAAACAAACCATTAATCAGACTTATTACCCCGATTATGTTAAGAAATACAAACACTAAACCAGCTATTCCAAAAAACAAGAAGGTGGAAGTGGTAGATTTGTAGTCATTATACGTGTCCTCTTTGCTAACATATGCTGTGGAAGAGTTTTCACTTCCCCTGTTATCATTAGATTCTGATTCCGTGTTATGTTCATTATTATCAGTAGTTTCAATTCCCTCATCTTCTAGAGAATCTGTAGCTTTTTCTAAAAGTTCTTTCTCCATATAATGAAAAGCCTGATATAATTTTTTCCCTTTCTCTAACTCAGTGTCAGAAATCGAAAGAACATATAGACCATTTTTATCATTATAATTTATTACTGATTCTAAATCAGAATAAGAAAAAAAGTTTTTTAACTTTTCAACTAATGCTTTATCTTCTGATTGATAAAATGAATGGTATAAAGTCATATCACAATCATTACATGTTTTCTTTTTTTCATCATATTCTTTTTTACAGTTAGGACACCAAGGCATTTTCTCAACTCCATTCTTTATTTTAATTGTTAAAATTCAAGTGTGAGAAATCGGGTAGCAGTAGTTGTGTTTTTTCTGACATATATCTATTCTGTTATATAACGGTGGAAATTCTTTTTACCTTTTCTAAACAGTATAGATCCATCTTCGTTAAAATCTTTATTAGTCAATATAAGGTCGAAATCAGTTACCTTCTCATCATTTACTGATAGTCCCCCTTGCTGAATAGTTCTTCTAGCATCAGAACGAGAGCTAGCTAGTTTTGAATCACACATCATTGTAATAATGTCTATTCCTTCTTCGAAAGTAGAAGCAGGGTAGCTAGTTGTAGGCATATCGTCAGAGATATCACCTCCAACAAACAGTGATTGGGAAGCCTTTTCTGCTTTATCAGCTTCTTCTTCTCCGTGAACAATCTTAGTAATCTCATAAGCAAGAACTTCTTTAGCTTTATTTATCTCTGCATCTTTTAAGGCCCCTAGTCTTCTTACTTCTTCCATTGGAAGGAAGGTTAATAGTCCAAGACATTCTTCAACTTTAACGTCTTCTATGTTTCTCCAGTACTGGTAGAATTCATATGGGCTTGTCTTATTAGGATCTAGCCAAACAGCACCTTTCATGGTTTTACCCATCTTAGTACCATCACTGGTAGTAAGTAGTTTAAAAGTAAGTCCATAAGCAGGCTTTTGTTCTTTACGACGAATCAAATCAACGCCAGCTATAATATTAGACCATTGGTCATTCCCACCAAGTTGAAGGCTACAGTTATAATCCTTATTAAGTTTTAAGAAATCATAGGCCTGCATTAACATATAGTTGAATTCGAAGAAAGTTAGTCCTTTTTCTAGTCTCTGCTTATAGCTATCAGCTGCAAGCATTTTGTTTACAGAAAAATGTATTCCAACTTCCCTAAGAAATTCTACATAGTTTAGGTCTAGAAGCCAATCAGCATTATTAGCAACTATAGCATTTTCATCATCAAAATCAATATATTTACTAAGTTGTTCTCTAAAGCATCTTGCATTATATTCTATGGTTTCCCTTGTCATAAGTTTACGCATATCAGACTTTGCGGAAGGATCACCAATCATGGTGGTTCCGCCGCCAAGCAGGGCAATTGGTTTGTGGCCAGCTTCTTGCATATGCTTCATAGCCATTACTGTTAGAAAGTGTCCAGCAGTTAAACTATCTGCTGTTGCATCAAATCCAATATAAAATGTAACAGATTCCTTAGCTAATACTTCTCTAACTTCATCTTCATGGGTACATTGTTCAATAAATCCACGTTCTTTTAAAATATCATATACGTTTGTAGACATGTGTTTCCTCCTTAATGATTCTTATATCAATAGAAATCATTATAAAGCATTATCCTAATATTATCAATTCTATTTAATAGATACTTGTATAATAAATATTAAGCCTAATTGTAGTCCTAAAGCACAACCAATGGATAATTTTACGCAAAATGAAATCAACAAAATGATGGGATTAACTCTCATCTCACCTAGATGACATCAGGTTAAACCCATCATTTCTTAAATAAAATATAATTAATCAAGAGGCATCTCACCTGATTCATATTTTTAAAATAAGCCAACTATCCTAACACATAGGGGTATTGACTTATTATGAGAATTTTTCGTACATAAAAAAGCTAAATAGCTATAAGTTTAATTATAAAATATTAAACAATATAGAAATTCCAGCAATTATTCCAATTAAAAGGCCTATTAAAACACTCCATTTCACGGTACTTTTCCACTCATTTGTTCCAATTGAAAAATATTTCTTAATACTCATATTATTTATCCTCTCTATAATTTTTAAAAAACAATTACCAAAAAATGATGAAAACATCAATTTAATACATAACTCTATTATTATACCTGCTGTCCCCACAACTTCGCATATATCCAATCAAACCCAATCAACTGTTCATGATTCCCAGCCTCAATAATCTTTCATCTAATATAAGAATGTCCGGCTTTTTAAGTATCGCCCTTGTTATAGCAAGTTGTTGCCTCTGACTTGAACTTTACAATTCCTTTGCCAGGGTCAGCTATAATATCTTTTTTGGATGTTTTATGTATAACTACATAGTGTAATAATCCACCATCCACGATTACATGTGCTATGCAGGGGAGAGGAAATTGAGAAAAGAAAGCTGTATTATCTCTGCATGCTAATTGGTGCAATGTGTATATTGTTTGCAATTGCAGTTAAACAGGTGTTGATGGCACCATAACATACTAAAGTGTTTTTTGCAAGTATTTTTTAGGTAAAGTTGTATATTGTTTCTAAACCCCCGATTCTTCCGCCCTTTCCCCACCCCCATGCATAAGTGGAGAGCTTGATAAATATAATTAAATAGGAACAAGTAAGTTGAAAGGGGGAAACTTGTATGGAGGTTAAGATAGATGACAAGATGTATCGTCAGCTTGAAAGAAATGTTTCTAACAATATAGATGAAAACTTATTTGATACAGGAAGGATATTTATAAGTGAGAATGATAAGAAGATTGAAGGGTTAGATAATAAAGAAGAGGAAATCCCCATATTGTCTAGGGCAGAATATATTAGGCAGGCGCGGGAATCTTGCATGAGGCAGATGGAGTCATTGCAGATTGGTGAACAGTATATAGATACAAGTTATACAAAGATAAATCCTATAAAGCTAGGGGAAATAGAAGAAATTGATAGTAATAAAGAAAAAATTATATATGCTGAAGAACTTAATTCTTTTAAATCTTTACTCATTAGGACGATTTGTGCCTTAGTTATATTTTTCTCTATATTTCTTATAGATAAGCTGGAAGTTAATTTAGGTGGATTTTCCCATGAAGAAGTTCAGGAGTATGTAACAGGTAAGGACCATCTGAAAAAATTAGAGGAAACTGTTGTATCTTTGATAGATAGATAATCGCTTTTAATTGAGTTTTATCACAGGGTAGGTTATAATATTATTTAACAAGTAGTATTGATGAAGCTTATTGAAAGAGGACATAAGATATGAGAAAGTTAGCATTATCGGATGAAATTTTATTATCCGTTGACAAACCTGCCCGTTATATAGGTGGAGAGGTTAACATGATTGAAAAGGACCCTAGGAAAGTAGATATCCGCTTTTGTATGTGTTTTCCTGATGTGTATGAGATAGGAATGTCCCATCTTGGGATACAGATTTTATATGATATATTAAATCGCAGAGATGATACCTATTGCGAAAGAGTTTATTCCCCATGGGTAGATTTGGACAAAATCATGAGGGACAAGGATATAGCTCTTTTTGCCTTAGAAAGTCAAGAAGCTATAAAAGACTTTGATTTCCTTGGTATCACACTTCAATATGAGATGTGCTACACCAATGTACTGCAAATTCTGGAATTGTCCCAGATACCTATCTATGCAAAGGAACGAACAAAGGACCATCCAATTGTAATAGGGGGAGGTCCTTGTAGTTATAATCCTGAACCCATTGCAGATTTTTTCGACTGCTTTTATATAGGAGAAGGAGAGACTGCTTATGATGAAATGCTTGATGTTTATAAGGAAGGAAAGCTGGCCCAAAAAAGTAGGGAAGAAATCTTAATAGATTTAGCCCAGGTAGAAGGAATTTATGTACCTAGTTTATATGAAGTGGCATATAAAGAAGATGGAACTATCAAAAGCTTTGACAAGAAACACTCCAACATTCCCAATAAGATAAAAAGGCAAGTAGTCAAGGACTTTAGTCAATCAGAATATCCTTTAAAACCACTTGTGCCTTTTGTAAAGGCTGTTCAAGACAGGGTTGTAATGGAAATTATGAGAGGTTGCATCCGTGGCTGTAGATTTTGTCAGGCAGGAATGATTTACAGACCAACAAGGGAGAAAGATTTAGATTATTTAAAAAAATGTGCTTATGAGATGTTAGAGTCAACAGGACATGAGGAAATATCCTTAAGTTCACTTAGTAGCAGTGACTATTCCAAGTTACATGAGCTTATCCATTATCTTATAGAAGAATTCAGTTCACAGGGGGTAAGGATATCACTACCATCTTTGCGAATTGATTCATTTTCCTTGGATGTAATGGGTAAGGTTCAAGATATAAGAAAAAGTAGCTTAACTTTTGCACCTGAAGCAGGTTCTCAGAGGCTTAGGGATGTAATAAATAAGGGACTAACAGAGGAAGATATTATTGATGGTTCCTTTAAAGCATTTGAAAGTGGATGGAATCGGGTTAAATTATACTTTATGTTGGGACTTCCTACAGAAACAGATGAAGACATTGAAGGTATTGCAATTTTATCTGACAAGATTGCTAGGAGATATTATGAGATTCCTAAGGAAGAAAGAGATGGTAAGGTTAATATTCTGGCTAGTACATCATTTTTTGTGCCAAAACCATTTACCCCATTCCAATGGTCAAGGATGAATACTGAAGAGGAATATGAAGAAAAGACTCATTTATTAAGAGATAAGATAAATGATCAACTTAATAGAAAAAGTATTAAGTATAACTGGCATGGTGGTAAACTAAGCGTGCTTGAAGGAGTATTTGCTAGGGGGGACCGCCGAATTAGTAGGGTTATATATGATGCTTATAAGATGGGTTGTATGTATGATTCTTGGACTGAACATTTTGATAGTAGCAAATGGTATAGTTCCTTTGACAAGAATGGAATAGATATGGACTTTTATGTTCACAGAGAAGTTCATAAGGATGAGATATTTCCTTGGGACTTTATAGATATTGGTGTAAGTAAGAAGTTTCTATATAGGGAATATTTAAGAGCAAAACAAGGGGTGGAGACCCCTAACTGCCGGGAACTATGTGTAAACTGTGGTGTTAAGCCTTATGCAAGTGGTGTGTGTATAGAAGATGCTAACTTGGAGGTGCAAGATGAGGGTTAGGTTAAAGTTTCAGAAGTATGGAGCAATGAAATTCGTCGGCCACCTAGATGTAATGCGATATTTCCAGAAAGCATTTCGAAGGGCAAAGTTTGATAACAAGTTTAGCCAGGGTTATAATCCCCGTCAGATATTATCTTTTGCATCACCTTTAGGACTAGGACTTACTAGTGATGGAGAATATATGGATATACAGCTTAATTCATCAGATTCTCCAGATCTTATGATTAAACAAATTAATTCTGTATTGACAGAAGGTTTTAGGATAAAAGGATTCTATATTCTGAAAGAAATAGAAGAAGATAGAAAAACCCCTACAGCAATGTCATTACTTGCAGCTGCAGACTACATGGTGTCATTAAAAGATGGCTATGAAAGTCAAATGCCATTTAAAAATCTAGAAGAATTTCAAAAGGAATTTATTGCTTTTATGAAGCAGGATGAAATCTTTATAGAGAAAAAAACCAAGAAAAGTTCTAAAATTATAGATATAAAATCCATGATGAGACAATGGGATGAATCTAGTAACCCAGGGAATCATGAGACAGAAGACTTGTCATATGACTTAAGAGATACAGTGGCAGATGAATATAAGAATGGAATTAAGCTATATCTTCAACTGGATACAGGTAGTAGATCAAACCTTAAGCCAGAATTGGTAATGGAAGCCTTTTGTAATTATCATCATATAGTTTACCAGGAATTTGCCTGGCAGGTTCATCGTTTAGAGCTTTATGCCAGGGATGAAGATAGTGGTAAGTTAATTCCATTGAAGGATGTAAATTAAAAGATGGCAATAAAGGGGTAAGTCCAAGTAGGAGTTTTTATGAATAATAAATTACTTATAACTAAATTAGATAATAGAATTGTTTCTGCTTTTTTTAATGATATGAAGATGATACAGATTTCTTTAAATCAGCCTAAAGAAGCAGGAATTCTTGGCAACGTCTATCTTGGTAAGGTGCAAAATATAGTTAAAAACATTAAGGCTGCCTTTATAGAAATAGCTGATGGGATGGTATGCTATTATCCAATAAATGAAAATCAATATCCCATAATGTCGAATTCCCATAATGATGAACTATCAAAAACCAATCTTAAGGTTGGAGACGAGCTAGTAGTACAAGTAACTAGGGAAGGAGTTAAAAGCAAGGCTCCCGTAGTTAGCTCAAATATTAACTTAACAGGTAAATATGTTGCCTTAACCTATGGAAAGAATAAGTTAGGGGTTTCTAAAAAGATAACTGATTCCAACGAGAGAAGAAGGCTTAGGAAAATCGCCAAACAATTTACAAGTAAAGAATATGGTTTTATTATTCGTACCAATGCAGATGGTATAAATGAAAAAAGGCTTGTGGCTGAAATTGAAAAACTTATTGAGATATACAGTGATATTCGTACTTACGGAGTTCATAAAAGTAGATTTTCGTTAATCTATGAGACACCCCCAGGTTATATATGTGATATTAGAGATGGATATTCCGATAATGTTGATGAATTTATTACAGATGACAAAGAACTATATGATAAGATAAAAGAATATCTTGAGCATTATCAACCAGAGGATTTATCAAAGCTTCGTTTCTATGATGATAAGATACTTAGCCTAGCTAATTTGTACAGTCTTAGAAATAAATTGGATGAAGCAATAAAGCCTCTAGTTTGGCTTAAATCAGGAGGTTCTCTTGTTATTCAGCCAACGGAAGCCATGACAGTTATAGATGTTAACACTGGAAAGGCAGTGGCAGGCAAAAAGAAAGTTCAAGAGACATTTCTTAAGGTTAATTTAGAAGCCGCTAAAGAAATAGCTAATCAAATCCGTCTAAGGAATATTAGTGGAATTATAATTATAGATTTTATTGATATGAAACTAACTAAGGATAATGAGCTTCTTATGAATACATTAGATTCCTACTTTAAGGATGATCCAATTAAAACTACCTTAGTTGATATGACAGCCCTAGGATTAGTTGAAGTAACAAGGAAGAAAGTAAGAAAACCGCTTCATGAGCAAGTGAAAGAAAAGTAATTAAGAATAATTAAAAATCATAGTTGCTATATTAAGGAAGTATGATATAATATAATTATAAAAGGCAATCGCCACAGAGTGGTTGACCTATTGGAATAAAAAATCTCCCATGACTGGTCAAAGTACAGGGGAGGTTTTTTATTTTATTGACAGGCCAAATATGTAAAAATAAAAAATTATATACAAAGGAGAAAACAAGTGAATAATAGGACTAGGGGAAAAAAGAAAAAGATTTCAGAGGAATTGCAGGACATCAAGACAATAGGTGAGTTAATTGATTATATTCCAAGACAAGTAATTGAAAAGATTGCTTTTTTAATCTTAATCTTATGGACAGTAACACCAATCATTGTTATGGGCTATGGTTTTTTTGCCAGGATAAATGATGCTGCAGATTGGATAACTCAGCTTAACCAGATGAATAAGATGACTATTAATTGGTATAGAATGCTTCTTCAGATAGGTTTTATAGGAGGCTTTTTATCTATTGTTGCTTTTTTAAAAAGCATTAGAAATGCTAGAAAGGCTGACTTTGATATTAAGTTATACCTTAAGACAAGAATAATTCCAATTTCATTGCTTATAATGCTTATATGGACTTTATTATCTTATATAGTGAACTATATAGGAGCTGAAACAGCAGTTTCACTGGTTGGAGGAGACTATAAAAAAGAAGGGCTTCTTACCTTTTTTGCATTTGGAGGATTATTTGCCTGTGCTTATTTAGTAAGAGATAAAAAGTATATAAGGTGGATCTTAGAAAGCCAGACGGTTATAGCAGTTATATTATCCTTATTGCATCTTATAAATAATGAAAGTATTAATAAACTATTTGGACTTACAGTAAATTCAGCAGTGTTCTTAAATAAAAATCATTTTGCCTATTACATATGTATGTCTGCAATGTGTGCACTGTTTTTATTTGTTAGTGAAGAAAAATCTAAGATAAAGTTAGTAATTTATTTGCTTATGTTTGCTCTTATAATAGGATCATTATCACTGAACGGTTCCCTTGGTCCTTACCTTGCAAGTCTATGTGCAATATTTTCTAGTATTATACTAGGAATTTGGCTAAGCAGAAAGCATTTGCCAAGAATCTTAATTGGGCTAGTGGTATTTATCATTGTAACTATACTAATAAATCTATCAAAAGGACACTTGTATTCCGATCTTCAAATCTTGGGTAGTGAGTTTTATATGATTTTTGGAGGAGATGATTTGTCAGCTATTGGCTCAGGTAGAGGTGTCCTTTGGAGACAAGGTTTGGACTTTATTAAAGACCGGCCTATATTTGGCTGTGGCCCTGCTGCCTTAAGTGATTTATATGAACTAGCATTAGGAAGGGCTAACAGGCCCCATAACGAATTTATTGAATACGGAGCGACTATCGGTATTCCAGGACTTTTATTTTACGTAATTACCCTGTTCATCTATCTAAAAGAGTTCTTTATTAAAAGGAGAAAAGTAACCACCCTAGGAATTGGCCTACTATGTATTGTTATTGCCTATTTAGTTTCTTCCTTGGCTGGTACCATAATGTATCATAGTGG
The DNA here is from genome assembly GCA_964590525.1 of uncultured Herbinix sp. GTDB lineage: Bacteria > Bacillota > Clostridia > Lachnospirales > Lachnospiraceae > Mobilitalea. The sequence goes on along the minus strand of CAZPWO010000048.1, from coordinate 871 downwards.
TGCTTTCTTCTTTATGTTTTTTGGATTGTCAGCAGGGGTATTTAGTCAAACATCTAGAGAGTAGGGAACTAAAGTGCTTCATAAATCGTCTAAATATTATAAGTAGAAGCAAGTAAATTGTTTTTAACAATAAGTTTTGAAAGGATGATTTTATGAAAAAAGATAAAAGATGGATATATGTTTTGGGGTTTCTACTGATTCTTCTTTTAATTATAAGTTTAATAATTTATTATGTGTTAAATACAAACTTAGAAGAAATTCCTAACAAGGACATATTTGATGGTTCTGAAAGTTCTGATTCAACTGATGAACATAATATTATTGATTGGATAAACTTTGATCCATTTGATATGATTTCTTTAGAAGAAATTATATCAATAACCTATATCAAAGACAGGAGTAACATTGGAGAAGATACTAATCTATCTTGGTACACAGAGGATAAAGATGACATACAAGCAATTTTAGATTCCATTAATAAAGATATATCTTTTGTTGGCTATGCTAATGATATGAACATGATAGTAGGGGATTCTAATATAGTTGTCTTGATTGAAATGACAGATTCTACATCCCATAGGCTTACTGTCTCAACAAATAGATTGACTTATAAAGATACTTCATATGAGATAGTAAGTGTCAATAAGTTTCTTATGGATGCATGGAAGAATATCTTCAGGGGTCAAGAAGCTACCCAGATAATTGGGACGGATAAACCGTAAATTTCTTTAAAAATGATTGACATTTATTCGGCCATATGATATCATAGCTTAGTGTGCCGCACAACGAGGTATAAGTTTCGTAGAATTTATGCGAACACCGTAGTTGGCGAGTAATGATGATAGGAGGTATACCATATGTACGCAATTAT
>CAZPWO010000047.1:0-15038 GCA_964590525.1 uncultured Herbinix sp. | reverse complement strand
ATTAATAGAGGACAAGTTATTACCCAGGCTTTCTTCATGAACTGTGATCATAGCATGCTAACTTATAATTTTTATCATCAGCCTAAGGCCATCTTATTGCTTTTTATTGAAAGACTTAAATATATAATTATGATTAACCTAATACCTGCCTTTGTGATTGCCCTGGAATACATGGCTCTAATGTTTATCTCAGGTGGTAGTGATGATCCCCTTAATTATATTCTTACATTTACATCAATTATATCCATGTCAGTCTTCTTCTCGGTTCACACCATCGTACTTTACTATTTGTTTCAACCTTATAATCTTGAACTTGAATCAAAAAGCATGCTCTATAATATTGCCAATACTATATCATATATTATAGCCTATATTGCTATATACATTAGAATTCCCACCTTGCTTTTCGGTAGTATAATTACAATATTTTGCATCTTATATATTCCCATATCCTTTTTTCTTGCCTACCGACTTGCACCAAAAACCTTTAAAATCAAGCAATAATTAATGGTTTTTATAAGATTATATTATTGAATGTATTATTCAAACATAGGGCCCCATAACCCAGTGTCCTATTAGGATATATATTCTCAATAACTAGATGTCTCGCTCCATCAATTAAGTATGCTTTTAACTTCTCTCCATATAAGTAAGGATCATTCCCCCGGCTTATTCCCCATTCCATAAGTAGGGCCGCACTTCCAGTTACAAAGGGAGTTGCCATGGATGTTCCTGACCTTATGGTATATCCCCCACCTGGTGAGGCTGACATAATATCTACCCCTGGTGCTACTAAATCCGGCTTAACTTCATTACTCCTTGTGTATCCTCTTCCTGAAAAAGGAGCAAGACTTCCCGTATATCCATTATATGCTCCTACGGATATAGCACTAAATGCTGTTGAGGGTATAGTTAAAGTAGTGAACTCCGAAGGAATTAAAAACCCTGTCCCTGGATTAGTTATTCCACCTGCTGGTAGCCACATATCAAAATCCCCTACCACAACTCTTCTTGGAGTCAATTCAATCCTCCATATCCCTGAATTAATATAATCCATTAAAGGTACTAATTCAATATATATCTCCTGCTGCCTATTATATGGGGTTGGCTCTCCATAATATAATAGGACCTGGGTCTGCCCAATATTAAACTGCTGAAGGCCCAGAATTCGTGGTATAGGCCCAATTCTCACTCCATTAGGAGCTATTATAGTAATGTCAAATTTATCATAATAATTACTCCATATCTGTAGGTTCAAAGAAAACTCAAATTGAGCCACTGCAAATTCAACATAAGAGACAGTCCCCATTGCTAGTACACCATCTGCATGTTTTGCCGCTGCCCCCTCATTACCAGTCCCAATAACTATGGAGTTTTTCCATACACTTGCCGCATCATTAATATAACTTTCTAATAAGGTCCTGCCAGTATGGGAACCATAATTGTTACCAAAGCTAATATTTATAGCAAGAGGCTGCAATCTAGCCAAGGCAAACCTTATAGCAAAGTCTACCCCCTCCATAAGCTGGGATGTCCTGGGAAATGAGTTTCCCACGGAAGAACCCAACTTAACTACAATAATTTCACTCTTTGGGGCTACTCCCCTGTATAAATCATTACTTGCCCTACCATTACCTGCTGCAATACCTGCAACATGGGTTCCATGCCCTGAAATATCAACAGAAGGAACAATATCTAGCCTTTGAGGCATAGGGGTTTCCAGGGCCTCATTAATCTGTTCCCTTCTATATAAAGTCCCCATATCAAAACCAGGAGGAGGATTTCCCGGAATAGTTTGATCCCATAAAGCAACTATCCTACTTGTTCCATCTTCATTACGAAAATCAGGATGGGAATAGTCTATACCTGAGTCAATTATTGCAATCAAAACTCCCTCTCCAAACAGATTATATCTAGGGGTTTGTAGAGGGTTTATACAGGAAATAGCCCTTCCTTGGTTTACTTCAAAAAATAGTCTCTTAGGCTTTTCTATAAACTCCACTTCAGGGTAGCTTGCTAATAGATCAATCAAAGTCTCATCAATAACAATTATGGCATAATTGTTCAACAACTCAACAGCTGATATGCCCAGTTCCTCCACAATCCTATCAAGACTTCCACTATATTTTATAATTAGCTCCCAGCTATTAGTTTCCGCTTCATAACCTACATCAAGGTCCAGGGTTTTCTCCCTAGTACTTTCTGGAACATCTAAAGCCATGTTTAAGGTGTCGTCTATTTGACCGCTATTCATAATAGCCTCTTAATTTTAGGATTATTAAAGTATATGCAAAGAGTAGGGAAATTAATTGTATTAATTTACAGGGTTTAAACTCCAAGGACTCCACAAGTTTACCATAAGTAATGAGTTGTCTTCTTATTTTTTATTCAGTAATATGATACCTACTATACAGAGAATTACTCCAAACATTTTAGTAATATTAAAACTTTCTTTAAAAAATAATAAGCCGATTGGAATTAAAAGCAATGTAACTACAATTGTAGATAACAATGAAGCTATTCCAATATTCCAACCGACTCTATATACTAATAAAAAGCCTAGCTCTAATAAAACTATGGAACAACCCAATAAATAATTAGACCAATTTAATTCTTTTATATTGAAATTAAATGACTTATCACCTTTCATAACATAAAATAAAATACAGCTCATGATGAATGCAATTCCGTAAGTAACAATTAAGGAAAACATCGGATTAATGTTCTCTGAAGTAGATTTTTGAGCTATGTGATATAAAACATTTGCAATAACTGTTAATAATAATGGAATATAATACATATTTTTATGTATGATACATTAATAATCATACTTCTCCTTATTCAATATTTAGGTTGATAAAGTAACCTATAACCCTTTGTTTACTATAAATCATTCAAGATAATCTTGTATGACTATTCTATTAATGAACACTACCGATGAAAAAACTAAATTTTGATAGTTGTTTTTTCTTTAATAAAATGGTTATACCATTTTTTGTAGTATTTCATTCATTAAATTAGACATTCTCTCTTCTAATTTTTCGTATTTGTTCATTTTTGATTTTTCTTCTTGATAATTGCAATAACACTTACAGTTCAATGAAAGTATTTTTTTAAATTCTTTTGTGGAATTAAAATCATCGATTGCATCATATAGTTCTTTATTGCACAAGTCACAATTGTTTATAACTAAATCTGGTATAGGAAAATACTCAAAACCACCTATTCGCAATTCAAATTTATGCATAATATTCAGCTCTGATAATTCACTTAAAATATCTTTTATTATCCAGCCCTTAGGAGGTACGTAAAAATTCCTCTCCCATAAATATTCAACCAATGTATCTTTTTGTATACTAATTGGCTCCAATGATATAATGTCAGTAAAGTCTGATATAGTTTTTATACTTTTAACGACATCATCAATACTTTCATTAATGGTTAAAAACAACGGTTTTACTGTTAAATAAGTTAGTACTTTTAAATTATCAAATTTTTTTATTTTACATACTGCTTTCAAATATTCTTCAAATGAAAACCCCTTATTAATACATTTATCCCTTATATTATCACTTATAGTTTCCAGTCCAATTCCTATCTCAACATCTTTCCCTTTACATATACTACTTATTTCATCTAGTATATTATTATTTATAAATTCTGGACGTGATTCTAATACAATTCTCTTAATATTATTATTTTTACTGACTATTTTTAGTATTTCAATGAGCTCATGATGTTCGATTTCTTCACTATTTAATATCGATCCTGCATTATATATGCAAATCATTGGAATATGAGTAAAATCAAATTTTTTATATTCATTAATAAATTGTTTTAAATATAATATCTTTTGTAGATGTTTACCTTGCGAAGTACCAAAATAATGTCCGCACATAAAACACCCCCCACTCGAATTACAACTCCATTCGCATCCTCTACTTCTCAAATAAAATATTGCTCTTTTTATTTTATTCTTCTCTAAATATCCTATATTTAGAGAAGAATTAGCCACCCTATTATAATTTATATTACTACTAACTTTTCCTTTTTGTTGTTTTAGTGCTTCATGTAGATTCACAAAAATATTATCTGTAGAAATTTCCATATGAATTATTCCCTTCATCTATCGATTTAATATAAAGTTTTTATACCTTAGGCTTTTGAACATTAAGATTTTCTGTATATTTACTTATATTTCATTAATCGTAACATGTTTTTCATATTTATACAATACTTTTTAACTTCACTTATAAAAGAAAAGCCTACTTTTGTAAGCGAAATACAAGTTGTTATTTAGTTTTCACTTTATGTGTTAAAATATAGACACAGCAAATAAATATATTATGGAGATGAAACTATGATTGATAACTGGGATATCCGGGTTGATTTCGGGTAAAATTACTCCATTCCTACCATATTTTTAGCATTGCTTTTCCTTGTAAAAATGTTACAATGTGTATAGTTGACATAATGTTGCATGCAAAAATTGGGAGGTTAATAATGAATAGAAAATACCTATTATTGATAATACCTGCTATCTTAATTATAGGCATTATATTGGGGAAGAATATAATGCAAAATTCTAATGAAGAGATGGCATATCCTACTTTTCTTCAAGCCCTTGAAGAAAATCTAGTTGAGAAGGTAAGGATTGAAGATAACAGTAATACTGTCTTAGTTAAGCTAAGGGGCGACGGTAATGATACCTTGTATAGGGTGTCAAACCCACAAACAGAGAATTTTATAGAAGATTTATTGGTCAATGGAGTTAATGTAGACTACGGTCAAGGATCTTTAATGTCCAATATTCTTAAATTAGCTCTCCTAGGATTAATAGTTTTTGGAATTGTTTTTTACACAAGAAACTCCAACAACAAAAATCTTATGGAAGATGTAAATAAGAAGGGTATAAATAAATCCGCAATCAGCTTAGATCAAGTGGCTGGCAATACCGAAGCCAAGTATATGGTTGATGATATAATTGCCTTTATTAAAAACCCCGAAAAGTATAGTGCAATTGGAGCTAGAATGCCAAAGGGATTACTTTTCTATGGTCCCCCTGGGACTGGGAAAACCTTAATGGCCAAGGCAATTGCCGGAGAAGCAGATGTTCCTTTCTATGCTATGAGCGGTTCTGATTTCGTTCAGATGTACGTTGGTGTTGGTTCAAGCCGTATACGCAACTTGTTTAACAAGGCTAAAAAGAATGAGAAAGCTGTAATATTTATAGATGAAATAGATGCCATCGGTAAAAGGCGTTCTAAAAACAGTTCTGCTAGTAACGATGAAAGAGACCAGACACTTAATGCCCTACTTACTGAAATGTCAGGCTTTCACGATAACCAAGGAATCGTTGTTATCGGGGCTACTAACCGGCTAGACACCTTAGATGAGGCCCTTCTTCGTCCAGGGCGTTTTGACCGTCAGATAGAAATTGGTCTACCAGATGTGAATTCTAGACATAAGATACTATCTCTTCACAGCAAGTCCAAACCTATCTCAGATGATGTGGACCTATATGAAGTGGCCAAATCCACCGTATTATTCAGTGGTGCTATGTTAGAAAACCTGTTAAATGAAGCTGCAATCACAGCTGCTAATGAAAATCAATCTTCAATTAAAAATTCCCACATAGATAAGGCATTTTATACTGTAATAGCAGGTGCCCCTAAGATGGATAGAAGTTATATCTCTAAGAAAGACAGGGCAATTACAGCCTACCACGAAGCAGGCCATGCCTTGGTTACTAAATTACTACTGTGGGACCATTATATATCCAAGGTAACTATTATACCCAGTGTACGAGGAGCAGGCGGTTTTAATCTTAGTATCCCTAAGGACACTCTCTACCAGAGTCAAAGTCAACTAAAATCCAATATAAAGGTACTACTATCAGGAAGGGTTGCTGAAGAATTAATCTTCGGACAAGACCAGGTTACCACAGGGGCAAGCAATGATATTCAAAAGGCTTCCTCTCTTATATTAGACTATATCAATAAATTCGGTATGGATTCAGACCTTGGCTTATTCAATTCAGAAATCCTAGGGGTCGGTGAAGATAAGCTATTAGTAAGCCGTTGTAGAGCTTTGATGAATGAACTTTATGACGAAACAGTAGAATTAGTTTCTTCTAATATGAAAGCTTTAGAGCAAATAAGCCAGGAACTACTGGATAAAGAATCACTTAATAATGAAGATATAGAAAGATGTCTTAAGCTTGCATCTTGATCAAAAAGAGTATCTATCTTGTGTAGATACTCTTTCTATGTCTTTCTATGTCTTTCTATCTTATATTCTAAATATGGTGCTTTTGTCTATTGTTTTTCTATTAAATAAATGATAAAATTGATAACATATGCGATATATGGTCTAGAACTAACATAAATTATATCATAGCAATTATGCTTATATTCATAGGGGGTAAATAATGGCAGAAAAAGTTCAGAACAAAGTACATAACACAAATAAAAGAACCATTTATCTACTAGCAGCATCTGGAGTCAACCTAGTTCTTATGATTACACTTTTTATTCTAAGCTTCTTTGATAAGATAGCAGGTAATAATATCTATAAGTTACTTTTAATATTATTAATAGTAATCTTCTGCGTACAAGCTTTTGTACTAGTTATATTTTTTAGAGGTATAGATCTTATTGAACATAATGCAAATCAACTATCAGATGGTAATCTGAATATTAGTGATATTATGGCTGATAAGACCAAAGGCATCGAATACTTAACTATAGCCTTTAATGATATGAAGAGAAATCTACTTAATTTTATTGATTCCACAAAAGGCAATGTCGTTATACTTTCAGAAGCAGTTGACCAAGTTACAAAAAGCTTAGATATGACCTATAAGGGTAATGAACAAATCGCAAGTAATATGAATCTGGTGGCTGAAAAAGCTCATGAACAACTCAATATTGCTAATCAGACATTAATCCAAATAGAAGATGTATCTAATAGAACTCTTAACATCTCCAATTCATTAGCTAATATAGAAGGATTTGTTCAAAACACAGTGAAAGAGACTGAAGAAGGTACTAATAACGTTAATCAGTATGATGAACAGATGAATGTTATCTCCACCAATTTACACAATACAAGTATAGAGATTGAAACTCTTAATTCATATCTGAATGAGATAGACCAAGTAAGTGGACTCATTATCAATATTACAGAGCAATTGAAGTTATTATCTTTAAACTCTGCAGTAGAAGCTGCTAGAGCTGGAGAAGCCGGTAAAGGATTCGTAGTAGTTGCACAGGAAATGAACAAGCTTTCCACTGCTACAAGAAATAGTATTGGTGAAATCAACCGCCTACTTAGCAATATTCTTAATAGTAATGAACAAGTTAGTGTAAGTATAAACGCATGTGTTGAAAGCTTCGACATCAGTAAGGATATCTTTAAATTAGTTCAAGAATCCTTTGATAATATTAACAAGAACACTAATGTTTTAAGTGATGATATGAAAAAAGTTTATGAGGAATCCCAGCTAATCACCAGTAGCACAAATGATATGAATAAACAAGGTTTATCACTTCATAATTCTTCTAAAGAGATATCTTCCATAACTCAAGAAGTTGCAGCTGTTACAGAAGAAGAATTAGCTGAAAATGAAGAAATTAAAACCCAAGCATTATCCTTACAAAACTTGCTGGCCAGCATAGAAGGTTTACTGAGGCGATATAAAACTTCTGTAGAACCAGTAGACCAAATCAGTTCTAGAAAGTTAAAGTTTGTTATGCTCAGTCCTCTAGATCATCCTTTTTGGCATGCTGTAAGAGAAGGTGCCTTATATGCAAAGAATGAACTAAAATCTAAGAATGTAGAAGTAGAATACATAGGTTTTGAAGTGATGACCGATAGTCTTAATAGAACTTTAGCTGAAAGAATTAAAAACGGGGTTGACGGCATTGTAGTGCCTGGCTCTGTAGGTGGAATTGAAGACTATGTGAATGAAGCTTATAGAAAAAACATTCCTGTTGTATCTTTTAATTTAGACTTCTCAGATGGGACAGATCGCCTTGCTTACTTTGGGCCAGATGTTGAGGCCACAGCTTCTGTAGCAGGTGAACTTGTTGTTAATGCTCTAAAAGGGGCAGGGGAATTTGCAATGATTGGTGTAGGCTCAAGTGGATATGTACAAGCTCGCCAGAATGCAATTTTAAAAGTTACTAATAAAAAATCGAAAATTAAATTAGTTGATAAAGTTGAAACAGAAATTGGAGACCAATATGTATATGATGCTGTAAAAGATCTTTTAAGAAGGCATCCAAAACTTGAAATCATTGTTACTATAACTAGTGGAGTCCAAGGTGCAGTAGATGCAATTATAGATTCAGGACACCTTGGTAAAACTAAAGTCATTTGCTTTGATTACGATGATCAAGTTCTTAATAATATCAGGAAAGGAACTATATACGCAGCTTTGGGACAAGATCCATTTGGACAGGGACACGATCCATTGGTTAGCCTATATAACTACATTGTTGCCGGAGTAGAACCAGACGATATAACTCACACAAGAATAGAAGTTATTGATATAAGAAGTGTAGACTAATAATATAAGATAACATATTTAATTGAATATTTAATTCACACATAATAAAAAGGCTGTTATAATAACAGCCTTTTTATTATAAATATATTTTATCTAAACCATACATTTATGCTAAATAAAATAAAAAGAAATAATATAATTATAAATATCGCCCCTACTAACAGTCCTGCTAAAACAGCGCTGCGAGTAAATAGTCTTTTCTCTTTTTTTGTAAGCTCAGGAGCTCCTTTGCCTGCTTGGTCATACATAGGACTTCCCTTAGCACTCCAAGGCATTCCATCTATATTCATGTTAGCAACAACTCTATCGTCGTCAGTCTCCACTTTATTCTTCTTTTTATCCATCTTCATCATCCTTTTAGATTAATCCTCAGTATAAAGGTGACATGCAACTTCATGGCCTTCTTCTATTTCCCTATATGACGGGTCAACAGTCTTACATATCTCCATGGCGTAATTACATCTAGTATGGAACTTACAGCCTTTTGGAGGGTTTGCTGGAGAAGGTATAGCCCCCTCTAGTATAATACGCTCCATCTTTTTATCAGGATCAGGGGAAGGAACTGCACTTAATAAGGCTTGGGTGTATGGATGACTAGGGTTCTTAAAGATTTTCTCCTTATCACCAATCTCTACTAGGCTCCCTAGGTACATAACAGCAATGGAATCTGATATGTGCTCCACAACAGATAAATCATGGGATATAAATAAGTAAGTTAAATTCCTCTTATCCTGTAAATCCTTAAGCAAGTTAATTATTTGCGCCTGGACTGACACATCAAGGGCTGATACTGGTTCATCACATACGATAAATTCTGGATTAACAGCTAGGGACCTTGCTATACAAATCCTTTGTCTTTGACCTCCTGAAAACTCATGTGGATAACGGTCCTTATGATAAGGCTGTAGGCCACAATCCTCCATTACACTATCAAGATATCTTTCATATTCATCCTTAGGAACAATTTTATGTTCCTTAACTGCTTCCCCTATAATTTCTCCTACAGGAAGCCTTGGGGAAAGGCTAGAATATGGATCTTGAAAGATAATCTGCATCTTGGTCCTTAAATTCTTTAGCTCTTTATTATTTAAACTATATACATCAATCCCATCAAATAAAACCTCTCCTGCTGTTTTTTCAAGTAAGCGAAGTATAGCTCTACCAGCTGTTGACTTACCACAACCAGATTCACCAACAAGCCCCATGGTAGTTCCACGCTTTATCTTAAAGCTAATACCATCAACAGCCTTTACTTGGCCTTTTGCTGAAGAAAAGATATTCCCCTTAATGGGAAAGTGTTTCTTAAGATCTTTAACTTCTAATATAAAATCTTCTGATTGCTTATCATTTATTGTTTTATCTTCCATCTACATTCGCTCCTTTCATTTCATCCTCATAAAGGTAGCAAGATACACTATGTGTTGGAGATAATCTTCTGGCTGAAGGATATTCCTTATGGCAGGGTTCAAAAGATTTTTCACAACGATCCTTAAAATAACAGTAATCTGGCATATCTACTGGATTAGGCACTGTACCTGGAATACTATATAAGCGATCAACATCTTTACCTACTGTAGGCTTACTGTTCATTAAACCTATGGTATAGGGATGGCAAGGATTGTTGAATATCTCCTCTGCAGTACCTGTTTCAACAACTCTTCCTGCATACATTATAACTACAAAATCTGCCATCTCAGCAATAACACCAAGGTCATGGGTAATTAACATAATACTACTATTGATCTTATCCTTCAAATCACGAAGTAAATCTAGAATCTGTGCTTGAATAGTAACGTCTAATGCTGTAGTAGGTTCATCAGCAATAATCAATCTAGGATTACATGCAAGGCCCATAGCAATCATTACTCTTTGCCGCATACCACCTGATAGTTCATGAGGATACATGCTATAAACACCCTCACTATTGGCAATACCAACCATTTCAAGCATCTCAATTGTACGTTCTTTAACCTGCGCTTTATTCCAATCCTTATTATGAAGTTCAATAACCTCGTCCACCTGCATTCCAATTTTAAATACAGGATTTAGACTTGTCATTGGCTCTTGAAATATCATAGACATCTGATTGCCTCTTAACTTCTGCATCTCTTCTGTGGGCGTCTTAGGTATATCATACACTTCATTACCTGTATTAAAACGTATGGACCCTTCCACCGTTTGCCCTTGAGGCCTCTGTACCAGTTGCATAAGTGAAAGACTTGTAACTGATTTACCACAACCAGATTCTCCAACAACACCTACAGTCTTGCCTAGGGGTATGTCAAAAGATACACCATTAACTGCTTTAACAGTTCCTATATCAGTAAAGAAATAAGTGTGTAAATTATCAAATTCCACAACATTATCAGGATTTTTCATCTCTGTAATGTATTCCTCTCTGGGAACATTTTTCCTGTTTCTTTCTTTCTCAATCTTATCAGTTATCTTTCTATTTTCATTGGAAATCCTTCTGGATTCCTTACTTGAAATATAATTTGAATCTTTTACCTTTTTTTTCTTAAACAAAGCCACTTTATTTCACCTACCTCTTCATCTTAGGGTCAAATGCATCACGTAATCCATCACCAACAAAGTTGAAACCTAAAACTGTAATTAGTATTAACAAGCCTGCTGGAATCCATACATATAAATAATTTGTCATAACGTAGACATCATTAACTGCATTGATAATATTTCCCCATGATGCATATGGGAATTTAACACCAAGTCCTAAGAAACTTAATGTGGCTTCTGATAAAATAACACTTCCTAGGTTCATAGTTGCAATAACAGTTAACTGTGGAATAACATTTGGTATTAGGTGTCTGAGAATTCTTCTCCTAACACTTATTCCTAGGGACTCTGTTGCCACCATAAATTCTTGTTCCCTTAGGGAAAGAATTTGTCCACGAACCATTCTGGCAATATACGGCCATCCCAATAGACCTAAGATAACCATTAACCAATATATACGGATTTTTGGATCAACCCTCATAAAATCCATAACAGAGCCTAATATAATATACAATGGCATAGAAGGAATACAATTCACCGTATCAACTATACGCATAATAAGACTATCGACCCATCCACCAAAGTATCCAGCTATACCGCCTAATAATACTCCAATAAAAAGGGATATTGAAACTACTACAAAACCAATAATAAGAGATATCCTTCCACCATACATCAAACGGGTTAAAAGATCCATTCCATTCCCATCTGTACCTAGAGGATGTTTTTTAGAAGGTGCTTCATAAGTATTTATTAACTGGGTAACTGTATTAGCCCTAATGGTATAACGATTATTATTACGAATAAGTTTATATACAACTTCTTCCCCTTCTTCGTTAGCCATAGTAAAGCTTTCTTCTTCGTTTTGTATAGCTGCAATAGCTATTTCTTTAAATTCCATAGTCAAAAATTCATTATCAATAGTATTAATACTTATATTAGATGCTAAAGAGTATTCTGATTTTTCATTACCATCTACTAAATAAAATACTGCCGATTCAATTTCTATATCATAATCCATCTCAAAGCTAATTCCATTAACCTGGAAAGATGAAATATTTTCATTCATTGCCTTTTCTGCGGCATAACGAAAATCATAATCGAAAACTGTATCCTGGTCATAGCTATTAAAAATCAACTTAGATGCTAAAGAAATCTCTTTTGCAAGAGATATAGATGTGTCTCTTCCATCTTGATTAATATAATAAGTAAGACCTTCTAATTCAAAGGTGCTTTCTCCTTTTTCATTTGCCTCTTCAAAAGCAACTTCCATATCACTGGTTACTTCTTCAGAACCTAAAGGATTAATTCTATTTATTCCTCTTAGGCTAATTACTGTTGCAATATCTTGATACTGTATAATTCGGTAAAAATCTTTTCCTTCATTAATTAAAGAATACTTAACACCACTAGCAAGAAAACTATTCTCATCATTATTAATTGCCATAATCATTTGAGCTCTGGCAATTGGGGGAAATGTCTCATCTTCAGCATCCATATATTGAAATTCATCATTAATCCCTACTCCAGCATAATCTTTTTCAATAATATCATAATATCTAAATACTTGCGTTTCTCCATATGGGACCAATGCCCCACCAATAAAAGAAAATATAAACATGGCAGCAATTATTACAAGTCCTATCATAGCTAGGCGATTTCTGAAAAATCTCTTAGCTACTAACATTCCTGGTGACAAAACCTTTACTCTTTGCTCATCATCCAAAGTAGAGGAAGTGCTTACATGTTTGTTATCATTATCTGTACTCATCTCTACACCTCCTTAACTTACTCTTACTCTAGGGTCAACAACTGCATATAGAATATCTGCTATTAGGGTACCTAAAAGGGTAAGAGCTGCCATAAATAAAATATAAAACATTGAAAAGGGTATATCCCCTGTAGTCATTGCTAGATATGAGGTATATCCAATACCTTCTATCTGGAATAAGGTCTCTGTAATCATAGCTCCTGCAAATAGACCAGGCAATGAACCACCTAAAATAGTTACAACAGGAATCAATGTGTTACGAAATGCATGAACATTAATAACTCGATTTTCAGAAAGGCCCTTTGCCCTTGCTGTACGTATATAATCTGAGTTAAGTACTTCAAGCATGTTTGTTCTTGTATATCTCATAAGCGAACCAACGCCTACTATTGTCAAAGTTACAATTGGTAATACCATATGTTTTGCTATATCTAAAAACCTTCCAAAAGGACTAAGTTGATAGTGAAAACGTCCGATCATTCCAAATAAATCAAACCATCCCAATTTTATTGAGAAAACATACTTTAAAACAGTTGCAAAGAAAAATGATGGAAGTGATATTCCAATTAAAGCTAATACAGTTATAGCATAGTCTGTTTTGCTATATTGTTTCCTTGCGGCTTTAATACCTAAAGGTATAGATATTATTATCTGTAACACAAATGTAACTGCACCTAATCCAAATGAATGCCAGATTACATCTTTAAATTTATCTACAACTGGTACATTAAAAGCCCATGAGTCACCAAAATTACCCCTTATTGCCTGCCCTAACCAATAAAAAAAACCTTCTACAATTCCTTTATCTAAACCATAAGAGGCATTAAGCTGTGCCAACCATTCATTGTAGGATTTACCCCCTGGAAGAGAAGCTTTTTCCCTAGCCATGGTGTCCACAAAGGAAGATGGCATAGACCGCATAATTGTATAAATAATAAGTGATACAAAAAATAATATTACAAGGCTTAATGCTAATCTTTTTGCTATATATTTACGCATATTGCATCTCCTGTTTCTTAATTAATCAGTAACCTATACCTTCTTTAATATAATGCTACTTGTTAATGTTTTTTATTACTCATTTAATACTTTTCAATATAATGATTTTAACATAATGATAAGAATGCCATGAAAATAATCATGGCATTCTTATCTTATTTATTGTTGCCAGACATATTACATAAAGTCGTTTATCTGAATACCTTTAACAAATAATTATTTTAATTTTAAATTTTCAATTTCTTGCATCCATCCATAGAAAGTTGTAATATCTGGTGTTACTGTATCAACATCTACTCTTTCATTACTGAATATAACAGAGTTTTGTCTCTGGTAAGTAGGAATTTCTACAGCCCAGTCTATGATAATATCAAGAGCTTGCTTATATGCTGCTTTTCTATAACCTTGATCATCACTTTGTCTTGCTTCCATAATAATTGTATCAAGATCAGGGTCAGTAATCATGTAATGGTTACTATCTGTACCCCCAGCACCAGTTGCATTTGTACTGTGGTATACCTGATACATATCAGGATCTATTGTAGCACCCCATGCAGCACACCATATCTCCTGTGTAGAAGCATTAAGTCTATCCCAAAGAATATTAGAGTCTGATAAGTCATTAACTATTAGGTTGAATCCAATTGTATCAAAAGCTGCAGATGCATCAGTTAAGATTGCAAATGATGGATGGTCACCATCACCACTAGCAGGAATTAATACTTCATATTCCATTGCTGCACCTTCTGGAGCCGCTGTAACCTTACCATCTGCTACTGTGTATCCAGCTGCTTCAAAGTAGCCTAGAGCTGCTTCTGCTGCTGCTAGGTATCTATCATCTGAAGACATGCTAGATGAATAAATACTGTTACCATCTACATCCACAGAGTATGCAATCTGATAATCAGAATCTGATGGTTGAGGAGCTGCCCAAGATGTATTAGATATAGGATAATTTATAACACTAGCTGCATCACCGTAGTAAGTGTCAATAGCCACATCACGATATACTGATAATATTGTTGAAAGAGCTTTTCTTAAGTTCTTGGAAGCTTCAGAATCTGATTCTCCACCTACATTTACTGTAGTTGCATTAATACCAATATAACCATATCCAAGGTTATCAACTGAGCTAGTTACTATCTTATCACCGCTAATTTCACCATTGCTGTTAATACTTGA
>CAZPWO010000046.1:4367-15430 GCA_964590525.1 uncultured Herbinix sp. | reverse complement strand
CCTTAGTAAGATATAAAGAACCAATATGGAGTGGTGAACATCTTTTAGAAGAAGAGATAGATGATGACCAATTGTACCGAGTGATAGCAGGACTATATTCTGCCCAGATGCTATCTGTTGTTGGAGATAAAACATTTGGGCTAGTTAAGATTGAGCCAAAGGACAGTGATGGAAATCCAATTACTGATTATGAAGAACATATAATATACAACAAGGCTGATGGTAGGGGCAATGAAGTTAAAGAGTGGTATGCCATAGTGTCGTATTTACAATCATTTGATGAAGATAATGGTATTCCCACAATTCCAACTTATTATTATGAAAGTAATGGAAGGAAAGTGGTTGATAATGATAAAAGTATTGGGGCTTTAATTTCTAATCCTAACAAAGTGGCTTTCATCTTCTATGGAATTATATTGCTTGTTATTGTTATACTTATAATAGTAGTTAGGGCAATAGTGAGAAAGATATCAAGAAGGTCCGGCAAATATGCTAATAGAATCAAATAACTTGCCTTGTATAAATATTATATGGGCTTTATATAAAATTCATAGTGATAGGTGTTGATTTATATGATTGTAGGAATGATTAAACTTAATATACATGTACCCTGGGTTCACTCTCTTAAGGAGAAACGAATGGAAGTTAGGAGTATATGTGATAGGGTAAGCAACAAATACAATGCTTCCATAGCAGAGGTTGATAAGCAGGATATCCATAAAGAAATTGTATTGGGTATTGCCTGTGTTTCCAATTCTTCTACCCATGGAGATAGCATTATGGATAATATAATTAATTTTATTGAAGGAATCACCCATGGTGATATTATAGATATACAAAGAGAAATAGTATCTGCAGGTGAAGAATATTAGTAAATCCATAAGGAGGATTAAGATGGCATTTTTAGATTTGGCAAAAGAGCGTTATTCTGTTAGAAAGTATGAAGATAGACCAGTTGACAAGGACAAGATAATTCAAGTGTTAGAAGCAGCAAGGTATGCCCCATCAGCTGTAAATAAACAGCCAGTGCATTTTACTGTTGTTACAGAGGATGCAAAGATACAAGAATTAGCAGAGGCATATGATAGGGCATGGTTTCGCAAGGCTCCTGTAGTTATTGTTGCATGTGGAGACCATGAGACATCTTATAAAAGAAAAGATGGGAAAGATCATTGTGATATTGATGTGGCAATTGCAGTAGATCATCTTACATTAGCTGCAACAGATATAGGGCTTGGTACATGCTGGGTTTGTGCTTTTGATGAAAAGATTGTATCTAAAGTTTTAGATTTGCCAGAGAATCAAGAGCCTATAGTGATGATTCCAATAGGTTTTCCTGACCATAGTGCTAGACCAGAGAAGAAGAGAAAGACTATGGATGAGATAGCTAGGTTTTTATAAGACAGATGAAAATATGAGTATTAATACTTTACATAAAAAAGCTTGAGAATATTCTCAAGCTTTTTTATGAGTTTATATTAAAGGAAAAGGTACATAAGTTATTTAACAGTATACATGCCTCTACTTTGCATGTATTTGAAGATTGACTCTCCGTGCTGCTGTTCTTCTTTCTGTATATGATTTAGTGCTTCTCGTACAGCAGTATCTTTGAATTCAAATATTGCTGTGTTATATGAACCGGATACGTACTTTTCTGTTGAAAGCATGTCCATACACATATCCTTATCAGTTAATTTCACCTGGCCAGGCATGTTTTGATCAGTAGAGCCCTGTTGTGGTTGCATGGACTGACCTGATTGTCCAGATTGCTGTGATTGTCCAGGTTGTTGCTGGCTATTTCCACCCATGGATGGAACTGTGCCATTTAGTATCTGATTAATCGTGTTTAAATGCTCTACTTCTTTTTGCCCATTTTGTTGAAAGATGCTCTTTAGTTCTGGATCTTGGGTAAGGTTTGCATAGTTTTCATACTTAATGATACATTGTTCTTCTTGGCTTTTTTGATCTTGAAGCAGAAATTCTTCTTTAGTTGATAAATTTACATTAGTTATCATGTTATAAACACCTCCTAATTATAGTGTTGCAAATTTACTATTTTTTATTCTAATAAAGGTGTTATATTCATTATTTATCATTTACTTGAATCAAGGGTTTGTTCAATTACATTAATCATCATGTCCTTAGTCATCATGGATGGAACATAACCAAAGATATTATTATCCACGTCTATCATAAATGTTGTGGGAAAGGCAGAAATATAATAAGAAGCATATATCTGTCCTGTATGATCAAATACTGTGGGGAATGTATAGGAGTTTTCATCAAGAAAATCTATAACTTCCTCTTGGCTTACATCATTATTTCTGGGATATTCACTGGAAGAAGGATTAGCCACCCCAAGGATAATAACATCCTCTTGGTTTTCGCCGTATTCTTTATATAGGGCTTCAATATCAGGCATCTCTTTCTTACAAGGGGGACACCAGGTTGCCCAAAAGTTAAGAAAAACCACTTTCCCCTTATAGTCAGATAGGCTATGTTCATTACCATATTGATCAAGTAAGGTAAAATCCGTAGCAGTTAAAGCGTCATTATCAAACCCTTCTTCATCAACAATTTCTTCATTATCTACAGGGTCTTTATCATTAGCTTGGTCAGATTCACCATTACTGTCAACAAGATTATCCTTACCATCATTAATATCATTGTTGTCTTCATTATCACTATCATCCTCTGTAGCAAGACCGGAACCAATAGGCGGAGTAAAATCATTTAGATATTTGGATATAGAATTCATCCAGCCAGTAAAGGTCATAATACCAATAATAATCAATATAACTCCCCCTGCTTTTACAGTATATTTAAGGAGTCTTTGATGTTTCTTTAGGAAATTCAACACTTGTGATGTAAATAGACCCAGTAGAAGAAATGGAACAAGAAAGCCTAGGCCGTATAAAACTATCAGTAAGTTTCCTATTAAGGGACTTTGTGAAGTCGATGCAAATATTAAAACAGAAGAAAGTGCAGGACCTACACAAGGAGTCCATGCAAAGCTAAATGTAAGTCCCATTATATAAGCAGTTAAAGGACTCATGTCTTTGCTTAGAAAATTGCTTTTAAGTCTTCTTTCTTTACTTAAAAACTTAATATCAATAAAACCTACTTGAACCAAACCAAGTAGAATAATTATAATACCTGCAATTCTTGTAAAGAGGAGACTGTTTTGTTGAAAAAAGCTTCCTAGGGCTGTAAATGAAATCCCCAAGATAAAAAACACACTAGAAACCCCTAAGACAAAAAACATGGTATGTAGAAATACCTTACTTCTTTGATAGTAGATAGTTCCATCTTCCTTGGTCTGCTGTGCGTTACCAGCGAGATAACTCATATAAATAGGAATAAGCGGTATAACACAAGGAGATAGAAAAGATAGTAAACCCTCTACAAAAACTAAAATGAAACTTATATTACTTAAAGACACTAAATTATCAAGCATAATATCTCCTTTTTTTCTTTTCCCCATTCTATCATTTGCATCATATAAAATCAATAAAACTTGTGTGACAATGTTACTAAGCAAAAAAACTTCCCCCCGGTCTCCCTCCAGCAAAAGCCACTATAAACTAACTCGTGACTTGGGGCTGTGTATTAATTTGCGCAGACCGGCTGACGACGGCTGCTTATATTCGTAGTTGAGACTCAGGGAGGAAAAGATGCCTGCTTATGCGTCATTTCCTCCCGTTTTAAGAGGCTCAACGGAGAATATGCCTAGGAAGGTAAGGCAAGACAAATTAATACACAGCCCCCAAGTCACCCATAGAAACTCCAAGGGCTTTTGTCACCAAGTTAGCCAACTAACCCATTACTTAATCACATTTACTGGATGCATATCCACATGTTACAAAAGTGTTTGAAGTTGTTACAGAAATATTAAATAATCCGTTGACTTTACAATGGAAATGTAATAAACTCTTGATTATGCATTAAAAATATAAGAATAAAAATGGAGAGTACATAATGAATACAAAGAGTTTTTACAGAGTTGTTTCTATTGCAATGGTTGTAATAATGTCATTAACACCAATCAATATTACAGAAGGAGCTATAATTGGTCCAATTTGTAGTGATAATACAAAGGAAGATAATACAGACAAGAAAGACAATGTATATAAGAAAGATAATATAGAAGAAGATACAGTTGAGATAGATAAAGAGCTAGAAACTAATCAGGATAACAATGAAGCAGAGGTTAAAGTGCTAGGAGCCATGGTAATAAATGAAAGTGATTTTGAGATAGGGTTATTATCAGCAGAAACAGAGGAAACAGAAGAAGCACAAAATGTAGACGAGGCAGAAGGAAAAAAAGGTAGACGTGGGGCATTGGATTGGTTTGATGAAGTACAATACATATTTGCTAGGGAAGTGGATGCTTATATAACTGATATTGATACAGGAAAATCATTTTGGGTTAAGAGGACCTTTGGAACCAACCATGCAGATATTGAACCCCTAACAAAAGAAGATTCCGATATAATAAAAGATATATGGAATGGTTGGAGTTGGGAGAGGCGGGCAGTAGTGGTACAAGTAGGAGAAGATATTCTTGCAGGAGCAATGTCTGCCATGCCACATGCAGGACTTGATTCTGCACCAGCAGTTAACTATGTTAGTGGTCGTAGTGCTGGCTATGGATATGGACAAAACCTTGATGCTGTAAAGAACAATGGAGCTGATGGGGTTATGGATCTACATTTTAAGAATAGTAGAACTCATACTAGTAATAGAAGGCAATCATCTATGCAGAACATGGTATCAAAGGCAGACCAGTATATTAGGGATATGGGTTATTAAAATAATCTTGCTGTTGGCTGGTTATTATCATGGCTTTATGGTAACATATCATTATGGAGAAAAGTAAAAATAGAAAAGTCTTATTATAAAAAAACATAATACTTAGGAGGTTATTTATGAGTAAAATGGCAAAAAACCCAATATTATCTGGATTTTATCCAGATCCATCAATCTGTAGGGTTGATGATGATTATTATCTAGTAACATCTACATTTGCTTACTTTCCTGGAGTTCCTATCTATCATAGTAAAGACTTGATTAATTGGAAGCAGATTGGAAATGTGCTAGACAGAAAAGAACAACTGCCACTTGAGGGCTCACAGCATTCAGGGGGAATCTTTGCACCAACTATTCGTTATCATGATGGTACATTTTACATGATTACTACAAATGTTGCCCATGGAGGTAACTTTGTTGTAACAGCTACAGATCCAGCAGGGCCATGGTCTGATCCTTATCTAATAGAAGGACCTGGTGGAATAGATCCATCTCTATTTTTCGATGATGATGGCAAATGCTATTGCCATGGAACAAGAGATAGAAGAGAAGGAGCTAAGTACTACGGAGATAATGAAATTTGGCTACAAGAATTAGACCTAAAAACTATGAAACTTGTAGGAGAAAGTTATGCTATATGGCATGGAGCTTTAAAGGATGTTGTATGGCCAGAAGCACCACATATTTACAAGAAAGACGGACGTTATTATCTTCTGATAGCTGAGGCAGGAACAGCTCATGACCATGCTGTTACAGTAGCAGTTAGTGATGATATTACCAAACCATTTGTTGGACATAAGGGTAATCCAATTCTAACCCATAGACATCTAGGGTGGACTTATCCAATAGTAAACGTTGGACATGGTGACCTTGTTGAGACTCAGAATGGTGATTGGTACATGGTACTTTTAGCTTCTCGTCCTTATGGTGGTTATTATAGAAACCTTGGAAGAGAAACATTCTTAGTACCAGTAACTTGGGAAAATGGATGGCCTCTTGTAAACCCTGGAAAGGGAATAGTAGAAGATACTATTGAATTTCCAAATCTACCAGAGACACCAGTAGAGCCTCTACCAGAGACAGAAGACTTTGATGGAGACAAATTGGCTTATCATTTCCTATATCTAAGAAATCCTGTAATGGAAAACTATAGCCTTGATGCAAGAGAAGGTTATCTAAGAATGAAACTAGCTAAAGAAAAGATTACAGAGATTGCTAGTCCTAGTTATGTAGGAATTCGTCAAACAGGAATGAGTTACGAATGTGAAACTTTAATGGAGTTTACTGCAGTTGCAGGAGAAGAAGCAGGGCTTGTTTTAATGCAAAATCCTGATTTCCATTATAGATTTGTTAAGGTAACAAATGGTGACAGCCAAGAAGTTCAGCTTATAAGATGTAAAGAAGGCAAAGAAGAAATCCTGTCTCAGACCATAGTTGAAAAGAATGATAACAATGCTATCAGGCTTAAAATTACTGCAGACAAACAGGATCTTTCCTTTGAATATAGTTATGATGGTGAAAACTATACAGTACTTAAGTCCCAAGTAGATGGACGAATATTAAGTACAGACGTAGCAGGTGGTTTCGTGGGTAACACTTTGGGACTATATTGCTCAAGTAACGGTCAAGATAGCGAAAATTACGCAGATTTTGATTGGTTAAGATACAAAAGTTTAGACTAAAAAAGAGATAGACTATCTAACATGTGGTTTTTGTCCTGTGGATAGTCTTCTAAAATAATTTTATTTTCTTGATATAATTTTTTAAACTCTGTAGGCGTGCATTCCTTAAAGCTTTTGAAAACCCTATTAAAGGTTGAAATGCTTGAAAAACCGGAATGCATGGCTACATCTGTTATAGTCAGCTCTGGATTAAGCAAAAGGTTTTCGGCCTCTTTTATCCTCCGTTGATTTAAATAATCGTAAAATGTGCTTCCTGTAAATTGTTTAAAAAGCCTACAAAAATGAAACTTAGAGAATCCAGCCACATCTGCTATCTTATCTAAAGTGATATCTTCCGTATAATTAATATTAATATATTCAAAAATAAGATTGAATTTAGCTACATATTCTTTTTGCTTATTAATCTTAACATCTGGAAATGAATTAGATGTATTCATAAATTTTCTGCCTAATAAGACAAACATTTGAATAAGGAGTGCATAAATAGCACCTTCTCTCAAGGTGTTATTATTGTTATATTCATGGTTGATTTCGTCAAATAAGTTTTGTAAAGGGATAAGTATATCTGGAGAATTATCTTCATTAATATATCTGGTTTGGTTGAAAATATTTGAAATGCTGAAAAATCCCTTTAGGTTACTTATTAATGAGAAGTCAAATAAAAGAATTTTTCTCAAACCAGTCTTAGGAGCAATAATCTCATGAAGTTCACCAGCAGGTATAACCAATACATCCCCTTCATTTAATACATATTTTTTCTTTCCTATAATAACTGTATAAATATTATCTATAGGCATAATTATCTCCATGGCAGAATGCCAGTGAGTGGCATAATTATCAGTTTCCTTATTAGAATGCAGTAATATGGAGGTGTTATCTTGATAATTGACCTTTTCAAAAAAACCATCTAAAATTCTCATGGTTCATCAATCCCTTCTATAGTATCAATTATATATTAATTAAAAATAATTACAAGTCTTATGAAAAATCCAACTTTTACAACAATGAAAAATATAAGCTGATTTTAGTATTGTTTAAAATGTAGGTTAATATGACTAAATGTTGTTTACATTATAGTAAATTTAGACTATACTTAGATTAGCTACGTGGAAAACATGTACAGAATGGCCGACTTTTTACTATTAATAGTAGGCATGTAAACACACAATATTGAGAGAGAGGCGACATAATGGGATTAAAGGATAAATACCTAGATTACTTTCAGATAGGTGTTGCAGTAAACACTAGAAATATTAAAACGCATTCAGACTTGATTAAGGAGCATTTTAACAGCCTGACTTGTGAGAATGAGACTAAGTTCTCTAGTGTTCACTATGATGAAGATAATTATGATTTTGACAAAGCAGATAAAATTGTTCAATTTGCCAGGGAAAATAATATGGTAATGAGGGGCCATACATTTACATGGCATCAACAAACCCCACCTTGGGTTTTTAAGGACGCAACTAAAGAAACCCTTTTAGAAAGATTAAAATCGCATATAGAAGTTGTTGGTAAAAGGTACGAAGATGACATCTATTGCTGGGATGTTGTAAATGAAGCAATTGATGATAAGGGAGAAAACATTTTAAGAAAGAGCCCTTGGGTGGATATTATTGGGGAAGACTTTATGGATTACTCCTTCCGCTATGCTAGAGAAGTTTTACCTAATACAGAACTATTTTATAATGATTATAATGCAATAGTTGAAAAGAAAAGGGATAAAATATACCATGCTGTAAAGGATATGAAGGATAGGGGTGTTCCTATTGATGGTGTAGGACTTCAATGTCACTTTAACATCCATAGTCCATCAAAGGATGAGATTCGTAGAGCAATAGAGCTATATGCAAAATTAGGCCTTAAGATTCATATTACAGAGATGGATATATCTATGTTCGAGTTCGGTGATGAAACAAAGATTGATAAGCCTACAGAAAAGATGATTGAACTTCAGGCAAAGGCATATGGAGATTCATTTGCTATATTTAGAGAATACAAAGAGATTGTTGATAGTGTAACATTATGGGGACCAGCCGATGACCATACTTGGTTAGATCATTTCCCAGTAAGGAACCGCAAAAATTGGCCCTTGTTATTTGATGAAAATCATGAGCCAAAAGAAGCTTATCATAGAATAATGGATTTTTAATATAGGAGGCTAGAAAACATGGAAAAGAAAATGTATTTAGACCAAACATTAAGTTTTGAGGAAAGAGCAAAAGACTTAGTGTCTCATATGACTTTAGAGGAAAAGGTGTATCAGACGCTACACTCTGCACCAGCAATTGACAGACTTGATGTTAAATCATATAACTGGTGGAATGAGGCACTTCATGGAGTGGCTCGTGCAGGAACTGCTACAGTATTTCCACAGGCTATTGGATTAGCGGCAACATTTGATGAGGATCTTCTAGAAGAAGTTGCAGATGCAATTTCCACAGAGGGCCGAGCTAAGTTTAATATGCAACAGCAATATGGTGATACTGATATTTATAAAGGATTAACATTCTGGTCACCAAACGTTAATATATTTAGGGACCCTAGATGGGGTAGAGGGCATGAAACTTATGGTGAAGACCCATACCTAAGTTCTAGACTTGGAGTAAGATTTATTAATGGTTTACAAGGGCATGATGAAAAATATATGAAGTCAGCAGCTTGTGCAAAGCATTTTGCAGTTCATTCAGGACCTGAAGATGTTCGCCATAGCTTTGATGCAATATCTTCAATTCAAGATATGTACGAGACCTATCTTCCAGCCTTTAAAGCATGTGTTCAAGATGCAGATGTTGAATCTGTAATGGGTGCTTACAATAGGACCAACGGTGAGCCATGTTGTGGTAGCCCTACTTTATTGCAGGACATTCTTAGAGACGATTGGGGCTTTAAAGGCCATGTAGTATCAGACTGCTGGGCAATCAAGGATTTCCATATGTATCATAAGGTGACTTCCACCCCAGTTGAATCTGTTGCACTTGCAATGAATAGTGGCTGTGATTTGAATTGTGGAAATATTTACGGCAATCTATTATTAGCTGTAAGAGATGGACTAGTAGAAGAAGAAACTATTGATAAGGCTGTTATAAGGCTAATGACTACCCGTATGAAGTTAGGATTATTCGATGATCCTGAAAAGGTTCCATATAACAAGATTGGATATGAAGTAGTTGAAAGCAAAGAACATTTAGAATTAAACCTTGAGTCTTCAAAGAAATCCATAGTATTACTTAAAAATGAAGACAATGTTTTGCCGCTTGACAAATCTAAGTTAAAGACAGTTGGGGTAATTGGACCAAATGCAAATAGCCGTAAGGCACTGGTAGGGAACTATGAAGGAACAGCTTCTGAGTATGTAACAATACTTGAAGGGGTTAAGGAATATCTTGGAGAAGACACTAGGGTATTATATTCTGAGGGTTGTCACTTGCATCAAGACAAGGTTTCTGGTCTTGGGCAAAAGAATGATAGAATTGCTGAAGCCCGGGCAGTAGCTGATATGAGTGATGTAGTTATTGCATGCTTTGGACTTGATCCAGGGCTAGAAGGTGAAGAAGGAGATCAAGGAAATGAATTTGCTAGTGGTGATAAACCAAACTTGAATCTACCTGGCTTACAAGAAGATGTACTAAAAGAATTACACAAAAGTGGTAAACCTATAATACTAATATTACTATCTGGTAGTGCATTAAGCGTGCCTTGGGCAGATGATAATCTACCGGCTATAGTTCAAGGATGGTATCCTGGAGCACAAGGTGGAAGAGCAATTGCACAAGTAATATTTGGAGAGGCTTCACCAGAAGGAAAGCTTCCAGTTACATTTTATCGTACTACAGAAGAACTACCTGAATTTACAGATTATAGTATGGACAACAGAACATATCGATATATGAAAGAAGAGGCCTTATATCCATTTGGATACGGTTTATCATATACAAGCTTCCAGTTAAGCGATGTTTCAGTTGATACAGATGAGATAGAGCCAGGGAAAAAAGTGGGATGCCTTGTTAATATTAAGAATACAGGTGATATGACTGGTTCTGAGACAGTTCAAGTATATGTAAAGGTAAAAAGAGATGGTAGTCCAAGCTGGCAATTAAAAGGACTTAAGAAGGTAAGCCTTAATCCAGGAGAGCAAAAGACAGTTGAGATAGTATTAAAAGATGAAGACTTCGGACTTTATGATAATGATGGAGAGTTAAACTTATATGAAGGGGATGTTGAAGTTTATATAGGTACAAATCAACCAGATGATAGAAGTGTTAAACTTACAGGAAACAAACCTTTTAGCAAAACATTGACATGCAAACAACACACAATTCTTTAAAAAACTACAATCTGGGGATGTGAATTAGCATCCCTTGATTGTAATAAACAAGGAGGATTTTATGAACTATGGAAACGGTTGGCTAGCTTACAATATGGTAAATAAGGCTGAAGACAGAGATTTTTTAGCAGATATACATATCTGCTTATCTAATGATGAAGATAAACCAGGGATTATTATTGAAAATGCAATTAGTGAGTTATCTACTGCCTTAAAAGGTATGCTTGACATTAATCTTCCACAGG
>CAZPWO010000046.1:0-4267 GCA_964590525.1 uncultured Herbinix sp. | reverse complement strand
AGCTAAGTGGATTAGAGATAACTGAGAACCCTACTAATAATATTCGGATGCTAAACCATTGGGACAATTTAGATGGAAGTATAGAAAGAGGATATTCAGGTCAGTCCTTTTTCTTTAATAATGATAAAATACTTATTGATGATAGAATTACTGATTATGCTAGACTTGTAGCATCTATTGGGATTAATGCAACAGTAATTAACAATGTGAATGTACGAGGAGAAGCAGCCACGGGGTTGATTACAAACCGATATCTTGATGAGCTAAAGGAATATGCGGACATTTTCGCAGGTTATGGGCTTAAGTTGTATGTAAGTGCTAACTTTGCAGCACCAATAGAAATAGGTGGACTTTCAACGGCAGACCCTCTTGATCCAGCAGTAGCTAAGTGGTGGGAGGATGTTGTTAAGAATATATATGAGCTTATCCCTGAGTTTGGTGGTTTTTTAATTAAAGCAGATTCAGAAGGAAGGCCAGGACCATTTACTTATGAACGTACCCATGCAGATGGGGCCAATGTACTTGCAAGGGCTTTAAAACCATATGGAGGAGTCTTAGTTTGGCGTTGCTTCGTATATGATTGCAAGCAGGATTGGCGGGATTATAAGACGGACAGAGCAAGAGCGGCTTATGATAACTTTATAGGACTTGATGGAGAATTTGATGACAATGTAATCTTACAGATTAAGAACGGACCAATGGACTTTCAAGTAAGAGAACCAGTCTCCCCTTTATTTGGCGGATTAAAAGAAACAAACATGGCACTTGAGCTACAAGCAGCACAAGAATACACAGGACAGCAAAAACATGTATGTTATCTTGTGCCAATGTGGAAGGAGATACTAGATTTTAACACTTATGCTAAGGAAGAAAACTCAACCGTTGCAGATGTTGTATCAGGTAAGACACATAATCAAACACTATGTGGAATGGTGGCTGTGACTAATACAGGAGATGACTACAACTGGACAGGGCATGATCTGGCAGCAGTGAATTGGTATGGCTTTGGAAGATTAAGCTGGGATCCTTCTTTGACTTCAGAAGAAATTGCAGATGAGTGGATAAAGCTTACTTATTCATATAATGATAAAGTCTATGAAGGTATAAAGGATATCCTAATGGGCTCTTGGCATACTTATGAAAAATACACATCTCCACTGGGTATTGGTTGGATGGTTAATCCAAGTCATCATTATGGACCAAATGTTGATGGTTATGAGTATGATTCATGGGGAACTTATCATAGGGCTGATAGAAATGGCATAGGAGTAGATAGGACAAGTAAGGGAACAGGATACGCAAGCCAATATAATGAGCCGATTGCATCAATGTATGAGAATGTAGAATCTTGTCCTGAAGAGTTACTATTATTCTTCCATTACATTAGATATGATTATAAACTTAAAACAGGTAAGACATTGATACAACACATATACGATACTCATTTTGAAGGGGTAGAAGAGGTTGAAGATATAATCAAGGCTTGGGAAAGTTTAAAAGGTCTAGTTGCAGAAGATGCTTATGAAAGAGTAGAAGAACGTCTGCAGATGCAGCTGGAAAGCTCTAAGGAGTGGAGAGATAGAATCAACACGTATTTCTACCGAACATCTGGAGTGAATGACGAGAAAAACAGAAAGATATATTAATCAAAAGGAAAGAAAAAAACAAATAAATACATCATGCTTGCTTGAATTTGCTAATTATTTACCTTGCATAAATAAAAGAATTATTGCTTTCACTTATAATGTGCTTACAATTGGGTTTTACTTATATATATATTGGGGTTGTAAGAATTGAATTAAAAGGAGGAATGGGAAAAATCTAAGACTTGACAGCTTTGTGGACAGCGGCCTATCTAGAACAGGGTTCTAGGAGGTGGGAATGACCTAAAGTTACATTATGTTATCTTAGAGGAGGTAAAAGCGGAATGATTAGAAAATGCAAAAAAGCATGCAAGATGCTTACTACCTTAATTATTGTGGTGGCAATGTTAGTGATAACTATGGCCCCTGCAATGGCTAAAGAGGTAAAGAAAGCTCCAACCTTAACTTCGTATGAGGAGACAATTCTTGTAGGAGGTTCCTATAATTTTAATATCAATAATAAAATTAAAGGTTCCACCTATAAGTGGACTAGTAGCAATACAGATGTTGCTACAGTTAACGAGAGAAATGGTGTAGTTACAGGGGTTTTTAGTGGTTCAACAAATATTCATTGTAGAATCTTTAGACCAGATGGAACTATATACCGCTTAATTGCTCGAGTACATGTTGTAAAGCCGGCAGTAAATGTTGAAATATCCAACAAGGTTACCGACATGAATGTAGGTGATATATTCCAACCGAAGTTACAGATTACACCTGCTACATCAGACGATGAAATACAATGGACTAGTAGTGATAATTCTATTGCCCACCCTTTAAGGGATGGATATTTCAGCGCTAAAGCAACAGGTGAAGTAACAATAACTGCTAAGGCATTACATAGCGGTAGAAGCGATAGTATGACTGTAAAAGTATATGCTGACGGAGAAGATGTTCAAGATCCAGAAGTCCCTGGGGAAGTTGATGATGAGGATGAAGAGCTTGATATCAATATTATTGATACAGTACTAGAAGAAGACTTCGCGAATTCCCTTGGAAACTTTGTAGGAAGAGGAGACGCAAGTGTATCCCATGTAACAGCAGGTCTAGATGCTGATGGTGGTAGTGGACTTATGAGAGTAAGTGGACGTACTGACACTTGGAATGGTGCTTCCATAGATATCATGGACATTGTTAAGCCTGGAGCAACTTATTATGTAACAGGAATGGTTAGATATACATCCGGAGAAGATGTAGAGACCTTCAAGATAACCCAGGAAAGAGAAAGTAATGATGACAGCAAGTGGGTTCAGGCAGCTGAATCTGAAGTATCTAAGGGACAATGGACCGAAATTTCTGGAGTTATGGAAATCATCCCTAGCACTACAGCAAGTCTAATTTATTTTGAGACTGATAGTACAATCGACTTTATGGTTGATAATTTAGCTATCTATGAGATTGATGCTGAAGAAATTGAAGAAGTAATTGAAGAAGTAGAGGAAGCTAAAGTTGGAGAAATCGTGTATGAAAATGATTTTGAAGATGGAAGTATTCTAGATACCAGGGCTAGCTCTGTAAGAACCAACACGACAGAATATTCTCGCAGCGGCGATACCAGCGTTAAAGTGGAAAGTGATAATGCTTGGGACGGAGCTGGAGTACTTTTTGTTAGAGATAATGGAATCACAAAAGCTAGTTATTATGGTAAAAAAGTTCATGTGGAATTCTACGTAATGTACCCAGAAGGTCCAGCTGAAGTAGAATTCAAATTAAATAACAAGATGAGTGACACAGAAGGATCTGATGAGATTCTTTCCCAAATTCCAGCGAAGAAGGGTGAATGGACACTACTTGAGGGTGATGCTTATATTGCAGACAATACCACAGGTAACATGATTTTCGTTGAAACAGAGGGTAATGATGATCTTACTTTCTATATTGACGATGTTAAAATTCAAGTAGTTGAATAATTCAGTCTTATAATAAGAAGGAGGGAAATCTTGTGAGAAAGAAATTTGTTAAAAAGATAATGACTGTGTTAATAGCTGTGGCTTTGGTTTTCACCAATAGTGGTGTTGCATCATTGGCAACAGAAAACACACCAGTCAAGTTTATATATCCAAATGTTACTAGACTTACAATGATAACTGAAACAGAAGCAAAGCTTAATGTTGATGTTATCCCAAGAGACGCAAGCAACCAAAAGGTGACTTTTTCTTCATCTAATGAAGGCGTTGCTACAGTATCTTCTAGCGGTCTAGTTACTGCAGTGGCTTCTGGAAAAGCGATTATTACAGTAAAAGCAGCTGATGGAAGCGGCGCAAAAGAAACTGTTAATGTAACAGTTCTTAAGAACCTAGTAATTGACGGAAGCTTTGTAGACCCAGACAATGACGTTATTGTTATTGATAGGACCTACGGTCATGTAACAGTTGATGGTTCTGTTGGGGATGCAGATGTTTATCTAGCTGGTCTTAAAATAAGAGGCGATCTTATTCTAGAAGCCGGTAAATATAATGTTGAAACTTATGATACGTCGATTAAAAATGTAATCTTCAGTGCTCCATTAGTAGAAGATACTGAAATTGAATCATTTTCCCTATCGGAAGATGAAGAAGTTGATCAGGACTATCCTAGGTTAAATGTTGGACGTGATTCGCAGATTTCTAATGTGAATATTAGTG
>CAZPWO010000045.1:4024-15533 GCA_964590525.1 uncultured Herbinix sp. | reverse complement strand
AAAGGGTGAGTCTGTCTTTGTTGCCATGCAGCTTTATTATGGTATGACTGTTATAGGTGAAATGGCTCAATATAAAGACGATAGTGAATACGTGGAATATATAGACAAGGTACAGAAGGAATTAAAGGATACAATTAATGAAAATTGCTGGGAAGATGACCGTTATATCCGAGGTATCAAAGAGGATGGAGAGGTTATTGGCTCCAAGCATGATCCAGAAGCTAGTATGTGGTTAAATCCACAGGCCTGGTCTGTGATTAGTGGCCTAGCAAGTAAGGAGCAGGCAGAGATTGCTTTAGAAACTGCTAATAGGGAGTTAAACACCAAGTATGGATTAAGGTTAATGACGCCATCCTATGTGGACCATGCATTTGATGGGGCAAGGGCTCTTTTGTTTAACCCGTCAACTAAGGAGAATGCGGGTATATTTTCTCAGCCCCAGGGCTGGATTATATTAGCGGAATCCATGATGGGCCATGGTAATAGGGCTTTTGAATATTTTACAGAGATAAACCCTGCATCTATGAATGATAAGGCAGATATAAGAGTTCTTGAGCCTTATGTTCATGGTCAGTTTGTAGAAAGTGTAGAAAGTCCATTTGAAGGAAGGGCTAATGTACACTGGCTTACAGGAACAGCATCAACTGTTATGGTTGGATGTGTTGAAGGTATCCTAGGTATGAGGCCGGATGTAGATGGTATAACCATAGCGCCAACTATCCCAAGTGACTGGAAGGAGATAAGCATTGAGAAAGTCTTCCGGGGCAAGAAACTTAATATTCAGGTTAAGAATGAGAATGGGGCGGAAAGTGGTTATAAGGAATTCTATCTTAATGGACAAAGGCTGGAGAAGAATTATGTGCCAGGGGATAAGATGGAAGATGTGAATGAAGTGTTAGTGGTGATGTAGTAAAAATATATCCAATAAAGTAGGAAGACACGAAGTGTTTTTTTGCAATTAGAGTATAATTCTATTGCGAAAAATGCTTCGTGTCTTCTGAGTTTCACCTAGCTATATAATGTCTCCAAATGCAATCTAATGGGCTTTTATAATCCTTGTATATCTGCCCTATTAGAACTTAGCTGCCATAAATCTCACAGTTTGGATGCATTTCTTTAATTTTTTTCAGGTCTTCATCTTTTAAGCTGTCATTGGGTTTGAAGAATTCTAAAGATTTGAAATCTTTTAGAATTTCAATATCATCTATATGTGTTGCTGATTTGTAATATACCAGGACCACCACTACGATTATCAACCCAATCTAGATCGATTTTATAAGCATCATTCAAAAAAAACTTGAATTTTCATCTAAAAACTTATTGATTTTTGACCTTATCACAAAAATTTGCTTTGCTTCTCCCTTTTGTTTTTTAAATAGGATGAAAGGAATAAATCGAAATTTAAAGTTGCAAATTCCGCAGATTTAATTAATAATATAAAGGTGATAGCTAACTTTCCTAATTTATAGTCTTAAGCAGAGCTTATCAAAGTCTTTAATATATATAATGTAAAATGTAGTGATATTAGTTGTATAATGTATTGGGAGATGTAACTTTTATTAACTGCTTTATGTGAGAGGATGTAAAATCTATGGATATGAATAATATTGAATCATTTTCAGATGGAATCCATGAGGAATGTGGAGTTTTTGGAGCATATGATTTAGACGGAGAAGATGTCCTATCTACAATTTATTATGGTTTGTTTGCCCTGCAACATCGAGGACAAGAAAGTTGTGGAATTGCTGTTAGTGATACCAAGGGACCAAAAGGACAGGTTAGAGCATGTAAGGGGATGGGACTGGTAAGTGAGGTATGTACTGAGGAAAACCTAGAGAACATGAATGGTAATATAGGAGTAGGGCATGTTAGGTATTCCATAGCAGGGGAGAGGGGAATTCACAACACTCAACCTCTAGTACTAAACTATGCCAAAGGAACCCTTGCAATAGCTCATAATGGAAATCTGGTTAATACACAAGAACTTAAAAGGGAGCTAGAATATACTGGTGCTATATTTCAGACAACCATTGATACAGAGATAATTGCATACCATATTGCTAGGGAAAGATTAAAGACTAGTACTGTAGAAGAAGCAGTAGTTAATGCTATGAAGAAACTTAAAGGAGCATACTCTCTAGTTTTAATGAGCCCAAGAAAATTAATAGGAGCAAGAGATCCTTTTGGATTTCGTCCATTATGTATAGGTAAGAAGGGGAATTCCTATATTATTGCTTCTGAAACATCAGCCCTTAGTGCAGCAGAAGCAGAATTTGTAAGGGATGTTCTACCTGGGGAAGTTGTAATGATTAATGAAGATGGAATTCACTCAGATACTTCCATGTGTGGAGGAAAGATGGCCAAATGCATCTTTGAATATATTTATTTTGCTAGACCAGATACTCATATTGATGGGATTAGCGTATATAATTCTAGAATTATTGCAGGGAAGATTTTGGCACAGACATATCCTGTTGAAGCAGATGTAGTAGTTGGAGTGCCAGACTCAGGTAATGCAGCTGCAATGGGTTACGCTATGGAATCAGGCATTCCATTTCAGATGGCATTTGTAAAGAATAGTTATGTTGGAAGGACATTTATAAAACCAAAGCAATCCTCCAGGGTATCTGGAGTTCGTATAAAGTTAAATGTACTACCAGAGTTGGTTAAGGGTAAAAGGGTTATTATGATTGACGATTCAATGGTTAGAGGAACAACTTCTGCTAATATAGTTAGAATGCTAAAAGAAGCTGGTGCTACAGAAGTTCATGTTAGAATCAGCTCCCCACCATTTATAAATCCTTGTTATTATGGAACAGATGTACCAAGTGATGATCAGTTAATAGCTTATAATAACACACTAGAAGAAATAAAAGAAAAAATCGGAGCAGATTCCTTAGGCTACCTTCAAGTAGAAAGACTAAGCGAGATTGTAGAAGGGGAGACTGGCTATTGTGATGCCTGTTTTACAGGGAATTATCCTATAAAAGCAGAAGAAGCATAAGGGGGACGGTTTTTCTTGTCCCATAATATAAGGAGGAATAATGAAGAGAATAGGAAAGTTTGAAAAGGTAAGTTTTAATCAATTTAAGGAAGCTTGGATTGATACTTTTTATAATAAAGATAATGATTTAGGAGATAAATTAGATACTGATATAGAAGAGATTTATAGTAATATTAAATTTCCAAAAAGAGCAACGAAAGGGTCGGCTGGATATGATTTTTATAGTCCAGATACTTTT
The DNA here is from genome assembly GCA_964590525.1 of uncultured Herbinix sp. Taxonomy (GTDB): domain Bacteria; phylum Bacillota; class Clostridia; order Lachnospirales; family Lachnospiraceae; genus Mobilitalea. The sequence continues at coordinate 12,291 of CAZPWO010000045.1, read as the reverse complement.
ATATTAAAAGCAGGTCAAACAGTTAAGATACCAACTGGAATTAGGGTGAGTATGGAAGCAGGATGGGTATTAAAGTGCTATCCAAGAAGTGGGCTAGGCTTTAAATTCCGCCTTCAACTAGATAATACTGTTGGGATAATTGATAGTGACTATTACCATTCAAAGAATGAGGGACATATATTTTGCAAGTTAACCAATGATGGTAAAGAAGGAAAAGAGCTTACCATAGAGAAGGGGCTTGGCTTTATGCAGGGAATCTTTGTGGAGTATGGAATAACCATTGATGACCAAGTAGAAGATATAAGAGATGGTGGATTTGGTAGCACTAGCTAAAGAAAGTTCCATAGGTCCAAAAATGTGGAGGAAGATGATGAGTGACAAGAAGAAAAAGCCGATATTTCGGCTACTAGATAATATAAGGAAGAATGATAAAATTGTTTTTCTTTTATGTGGAATATATACAGTGGTTTCAGTAATTGAACCACTTTTCCCCATTGCTTTACCAAAGATCTTGATTGATTATATAAGAGGGCAGTCCCCAGATGTATGGGGAATTGTCAGGATAGCACTGGTGTTTTTCCTAGGCTATGGATTCTTTAGTTTTTTACAAAAGTGGCTTCATAATTTTTCTTATCCTAGGATGTTGAAACTTAGGATGATTTACGTAAGTAAGCAGGCTAACAAGGTCATTGGTATGGATTATAAGTATATGGAATCATCAAGCTTCTTTGAAGAGCGCCATATGGCGCTGGAATCCACAGCTAGTAATAATAATGGAGTAGAAGGAATTTACCATAAGTTATTTGAGCTTCCACAACTTATCTTAACAATCCTTGTGCTATCAGTCTTTATAGGGCTAGCAAGTCCATTTATACTAATTGCTCTAGTAGTCAATATAGTGGTAACTTCATGGATAGCTGTAGCAGTTAATAAGTATGAGTATAAGAAGAAGGAGATACTTTCAAAACATAGCCGTAGGGTGAATTACTATGGGAGGACTGCCAAAGATTTTGCATATGGTAAGGATGTAAGGCTTTATGATTTGAAGGAGCGGATCCTAGATAATTTTAATACTGAGATAAAAGGCTATATAGATGTATTTAAGCTTATTAAGAATAGAGAATATGCCTTAGGATTTATATCCCTATTAACACTTTTGATTTCTGATATTTGTACATATGGAATATTAACATATCTAGTAGTTAATGGAATGCCTATTGGAGACTTCTCCATGTATATAATTGCAACATCTACCTTGTCTGTAAAGATGACTAGCCTATCAGAGCATATTACATATATTATGAGAGAATATATGTACGTTAAGGATCTTTTCAAGTTCCTAGATGAAGAGCTGGGAGAAGAAGAGGGCCAAGGATTAGCAATAGATAAGGATATTCCTCTTGATATTGAGTTTGACCATGTAAGCTTCAAATATCCTGGAACTGATACAAATATATTTGAAGACTTTTCCCTAAAGATAGCTCCTGGGCAAAAGCTTGCTCTTGTAGGTATTAACGGAGCAGGTAAGACAACATTTGTTAAACTTTTGACAGGTTTATTCACCCCTGACTCTGGAAGGATTCTTCTTAATGGTCGTGATATAAATGAATTCAAAAAATCTGAATTATACAAAATGTTTGCAGCAGTATTTCAAGATGTAAATGTACTGGCTTATACTATTGCTGAGAATATTGCATGTGGCTTAGAGGATATTGATTATGATAAAGTGGACAAGGTGTTAAAACAAGTAGACCTTTATGATAAAGTTCAGGCCCTTGATAAAGGGGTAAATACCATGATGCTTAAAGTAATTGATGAAGAGGGGGCGGTCTTTTCTGGGGGAGAAAATCAGAAGTTAACCATTGCTAGAGCCTTATATAAGGGTGGCAACTGCGTAATAATGGATGAGCCTACAGCAGCACTGGACGCCTTGGCAGAGCAAGAGATATATGAAGAATTTGATGAACTTACCCAAGGGAAGACCTCTATCTACATATCCCACAGGTTGGCATCGACCAAATTCTGCGACGTAATTGCATTAATAGATGGTAATGGACTTAAAGAATATGGTAGCCACCAGGAACTAATGAAAAATCAAGGGGACTATTACAAGATGTTCCTTACCCAGGGCAAATATTATCAGGAGGGTGGTGCTTTGGCATGAAAAACTCATTAAAGATAAAGATGGTTATTAAGCTTGTCTGGTCCATTAGCCCTGCCTATTTCTTTATGCTTATATTTAATTCGATTATATTTTCAGGGCAAATTTTATTAAATGTAATCTTACCTAAGTTTCTAATTGATGAACTAACGGGAGATATGCTTACTAATAAGCTTATATTCTGGGTTGGGGCAATTGTTCTTAATAACTTAATATTTACTCTTCTGAAAAAGACCTCAAAAAGGCTATTAGATATAAAAGAGAAAGAAGTTTTTTGGCAGATAGAAAGGGCATTTGCAGAAAAAATTATGTCAGTAGAATATTGGCACTTGGAAGACCCTTATTATCTGGATTTAAAGGAAAGGGCAAGCTTTGCTATGGAAAACCAAAGCGCCGTATCAAATCTTATATCCAATACCATAGACCTTCTAAACCATTCAGTAACTATTATTGGACTAATTGCTATAATGTTACAACTTTCCGGATTTCTTGTGCTTGGCTTATTAGTAACTGTCTTTGTAATGCTAATAGTTCAAGGGAGTAACATGGGTTATCAGCAGAGGTTTTTTAGGGAGATAATACCTGCAAATCGCAAGTATGGATACTATTTAAATTTAGTATATGATAAAATTCATCATAAGGATTTCCGACTATTTAATATGAACAAGATGCTTGTAGATACTATTACTTACTATAATGAAGATATTAGTCAGTGGTTTTGTAAATTTTACAATAGATTAGGCTTAACCTTAGGGCTTTTTCAAATTGTAGTAGTCCTTCAAACTGTTTTTGCTTATGCCTTTGTGGCTGTAGAGACCATAAGTGGAAGTATAGGCATTGGAGATCTTACTATGTATGTGTCCTCAGCTATTAATTTTTCATCTTCAATAGTTAGCCTGGGATTTGCCATTATTGCTATTTATCAGATGCTTAGTTATCTAGAACCATTTGTAGAACTTATGACCATGGCAGATGAGGCAGAGCAGATGGGAGATGAACCTATAGATCAGGTTACTTCCATACGTTTTGAAAATGTTACATTTACCTATCCTAAGACTGATAAAAAGGTTCTTGATAATATATCATTTGAAATCCGTCAAGGAGAAAAGATTTCAATAGTAGGTCTAAATGGGGCAGGGAAAAGTACTGTTGTAAAACTTATATGCAGACTATACCATCCGGATTCAGGTACCATATATATTAATGAGAGGGACATATTTGAGTATGAACATAAATCATACCTTTCCCGCATAGCAGCAGTCTTTCAAGACTACAAATTATTCAACTTTTCCATTGAGGAGAATATAACTTGCAAAGCTCTTGGGCAAGATAATGAAAAAGCTGAAAGAATCATTGAAGAAGTGGGAATGAAAGATAAGGTGAAGTCTTTAACAAATGGTATAAACACCTTGTTTGGTAAAGAATATGACTCAGAAGGGGTAGAATTCTCAGGAGGTCAATCACAAAAGATTGCAATAGGGAGAGCCTTATACAAGGATGCCTCTTTAGTAATCTTAGATGAGCCAACCTCAGCCCTAGATCCTATTGCAGAGGCAGAAATCTATGAGAAATTCAATGATATGGTAGGTGGGAAAACTGCCATATACATATCCCATAGAATGTCATCCTCAGTCTTTTGCGATAGAATACTTGTAATCAATAATGGATCTATAGAAGCCTATGATAGCCATAAAAATCTTATGGCTAACACAGAAGGGCTTTACTATAAACTCTTTAAATCTCAAGCTTCAAATTATGGAGCAGGGGGATAAACCCCTGCTCTTATGCATTATCCATTCTCCACTTAATACATCTTTCAAGATAATCAACATAGTCAGGGTTTTTACACATTCCCTTCCCTGGAGTATCGCTAATCTTTGCCACATCTTGGCCGTTACATTCTGTTACCTTCATTACTATATTAAGTGCAGGTGAGTCTGTGTCATTACTGATGAAGGTTCCAATTCCAAAGGCCACTTTTGCCCTATCTTTAAAATAATGATTAATCTTTGTTGCTTTGGCAAAATCAAGGCCATCGCTAAATAAAAGGGTCTTAGTCTTAGGGTCTATACCAAGGCTCTCATAATGGGCTATTATCTTATCACCCCATTCAAAAGGGTCCCCAGAATCGTGACGAACACCGCTAAAAAGGGTTGAGTAGGTAAGCTGGAAATCCTTAAGGAAACAATCAGTTGTTATTGTATCGGTTAGGGCTGTTCCATTCAATATTCCGTACTCTTTCACCCATGCCTCAAGAGCAAACCAGTTTGAATAGGCTGGGTTATGTTTATGGTTGCCTTGGCCAGTACACATAATCCACTCATGAGCCATTGTCCCCACTGGAGTAACCTTGTGTTTCTTTGCAAGATACACACTTGATGTTCCAATGAAATTACTGAACTTTGGGTCGGCAATACTAAGTTTGTAAACTGCAAGATCCTGTGCTTCTGCGGAAAGTCTTCTTCTAAGACCAAATTCTGAGAAACTTCCAATCTGATATACCCCCTCATCTAATTTATCTATCTTATCATTAAGTCTCTTTTTGAAAGACTCAAAAAGCTGCTGGTAATCATGAGCCATCCTAAAATACACTTCATTTACAATGGCCAATGTAGGTATCTCATACATTGATGTGTTCAGCCATGTACCTGTCGCTTCAATGGTAAGGCCACTGTCACCTTCTGTGCTAATTACAAAATCTTTGTACCTTGGCTCCCAAAGCCTTAAAAAATCAATATATGACTCTTTGAACCATTTGATTTTCTGAAGATAATCAAGCTCTTCCTCTGTAAATCTAAGAGTGCAGTAATGTCTAAGCTGTTTTTTGATTTCTTCTACCATCTCTTTTGTAAAATGTATATCTTTATTTCTACATTTGAAAGTCCAAGTAGTCTTATAGGAAGGGAACTGGTGATAGATACATTGTCCCATGCTGAATTTATATAGATCTGTTTCTAGTAATGATACAATAATTGGCTTCAATTTCATAACGCTTTCCTCCTTATTGGACAATCTGGATATGACAAGTTTTCATAGATTCCAGTGCTCTTTCGTGACTCTTTTCTGTTACGCAGGCGCAAGCATTTGCAATTACCCTGATATTTGTCTCAGGTAAGATGGCTTTTGTAAGCATCACATTGCTAATGACACAAAGTCCAGTGCAGACGCCGCAAAAATCAATCTGTGTATTGGACTGGTTTTTGATTTTTGATAACTGGGTATTCATCATATGCTGTGCCAGATCCTGGCTTCCGAATGTTTCTTTTTTAAAGGCAAGAATCGGTACATTTCGATCAGATGCAGCATCAATTGCTTTTTGTATTCTGTGGTCAAGTTTGTGACCAGTTGTTCCTTCTATACAATGTGGTATAGGAAGGTTTTTGCCTTCATTTGTTTCTAGGTAGTCTTTATTATGGCTGTCATAGGTAAGATAAATCTCATGGTAATTCCCCTTATCAATAAGGTCTACTACATATTCAACCGTATTAGCACATTCAGGATTGCTAAGAGGACCTGTAATAAAATCATTTTGCATATCCACAACAATTAAAATTTTTTTGCTCATATATTACCTCCATATTTTCATTTGATTTAATAACTATATAAACATTATCTGTGTCGAAAATTATCAGCAGGTCTCCTTTGTCAGTCATTGTGTTTCAGGTTAATTACTATGCTTTTTGAAGGTATAAAGAGAAGACATTTTGTTCCCCCTTATTGATTTTCCCTTGTCTCCAGTTTTAATTACTTTATCTTTGATTTTATCTCTAAAGTTCTTTTTGTAGAGATTTTGACCAAGTATGATTTCATAAACTATTTGAAGATCAGGTAATGTAAAATTCTCTCCCATAAGATTGAATACCACATCTGTGTAATCCGCCTTGTTCCTGATCCTACTAATTCCATCAAGAATAATAAGATTATGGTCAAAGGCCAGTTTCTCTTTGCTACAAAGCTCAGGTACAGCATTTTCATATGTTATCATACCGCTCTCAAATGTCTTGTTTTTTAAAAGGTATTCAATTGTTACAGCTTTCTCTTCGTTAATAAGAAGAAGCTTGTTGTCATCCATAGTTACATTGAACCATTCAGCTTCTGTAGCGTCATCTCCAGCTACTGCTTCTGTCATAGGGATAAGGGCTATATATGCAATGTTAATAACTCTCATACGAGGATCTCGGTTTGGCTGAGAGTAAGTATAGACTTGCTCAAGATAAATTCCTTCAAGTCCTGTTTCTTCTTTAAGCTCTCTGTTTGCTGCAATAAAGGCCGACTCCTCCATTCCTACAAATCCTCCAGGTAATGCCCAGCAGTTCATATACGGATGGTCTCCTCTTTTGATTAATAGAAGTTTGAGATTATTAAGTTTCGAATCTACAGTAAAAAGCAAGATATCTACCGTCACACTGGGTCTTTCATAAGCTCCTGGTCTATACTGTTGAAGAAATTCTATCTCTGTTAGTCCATCTTTATTTCTAAGCTCGTTGTTCATAAGGCTCCTCCTTTTTATTTATATGCACACATTGGTAGTAAGTTGCTACTTTAGTGCCTGTTTTTAGTATAGTAGTGTTTTACCACTATGTCAACACTTTTTTTGTATATTTTTAGATTATAAAATCAAGAGCTAATTAAAATTTAAATTTTACTTTACAAATTCCAAAGACTATGTTAAAGTAAAAAAACAATAATAAAAAACAAACCTTTGAGTGAAAGAAGTAGCTATTAGAGGATGCTTTTAAGTGAGTTGCAGATAGTGGGAATGCAGCAGTAATCATAGTAGTGAATGGCTTCATGAGGGTGAAAAGAAAAGCTGTAAAAGGCCTAGTAATGTTCAACGGGGTTTCCGTCCGTTATCACAGGAACATGTATGTTAGTACATTGAGAGGATGTTCTAAGCAGACCCTATTCTAGTCTGTTCAGATACGTCAATTTAGGTGGTACCGCAGGAGTATATATAACTCTTGTCCTATAAGATTTATTTTATAGGACAGGAGTTTTTTTTTATATAAATATAGGAGCAGAATGGAGGAAGCATATGACTTACAGTGTGAATTTTTCAAATTATACCATAGGAGAAGAATCTTATAGAGAAATTGATAGGGTTTGCTCACCTTATGGTAGTAAGGTTGTCCTGATAATTGGTGATCATGGATATTATCAGGCAAAATCAGAACTTCATAAAGCATTAGATCAAAGTAGCCTAAATATAGCAGGGGTTTTACACTTCGGAGCTGTTTGTAGCTTTGAAAACCTTGAGAAATTAAAGGAAGAAGAAGGGGTTAAAAACTCCCATATGATTTTTGCAATAGGTGGAGGAAAGGTTATAGATACTGGTAAATCCCTTGGGCATCTATTGGGTAAACCGGTCTTTACTTTCCCTACTATTGCCTCTAATTGCGGGGCTTGTACCAGTGTATCGATTATGTATAAGCCTGATGGAAGTTTCCTAAAGCCGGAATTTCTGAATGAAGCACCAAAGCACACATTTATTAATACAAAGATACTGGTTGAGGCACCAGTTAGATACCTTTGGGCAGGGCTAGGAGACACTTATGCAAAGTACTACGAAGCCCAAATATCTTCCAGAGGAGAGGAACTAAACCACCCTTTAACCATGGGAGTCCATATAAGCAAGCAATGTTCTGAAGCAATACTAAAGCATGGTTTAGGGGCTCTTAAGGCAAATGAAAGAAAAAAGCTAAACCAAGACTTTGAGCAAACGATTTTGGCCATAATAGTAACTACTGCCTGGGTTTCTATATTGCTAACCCTAGATCATTCACCAGACTATAATAGTGGCTTGGCCCATGCAATCTTTTACACCCTAACATCCATAGAAGGATTTGATAGTGAAAAACATTTACATGGTGAAATAGTTGCTTTTGGAGTATTGATTTTATTACTAGTTGACGGACAAAAAGAAGAATTCAACAGAATCTATGACTTTAATTGTAAGACGGGGCTTCCCCATTCCCTAGAAGAAATGGGCCTAAATAGAAAAATGTTAGGGCTATATATGAAAAATATTACTGAAATGTCAGATGTTAAGCATAATCCATATATTATTACAGAAGACATGTTAAATGATGCATTTGACAAATTAGAT
>CAZPWO010000045.1:0-3924 GCA_964590525.1 uncultured Herbinix sp. | reverse complement strand
AATAAAACAAAAAAAGAAAAGGATGGTAAATAAAATGAAAAGAAAAATAAAAAGACTTGCACTTGTATTGTTAACAGTATTATCCCTAGTAGCCCTTGTTGGATGTTCATCATCCAATAATAGTGGTGATTCAGCTGATAAGAAATTAAAAGTCGGTGTGGTTCAGATGATTGAAAATGGTGCCTTTGATAATATGAGAGATGGTTTTATCCAGCAACTACGTGATAAAGGTTATACAGAGGATAAGTTGGAAATTGTGGCTTTAAGCGCCCAAGGGGACCCATCTACATTAAATACTATTGTACAGGAGATGGCTGATGGTTCTTACGATTTAGTAGCAACTATTGCTACCCCGGCTTCCCAGTCATTTGTAAACATGAAATCACAGACCCCACAGGTATTTATAGCAGTTTCAGATCCCATAAAAGCTGGGGTTGTAACTAGCATGGAGAATCCAGACCATAATGCTACGGGAACATCCAACCCAATTCCAGTAGAAGGAATCATTGAACTTTCAAAGGACCTAACACCAGGAATTGAAACTTTCGGTATTCTTTATAATACCAGTGAAGTTAATTCTGTTAGTACTGTAAATAAGGCAAAAGAATATATGAATGATCAAGGATATAAAATTATAGAGGCTGTTGTAACTAACTCCTCAGAAGTTAAACAAGCTGTTGAAGGATTGGCCAGGGATGTTTCTGCAATCTTTGTACCTAATGATAGTATTATTCAAAATGCTATGCCAACTGTGGTAGAAACAGCTAAAGCTGCAAAGATACCTGTCTATGGAAGTTCTGTAGTTATGGTAGAAAGCGGGGCCTTAGCTACACTTGCAGTTAGTGACAAGGAGATAGGTGCAATATCTGCAGACATGGCAATTGAGATACTAGAGGGAAAAAAACCTGCTGATATACCGGCAATTAATGTTGAAGCAAGTGATACAGTAATTAATAAAAGGACAGCAGAAGCAATAGAAATTCAGTTGTCAGATGATATAACTGAAAGGGCAACAATATTAGAATAAGAAGGAGGAAAAAATATGTCTTTAATCATTGGGTCACTGCAGTTAAGCCTAATTTATAGCATCCTAGCTATGGGGGTATATATTAGTTTTAGGGTTTTAAATACTCCAGATCTTACAGCAGAGGGAACTTTCACCTTAGGAATGGCTCTTATGACAATGTCATCAATAAATGGTCACCCTATCCTAGGTATATTTCTTGCAATTATAGGAGGGGCAGCAGGAGGTTTTTTGACTGGGATTTTCCAAACTAAATTGAAGATTACTCCAGTACTATCAGGAATCTTAACAATGACTGGTCTTTATACCATTAACCTTATGATTATGAAGGGGTCATCTAATATTTCTTTAATTGCTGTAAGAAGCCTATACGACCTTGGAGGTGAAGTAATACCCTTAAGCTATAATAATTCGAAAATAATCTTATCACTACTATTTGTAATTATACTAATAGGAATAATTACTGTATTCTTTAAAACTAATTGTGGCCTTTGTATAAGAGCAATAGGGGATAATGAAAAGATGGCCAAGTCATCCTCCATGAATGTTGATTTATATAGAATTCTAGCATTGATGGTTAGTAATGGCCTAATAGCATTATCCGGAGGATTAATTGCCATTGATCAAGGATATGCAGATATGAATTCAGGAGCAGGGATGTTGGTTGTAGGTCTTGCTGCAGTTGTAATTGGAGAAGTCTTCATTAGAAAAAGAAGCATTTTAGCAGGGCTAATTAGTTGCCTAGTAGGTTCTATGGTTTATAGAATCATTATGGCAGTGGCTGTGAAAACAAGAATATTCCCAGCATACTCCATGAAGCTTATCTCAGCAGTTATTGTAACACTTGCTTTATCAATTCCAGCAATTCAGCATTATAGAAAAAACTATAAGCTAAAAAGAAGAAGAGGTGACCGATACCGTGCTAGAGATTAAGAAGTTGTATAAAAGCTTTGATAAGGGTGGAAGCCAGCATTTGCATATAATAAAGGGTTTAGACCTTACAATTAAAAAAGGGGATTTTGTCACTGTGTTGGGGAATAACGGAGCAGGAAAATCAACTCTTTTCAACTTAATAAGTGGCTCTCTTATTGCAAATGAAGGATATATATATCTGGATAATAAAGATATTACTTTTATGGCAGAACATAAGAGGTCAAAGTTTATTGGACGTGTATATCAAAGTCCCATGATGGGAACTGCTCCAAATCTAACTGTTGCTGAAAACATGGCCCTTGCCTATGGCCGTCAAAACAGAAGAAATCTAAACTGGGCAATTACAAAGAGCCAAAAAGATATTTTTAGGGATAAGTTAGCCAAGGCAAATATGGGCCTAGAAGATAAGATGGATAGTAAAATCAAAGACTTATCAGGGGGTCAATGTCAAGTGATTGCACTTATTATGAGTACAATTAAGCCACCAAAACTACTCCTATTAGACGAGCATACAGCAGCCCTAGACCCTAAAACAGCAGTAGATGTTATGGAATTTACAAAAAAGATTATAGCCATAAATAATCTAACGGTTTTAATGATTACCCATCGTTTAGATGATGCAATTACCTATGGAAATAGACTAATTATGATGGACCAGGGGCTAGTTGCAAATGATTATACAGGGGATGAAAAAGTTAATCTAACAGGAGAAAAATTAAGAACCCTTTATCATCTAAAGGAAAATTAAAATCACACAGATAGACCAGTGTTACAAAATGATTAACTTTGTTAAATGAATATTAAATCCTCATTGTTTTATTAACTTTTATCTGTTAAAATGTCAATTATAATCTAAAATAAAGATTACGATAATAAAAACAAAATAAAAGCGATAATAAAATAAGGATAGAACAGAGGATAAATATGAAATTAAAATTCAGCAATAAATATAAAAAAGTTTTTCTTTGGACCATGTTAGCTGTTATGGGTATAGGCTTGCTTATAGTTCCTGGACCTAGACCTGCTTTATCGGATAAAGATGCAAAGAAGAGTGAGGTACTTGCTGAGGACGATACCATAGAGGCCATGCAAAGAAGTTTAGCATATGATGATACTGTAGGGGAACAAGTGTCACCGTTACCCACAGCAACTGTAGCACCGTCCCCCACTCCAAGACCAATGCCAGTATATGACTTAATTGAAAATACTAATCCAGATATGGATGCCTTGTTCCGGGATTATTATGCAGCTAGAATTAATCATGATATGGACAAGTTGAAAAGTTTGTCAAGTAATCCTTCAAATGTGATTTCTATAAGTTACCTGACCCAAGTTACGGAATATGATGAAGACTATCGAAATATAAAAGTCTATACTAAAAAGACGGTAGATGAAGGAAGCTACATAGCTTATGTCTATTATGACACTAAGATAGCAGGTATAATTACCCTAGCACCAAACTTATCAAAGTTTTATATTATAACCGATAAAGATGGAAGTTTTAAGATTAGTGATGATGAGATGGAAGCAGACTTTAAAGAATATTTTGACCAGAGAAATGCTGATTCAGATGTGGAAAAACTAATAGATGAAATATACATTAAAATGGAAGAAGCTATGAACAAAGACCAAGACCTAGCAGACTTTTGGAGTGGTTTTCTTGCTTCAAGCTAATAAATTTGGTTGGCTAATAGGTCGGAAGACCAGGGGGAAGTTTTTTGCAACAGGGTATACTTTAATGGTCGGTAGCAGCTAAAACATATTTTTTGCAACCCGCTCCCGCTTAGTTGATGCTCGTAGTGGTACTAAGATTGCATAGGACGCAATCTAAGGACCAACGGCATCAAATAGTTGCAAAAAATATGTTTTAGCTGCTACCTGTTTTTTTGACTTCTGTTGTTGCAAAAAACTTCCCCCAAGTCACCCATAGAAACCTCCAGGGCTTTTGGCACAATCTTACTCAACTA
>CAZPWO010000044.1:0-15661 GCA_964590525.1 uncultured Herbinix sp. | reverse complement strand
CCTTACTCGCTTTGATATTGAAGGGTTAATAATTGGAGAGGATGAACTGGTTCTTACAGACACTTCCCAGGGAGTGTGGGATGAGATGCCAAGTAAGGCACCTGAACCTACTAGTGTCCCTGAACCAACCAGGGGGCCAGCGGCAAGTCCAACTCCATTTATAACAACAACCCCGACTCCAATACCAATTGATACTTCCCCTAATGTGATGAAAATCAACTTTGCTACTTTGGCAAAGGAAGAGGCTAATAATACAATAAAAACCTTACATAATTATTTTGCTTCTGTAAGACCTACTAATAAAAATGAATATACAGGAATCTTTGAGGGTTATAATTTAATTTTAATTACAGCAGAAGGTTTTGCCCCTTATGCAGTACATAAAGAAAAGACACCAACTCTGTATAAGCTTGTTAATAGTGGATTTGTCTTTAATAATTTTTATACTCCACTGTGGCAAACCAGTACTAGTGATGGTGAATTTGTAGCTTTGACCGGACTCATTCCAGTAGGAACTAGAAGTATGTATTATTCTAGAAAAAATTCAATGCCTTTTTCCTTGGGACAACAATTTAATCGTATTGGAATTGAAAGCAAGGCATTCCATAATCATACTTATACTTATTATGAAAGAGATAAGACCCATCCTAATCTTGGATATGATTATGTTGCCATAGGAAATGGGATGCTTTTAGAATCAGATGTTTGGCCCAGGTCAGACTTGGAGATGATTAACAATACAGTGGATAGTTTTGTGAATGAGGACAGCTTTCATGTATACTACTTAACGGTTAGTGGTCATATGAACTATACATTCGCTGGTAATAGTATGTCAAATAAAAACAAAGAATTAGTTAGTGACTTGCCTTATTCATCTGAAGCAAAAGCTTATCTAGCTTCTCAGATTGAATTGGATAGGGCATTGGAAGCACTTATTAACAGTCTAGAGGAAGCAGGGGCAGCAGATAATACTGTAATAGCACTTAGTGCAGACCACCATCCTTATGGCTGGGATAAAGAATATATAGACGAGCTAGCAGGATTTGAGATTGAACCGAATTTTGAAATATTTAAGAATCACTTTATATTGTGGAATTCTTCTATGGATGAAAAGGTTATTGTTGATAAAGTGGCATCTAGCTTAGATATTTTACCAACCCTATCAAATCTTTTTGGCATTGAATATGATTCAAGATTATTAATGGGAAGTGATATATTCTCAGATGCTGAACCATTGGTAATATTTAATGATAGAAGTTTTATAACTGATAAGATAATGTATAACACTAAAAACGGTGAAACAATTAATTTGACAGATGAAAGTGTACCAGAGCATTATATTGATAATATTAACAAGATAATTCAAAACAAGTTTTCAGTGTCCCAAAGTATTATAAAAGAGGATTACTATAGTTATATATATTCTGATTAAGAAAAATGGAGGCCGTTATGAAAGTTTCTGAAAAAACAATAGAAGAACTAGCTTATTTATCTAAGTTATCTTTAACTAAAGAAGAAAAAAACATTATATCTTTGGACTTAGAAAAGAAGATGAAAGAGGCGGAAACCATGAATGATCTTAATACAGATGAAGTTAAGCCTACTAGTCATGTCCTCCCTTTATTTAATGTAGTACGAGAAGATGTTGCAGTTGATAAGAGCCAGCGTGAGGACTTGCTAAGGAATGCTCCGGAGAAAAAGGATGGCTATTTCATGGTTCCAAAAGCTGTGGAAGAGGGGGTTTAGGCAATGAATGACATTGGTCAAATGAATGCTCTAGACCTTGGTAAGATGATTAAGTCAAGGAAAGTCTCTGTTGAAGAAGTGGTTACTATGCAACTAGAAGTAATCAAGGCTAGGGAAGGGGACTATAAGTCCTATATAACAATAATGGAAGATGAGGCTTACCTGCAGGCAAAGAAAGTTCAAAAAAGGATAGATAATGGTGAACTAGATTTATCTCCTTTGGCTGGAGTTCCAGTAGCTGTTAAGGATGATATATCTACAAAAGGTGTAAAAACTACAGCTGGATCAAAGAGTTTATTTAATTATGTGCCAACCTACAATGCTTCTGTAATTGAAAGACTTATGGATGCCGGAGCAATTATAATTGCTAAGACAAATATGGACGAGTTTTCTTTAGGCAATAGTTTTCTACCAGGAGGGGAAAGCTTTATATCTTTAGGATCTGATGCTGGGGGTTCCATAAGACAGGAAGCAGGATATTGTGGGCTTATAGGAATAAAGCCTACTTATGGCACAGTGTCTAGATATGGACTAATATCAACTGCATCTTCCTTAGAGCAAATTGGTATATTGGGAAGAAGTGTTGCCGACTGCGCTGCAGCCCTAGATATTATATCAGGACATGACCCCAGAGATTCAACCTCTATAGATAAGAAAGAATACAATTATTATGAAGGCTTACATGGGGACCTTAAGAATATGAGGATAGGAATCCCTAATATATATCTAGGTGAAGGTTTGCAAAAGGATGTAAGGAGCAGTGTAGATAATGCTATAAATACATTTAGGGATATGGGGGCTATTGTGGAGAAGTTTGATTTGCCTAATCTACAATACGCAGGTCCTGCCTACCATATAATTGCTAGCGCCGAAGCTAGTTCCAACTTAGCTAGGTATGATGGTGTAAGATACGGATATCGTACAAGTGATTATGATAATCTTGATGACCTGTATATAAAATCAAGAAGTGAAAGCCTGGGAATTGAGGCTAAAAAGCGAATATTATATGGCAATATGATCTTAAGTGCTGGAAATTACCATACTTATTTTACTAAAGCACAAAAAGTCCGAACTCTTATTATAGAAAGTTTTACTAAGGCCTTTGAGAAATATGATATTATCATGGGACCAACATCCCCTGATACAGCCCCACTAGTGGGATCTAGGCAAGACAAGCCTTTAAAGAAACATTTATCAGATATTTACTCGCTTCCTGTTAATCTAGCAGGTCTTCCGGCCCTATCCATGCCAGGAGCTAAGGATAAAAAGGGTTTGCCTATTGCTATCCAGCTAATAGGAAGGCCATTTGGGGAAAATGATATTTTTAGGGCGGCACATTGTTTTCAGCAGCAGGAAGGCTAAAAAAGGGCAATATAATTGCAATAGGAAGGAGCATACAGATGAATGATTATGAAATGGTTATCGGTTTAGAAGTTCATGTAGAACTTGCAACGGAATCTAAACTACTTTGTTCCTGCTCTACAAGATTTGGCAGTGAAGTAAATAGTCAGTCTTGCCCTGTTTGTATAGGTATGCCAGGTGCTTTGCCTGTACTTAATAAAAAGGTAGTAGAATATGCCATAGCAGCAGGTCTTGCTTTAAATTGTAGTATAAACAAAGAATGTCAATTTGATCGTAAGAATTACTTTTATCCTGATCTTCCTAAAGCATATCAAGTGTCTCAGTTATATTTACCCTTATCTTATGATGGTAGCCTTGAGATTGATATGGAAGAAGGGGTAAAGACTATTGGAATTCATGAGATTCATATGGAAGAAGATGCAGGGAAGTTAATCCACGATTCAGATAAAGATATTACTCTAATTGACTATAATCGTAGCGGTGTGCCATTAATTGAAATTGTTACAGAGCCAGATTTTCGTAGTCCGGAAGAAGTGACAGCTTTTCTTGATAAACTAAAACTTATCTTGCAATACCTTGATGTTTCTGATTGTAAGATGCAAGAAGGTTCCTTAAGGGTAGATGTCAACCTTTCAGTATGTAAGCTTGGAGATAAAGAATTAGGAATCAGAACTGAGATGAAGAATTTAAATTCATTTAAAGCCATAGCCAGGGCAGTGGAATGGGAGAAGAAGAGGCAGATAGAGCTTTTACAAGCTGGTGGGGAAGTAATACAGGAAACTAGGCGGTGGGATGATGCAAATGGAGTAAGCACTTCCATGAGAACTAAGGAGGAAGCCCAGGATTATAGGTATTTTCCAGATCCAGATATTCCGCCACTTAAGATAAGTGAAGAATGGCTCAGGCAGATTCAGTCTAGCCAACCAGAGCTAAGAGAAGAGAAGATGGTCCGTTACGTGGAAGAATATAAGCTTTCTTCTTATGATGCACAGATTATCACAAGTTCTAAATATCTTGCTGATATATTTGAAAAAACCATAGAAGTCTGCCACAATCCAAATGAAGTTTCTAATTGGCTAATTGTAGAAACTATGAGACTTGTAAGGCAAGAAGCTTATGACCTTGATCAGGTGGGTTTTTCCCCTGAAAACTTAGGAAAGTTGATTATGATACTAGATAAGGGAAAGATAAACCGTACAGTAGCTAAAGAAGTCTTTGAAAAGATATTTATAGAAGATGTTAATCCAGAGGACTATATAAAGGCCAATGGACTTTATATAGTATCAGATGATAAGCTAATAAGGGAAACCATTGAAAAGGTATTAGAAGAAAATCCCAAGCCTGTAGAACAATATGGCATGGGAGAAACTAAGGTAATGGGATTCCTAATAGGGCAAAGCATGAAGGCCTTACAGGGCAAAGGTGACCCTGGTAAGGTAAGTGAAATCTTGAAAGAACTACTAGGTTAAGGATTAAGCCTTGGCTATATTAGGCTCTAATGTCAAATGAATATCTGAAAGATGTTTCCTTATTGATATTTTGATTAAGTATCTCATCAAAAACATTTACTTTTTCTTCAGATGAATCAATATGACCACTAAATGTATATCCCTTTTTTTCTAGTGTTTCAGTTAATTGGTCAAGATGTTTTTCGATTATCTGGCTAGCCTGGGAATCATCTATCTGAAAGGCAGCCTGAATATTTTTCTCCGATATAGTCAACTTAATATTAATAGGACCTAGCTCTTCCATCTCTAGATGAATAAATATAGTAAAATTGTCCTTCTTATCAAGGAGGGCTTTCTTTTTGTTCATAACATATACGTCAACGTGAAGATCCTGGTCATTTAAGAAAACCGGTAGCTGAATATATTGGATGATTTCATTTAACTCTTTCATAAACTGAATATTGTCCTGACCATTCTTAGCTGGCTCTTTTAGTATAGAGCTTTCAATTGTTTTTGTGCTGCTATGGTCAAGTTTGTTTAAGAGTTTCATATCTTCTTCAAGAATCCTATAAAGGTTTGAAACAGTCTTTTCCTTAGGAAGGTTTTTCAAAGGGATTGTCCATCGCATATGGAATGCTTCTCTAATTGTCTTTGAGTATTCAGAGGAGCTAAGTAAGCTATGGAGATTCTGAGCTAGCTTGGAGTCTTGTGTTAGGTTCTCATGCTCAAGCTTGTGGTTCTGGTATGTGGAGAGTATTTCAGTGTAAAGATCTAATATATCGTTAAGGTTAGCGCTTCCGTCTCTAACACTTTCAAGCTGACCTTCTGTATGAGAAAAGGGCTCTAAGGAATTTCCTAGGGCCTCTGTTTGGGCCTGAGATAGTATGTTAGAGATAGGCAAAGCATCTTGCCTAGTAGCATCTGGATTAGCTTTAAGTATGGAAAGAAGTTGCTCTGAAAAATCTACAGTCTTACTAAGAGTCATGTCTAACAAAGGGGCCTGACCATCCTCCAATATGATTGATATATTATTGCTTATATTGTGGATTACATTAAGTAGTTGGTGGCTTCCTTGTTGATAAGAATCAAACTGTCCAATATTGTCAGAATTTATAGGAATATTATTTTTATACATGGATACCAAGGTTGAAGGGTTAGCATCTGGGTGTCTTATGGCGAATTTATGTAAAGCTTGTAAAGTATTTTTGTCTATTGGTAGTTGATGATTTAAAAGCTCCTTAACTATTGTAATGTTTCTTTCTGATGTAGGAAGACTGGACGCAGTTAAGGCCTTTTCAATTGTCTGTTCCATTAGAGAATTGCTGTCATCTGTTTTATGCCTAAGTATAAATTGGCCAGAAGAGTCTTTTGCAACAATAAACTCAGCATCTTGGCCAATTGCCAGGGAAACTTCCTCTGACAGATGACCAATAAGAGTCTGGCCTTCTGCTTGCAATAGTAATTTCACTTCATTAAGTCGTAAATCTATAATAGAGCCTTTAATGGCTTGTCCTTCCTTAAGGCTTGATATATCAAGATTTTTACTCTTAGTATTAGTCTTAGGGTTATTCAATTCAAGACGTTCTTGTATTTGTCTTGGTGTGGTTTTTCTATAATCAAAATTCATTCCTTACGTCCTTTCAAGTAATCTCTCATCTAAGTGATATATCGGCTGATTTAGGTAAAATGTTTATAGGCTTGGAAAATATGATTTTTGTGCATTATCTACATATTTATATACAAGGTTTAATGATATCTATTATCAATTACCATTGACTTTTACAAGATATTTTACTATAATATATGTGGAATAATATTTAAAAGTTTATTATATTAATGTTTATTAATTTATATAAATGATAGAATGTCTTATGCTTTTGTAATTGTTTTAATCATAAAGGAGGATGAATATGATAGAAGAATGGAATGGTTTTGAGCCTGGTAATTGGGCCAAGGATATAGATGTTAGGGATTTTATACAACAAAACTACACACCATATGAAGGTGATGATTCATTTCTAGTAGGACCTACAGAAAGAACAAGCCAATTATGGAATAAAGTTATGGAATTAATGAAGGTGGAGAATGAAAAAGGTATCTTAGATGCTGAGACAAAAACTCCTTCAACTATTACAACATTTGAAGCTGGATATCTTGATAAAGAGAATGAAATAATTGTTGGTTTTCAGACTGATAAGCCACTTAAAAGAGGCATTATGCCAAATGGTGGTATCAGAGTTGTTAAAAATGCACTGAAAGCATATGGTTATACCTTAGATAAGGATACAGAAGAGGTTTATACAAAGAGTAGAAAAACTCACAATGATGGTGTTTTTGATGCTTATACAACAGCTATGCGTAAGGCCAGGCATTCTGGTATTATTACAGGACTACCTGATGCATATGGTAGAGGTAGAATTATAGGTGATTACAGGAGAGTTGCACTATATGGTGTTGATTCTCTAATTGAAGAAAAATTAGAGGAAAAGAAACTGCTAGAAAGGCCAACCCTTGGTTCTCCAGATATTAGACTAAGGGAAGAGGTATCAGAACAGATAGGAGCCCTAAAAGAACTCGTAGAAATGGCAGATTCTTATGGTTTTGATATTCGGAAACCTGCTAAGGACTCCTTTGAGGCTACTCAGTGGACCTATTTTGCATATCTAGCAGCTATCAAGGAACAAGACGGTGCAGCTATGAGTCTTGGCCGTGTAACAACATTCCTAGATGTTTATTATGAGAGAGATATGAAAAACGGTTTGATAACAGAGGAAGATGTTCAGGAAATAATTGACCAGTTTGTAATGAAACTAAGAATGGTTCGTTTCTTAAGAACTCCAGAATATAATGACCTGTTTTCAGGTGATCCTACATGGGTAACAGAAGCAATCGGTGGCATGGGCTTAGATGGAAGGACTTTAGTTACAAAAAGTAGCTTTAGAATCCTTCACTCCTTATACAACTTAGGACCTGCTCCAGAGCCAAACCTAACAGTACTTTGGTCAGTATATCTTCCAGAAGGGTTCAAGAAGTTCTGTGCTAAGGTTTCTATAGATACAAGTTCAATTCAGTATGAGAATGATGACCTTATGAGGGGCTACTGGGGTGATGATTACGGTATAGCTTGTTGTGTATCTGCAATGAAGCTAGGTAAACAGATGCAGTTCTTTGGTGCCCGTGCAAATCTTGCTAAGGCCTTGCTTTATGCAATTAATGGTGGTAAAGATGAGATTTCAGGAGAACAAGTAGGCCCTATGTTTGCACCTATTACAAGCGAATATCTGGATTATGATGAAGTTCTTGCAAGGTTTGATCAGACCCTAGAATGGCTATCTGAGTTGTATGTTAATACACTTAATGTTATCCATTACATGCATGATAAGTATAACTATGAAAAACTTCAGATGGCACTTCATGATTTAGAGGTTATTAGAACTGAAGCTTGTGGTATTGCAGGACTTTCCGTAGTTGCGGACTCCTTGTCAGCAATAAAACATGCTAAGGTTAAAGCAATCCGTAATGATGATGGCCTAGTAGTAGACTATGAGGTTGAGGGTGAATATCCTGCCTATGGTAATAATGATGATAGAGTAGACGATATAGCAGTTGGGTTAGTAGAAGGATTTATGGATAAACTACGTAAAGTGAAGACTTATCGCAGTGCTATCCATACTTTATCCGTATTAACAATCACATCTAATGTGGTATATGGTAAAAAAACAGGAAGTACTCCTGATGGACGTAAAGCAGGAGAGCCATTTGCACCAGGAGCCAATCCTATGCATGGAAGAGATAAAAAGGGAGCAATAGCTTCTATGTCTTCTGTGGCAAAACTACCTTATGGTGATGCAGAGGATGGAATCTCCTATACATTTTCCATTGTTCCTAATGCATTGGGCAAAAATGAAGAAGAGAGAATTAACAACTTAACAGGATTAATGGATGGTTACTTCAATGAGAAGGGTCATCATATTAATGTAAATGTATTTGAACGTGAAACTCTCCTTGATGCAATGGAACATCCAGAAAAGTATCCACAATTAACTATACGTGTGTCAGGTTATGCTGTTAACTTCGTTAAGCTTAATCGCGAACAACAATTAGATGTTATAAATAGAACTTTCCATCAAAGATAATAGATATATAACAAAGCCCTTCAAAACTGAAGGGCTTTATATTCCGAAAGGGTGTGAAGCAATGAGTAAGATAGGCCGAGTACATTCACTGGAAAGTCTTGGTACTGTTGATGGTCCAGGGATAAGATTTGTAGTATTTATGCAAGGGTGCCCCTTAAGATGTCAATATTGTCACAATCCTGATACATGGAAAGTGGATACAGGCATGGAATACACACCAGAAGAGTTAATGGATGAGATAGTTAAATATAAATCATATATGAAGTTTTCCGATGGTGGAGTTACATTTACCGGTGGAGAGCCAATACTCCAGGCGGAATTCTTATTAGAAGTTGCCAAGTTATGCAAGGAAAATGGAATCTCAGTAGCACTGGATACATCAGGCTATTTATTAAGTGATAAGGTAAAAGAATTATTAGAATACGTTGATATTGTACTACTTGATACAAAAAGTCATGATGCAAAAATATATAAAGAAGTCACAGGTGCGCCCCTGTCTCCAACATTAAAATTTATGGATTATCTTAAAGAAAAGAATATAAGAACATGGGCTCGCTTTGTATTAGTACCTCATCTAACAGATGATATGGATAGTATTAAGGCGCTTTCAGAATATTTAGATGACTATCCAAACGTAGAGAAGATAGAGCTTCTAGGTTTTCACAAGATGGGTGAATACAAGTGGGAGGAACTAGGTTATGAATATAAATTGACAAATACAATGGAACCTAGTGAAGAACAGTTGATTCAAGCAAAAAAAATCTTAGAAAGTAATGGGAAAAAGGTGTCACTTAATAGCTAGTTTCTATAAGTGATTTTAATAAAAGGCTCTATGTAAGCAGATTTAGATATTCTTTGCTTCCATAGAGCCTTTTATCTGTTATATTAGCTTGCTTTACTCAAATCTAAACCATTTAAAATTGAAGTTGGATCCTGGTAGGAAGACCAAGGTCACCTTGTTTTCACCTGTAACTTTATCGAAAGTGAATTCTTTTTCTTCATAGCCATCAGTTTGGGCAAATTCTACAATTCGTCTACTATCTTCATCTTGTCCTGAGAATAAGACATGGATTGTGTTTTTATCAATAGGAGAGTGGCCGCATATTGTAATCTTTGTACAACCATCTGGTCCGAAGTCCATATCTTCAAATTCTAAAGATACATTGTTTCCGATATTTTCAATTGCATCTTCCTTAATAGTAAATGTATCACCGTAGATATTATTATTATCAAGGGCCCTTAACTTTTCAAATGCTTTTTCAATTTTTTTAAAGCTAAAGCCTTTTATATGAATCTTCTTATGAAGAACCATTGTAAGAGTTTTTATGCCTTTTAATCTTTTTGGTAGTTTGTATGTTTCTTCTTGGTAGACATTCCATCTAGAAGGTTTTTGATATGCTAGTTCAGAGATTAATTCTGCTCCTTCTTGTCCAGGAATCCCTTCCCAAAGTTCTATATCGGTAATGTCATCGTCAAGGCAGAAGATAGGTATAGTAAGTTCATCTGAACCATAATCTCCAAAGTCAATTCCTTCAAAGCTTATAATACTTTTACCGTCCCTAGCTGTTGCCATACCCCTATCATTGCCGTTGGTAAGTCCTACACCATAAGTGTAAAGTCCCCCGCTGATGAATTCGTAAGGATTTAAATAAGCCTGGCCCATACCGGATATCTCAAACTCTAGCTGGGAGTACATGTGGATTTTTTCAGCACCATTTTTGGTCATGCAACGGATATAGGACATTCCATCACCGTGGCCAGTTATAATAACTTCATTCTCAGAAACCTTTTCTATAGATGCAATATTGCTATCAATTCCTGCTTGGTTAGTAAGGCGCCACTGAATATCATCATAGCTAGCATTTTCCGGATGAAGCTTAACTTGTACTGGAAGAGAAGGGGTGTCTTTATTTAATTTATTTCCCTTAGGGGTTATAATCTCAATCTTACGGATTGGGACTTCGTCATTTACTTCGCTTTCGGGGTAAGCCATTGGCTGGCAACTGCCTTCTATAATCTCAGCCCTGCTAGATTGGATAAGGATTTCTTCATCTGGAAGACCTTTGGATGACACCTTTACTTTGATTTCCCCTGGCTTAAAAGTGCTGGAAACTATGGCAAGTAATTTGCCAGAAAAAAGTCTTCGGCTGCTTCCTTTATATTGGTCAAAGTCAGTACTATCGCCATTATCTAGACCTACAAGTATCCCAGGTCCTTCAAGTGAAAGGTGAACACGGTTGTTAGCATTCTCAACAGTATTGCCATCAAGGTCTTTTGTAGATATTTCAATAAAGCATAAATCACTACCATCTGCTTTAATTGTTGTTCTATCAGGAGTTAAAACAAGTGAAGCGGCATCTCCAAATGATTTTACTATATCCTGGGCAATTACCTTGCCACCTTCATCATATGCAAGGGCTTTTAATTGACCATTTGAGTATGGTATCTGCCAATCAGCAATTAGTTTACTGCCATGCTGGTGGTCTATATCAAACTTTCCTTGAGATATTCCATTAAAGAATAATTCTACCTTTGGAGCATTGGAGCAAACCCTAACATCTATTAATTGACCATCAGAAAAATCCCAGTAGGGAAAAATGTGTACCATAGGACTATCCTTATAATTGGTCCATGCGGATTGATATATATAGAAGGAGTCCTTCTTAAAGCCTGCTGTATCAATCTGTCCAAAGTAGGAGTTCTTAGTATGGTATGGAGTGGGTTCTCCAATGTAATCAAAACCAGACCAGAGAAATTGCCCTAAGGAAAATGTGGCGTCCCTATCAGCAATAATATTGGCTTCTGTACTTTTTGCTCCCCAGCTGGTGGAACTGTTACCCAGAGAAGAGCATTGTTCATCGTCATCAGCTAGAAGTGATTGTGAAAGAGGGAAATGATATATTCCTCTACTTTGTACAGTTGAGGCTGTTTCACTTCCGTATATTATCCAGTCTGGATTATCCTTATGGTGTTGTTCGTAATATTTGTCTCCGTAGTTGTAACCAATAAGCTTTATAATATCAGCGCATTTTTGAGTGTTTTCCCAAGGCATGTAGTTAGAACCTAAAGTACTAGGAGCATTTCCCCGGGGATCATGGATATTAACCAAATCCATTAACATTTTCGTAAGCTCCTGGCCCCTTTCCCCTGCGTGGGTATCGTATACTTCATTGGCTATACACCACATAATAAGGCTGGGGTGGTTGCGATCACGTCTAATCCAGCTGGCGACATCTTTATCAACCCAGTCATTAAAATAGTTACCATAGTCATACTTGGTTTTAGGTCTTTCCCACATGTCAAATGATTCGGATACAATAAGAAGTCCCATCTCATCAGCTAGTTCCATTAGCTCCACAGCTGGCATGTTGTGGGCAGTACGTATAGAATTAACCCCCATTTCCTTAAGGATTGTTAGTTGACGTCTTAAAGCAGCCTTATTCATAGCGGCCCCTAAAGCTCCAAGGTCATGGTGTTGACAAACTCCATATAATTTCATGTGTTTACCATTGATGAAAAAACCATCATTAGTGGTGAATTCTAAAGTACGAAAACCAAAGTTTTGAACCTTCTGGCCAATCAGCTCATCATCTAGGAAAAGCTCTGTCTTTAGTTTGTATAAGTATGGGCTTACAGTATCCCAAAGCTTAGGATTAGAGACAGAAACAGTCTGGAAGTTGGTCTGTGTATTGTTATTGTCTAAATCGTTTCCTGAACTAATTGAATCAGAATCAGAAGCAGATACAGATACTGAAGTCTCTGATCTAGCAAGCTCCCTATCTTCCTTATCTAAAATCATATGTTTAACTATTATATTAGAAGAGGATTTTACATCAGAAGCCACTATAAGCTCTGTGTCAATATATAGCAACCAGTCATTGCTTTCTTTTTCTTTCTTAGGGGCAATATAAATGCCATCACTGGCTATATGGGTTTGTGGATATGTCTTTAACCATACATTACGGTAAATCCCAGCACCAGAATACCATCGGGAATTAGGTGATTGGTAAGTTACTTGAACCATAATTTCATTCCTGCCATCAACTAATAGATCGGTAATATCAAACTCAAAGGTTGAATAACCGTACTTCCAAACCCCTGCCAATTCTCCGTTAACAAAGACCTTAGAATCCATATATACACCTTCAAAACGAATTGCCCTGCGCTTTCCATCTGATATATCTACTTGGAATTCTTTCCGATACCAACCATCACCGGTTTCATATAGATTGTTAGTGTCGTATATTAACCAATCATGGGGGAGGCTTACTGGCTGCCAATTAATATTATAGGCCTTCATACTATCTAAAGAGCTATGTAAGGCTTGTTTTGTAAACTTCCAATTGTTGTTAAACAGTTTTTTTGTGTTCATAAATAAACTCCTTTTATATTATGAAAGTAAGCAAGTGATTATAAAAGTTTCTATACTAGTATAGCAGAAAAGACTTTTATTTTATACAAATAATTAGGGCTTAAGTAGGAAAGAACCATGAATATATATTCAAAATATGTGCATTTTCACAGTTATACATTAATGTCCATGTTAACCATTACCAATATTAAATGAAAAAAGGTATAGATTTTTGGTTAAAAGTGCAAAAGAATATATATATATATTGACAAAACTATTGCAGTTTTTCTATTAATAAAATATAATAAACTGTAAAGTGAATAATTTGGCAAATTCATAGAAATATGGGGGCGCAAAGTTTAGAAACCTAAAAGATTGATTTAGATAGAAAATCCATGGTAGTTCGGCTGCAATAACACATGAGAAAATACATTTTTCTCGGTTTATTGCACTTTTTTTAATTTTTTTCTAATGAAAGTGTTTATAATTAATTATTTGACTTTATATGAATAAACTAGTAAAATACATAAAAGCACATAATCATGTATTATAGTGGAGGAAAGGTAATGTATAATTTTACATTTAAACTATGATTTTAAGTTATTAATTTAAATAAATACTTTAAAAAAATAAAAAGGTTTAGGGAGGGTTTTAAAAATGAAGTATAATAGGATTTCTGCAAAGAATGCATTGAAGGCAACTTCGCCTTTCATAGCAGTAAGAACCATGGTTTATCTTGCCACAACATTAATGATGATAGTTGCGGCAGTAATAGGCTTAGCATAAATTTCAACAGGTAACTCAATAGTAGCATGGATAGGACTGCTTATATTTCTAGGAAGTATAGTAGCAACAAAGTGGGTTGAAAGATATGTCCTATACATGATAAAAGCGGGACATGTTTTTGCTATAACTCAGTATATAAAAACAGGTGAAGCTCCTGTAACAGAAAAGGGATATAAAAGTGTTCTAGCATTTGGTACTGAAACGGTAAAAGGACATTTTGGGGCGGCAAATGTGGCATTTGTGGCAGATACCTTAATATCAAGATCAGTAAGACAAATTATGAGATTTCTTAACAAGGTGGGAGATTTCATATCATTTATACCAGGGGCAAAGGTAGTGATGAATCTAATTTCACTCATTCTTGGTATTGCATTGAATTATATTGATGAAGCAGTATTAAGTTATATATTTATGCGTGATGATGAAGATAATGTATGGAAAAAGACCTGTGATGCAATAGTGTACTATGGGCAAAGTTGGAAAAGCATATTGAAAAGTTCAGCTAAGATATCACTTTCTATATTAGGAGTTCGCTTACTTATATTGGGAGCAGGTTTCTTTACAGGATTGGGAATCGGCGGTGGAGTCGGTGCTCTTGTAGGACTCTTTATAGGATATATAATTATGTTTGCATTAAATAAGATTCTAATTGATCCATTTGCAACTATAGTTATGATTAACGATTACTATACTGCTATTGAAGGACAGGAATTAAAAGCAGATATGTATGGCACTTTTGCTAAGGCATCTTCTAAATTTAAAGAATTACTTGGAAAAGCAGGAGACAAGGCTGCAGCATAGTTCAAAAGTATCCATCATTTGACTTTTAAGCAAGCAGGCTAAAACAATTAAGAAGTATGTCATTTGACATACTTCTTAATTGTTTGGCCGGCATATTGTGTTATTTTAAATTACCTTTTGGAGGAGATTTAATGTCATACTATGCATACTATAAGGAACAAAGGTATCGTATGGGTACATCACGTGGAGAATTTATACTATATTGGCATGATGAGGATAACATACCAAAGGGTTTCAATAGGGTAGACAATCCAGATGGAGTGGTAAAAGCTAATAAGTATATATCCAGTACAGAGGCAGATTATTCTTATAGAGAAATGATTTATGTTATATATAGGGGAGAAAAATTTAGCCTTTTTGCAGAGAGTGATGATCAATTTCTTATATGTGGTTCCGATCCAGACAAAAGCAATGAACTGGGGTTTGAGTTAAAGGAACCTTTTCTGTATGAAAAGTGGATACCTAGAAATGAAGGCTGTATAAAATTCGAAATAAAAAAACTACCTAGTTCAAGCGAGGATGATTATAAAGGTGAATATCTAAAATTTCGCTTTAAGGAAGAAGGATACCAAAAGGGAGAGCTATACACCTATTACAATGGACAAAGATACAAGGTGGCGGGGGAGGAAGTGGATAGTTATCAAGTACAATGGTACGGAGATAATAACCTAATAAATAGGTCTGAATTAAAAAGGATTCATAAGTCCGATACCCAGTATACCTATAAGGAATATATCATGGCAAGATATAAGGATGAAGATTATCTTATAAATACACTATCAGGAGAACAAGTTCTAATAGAAGATTCACAAAAACAAAGTAAATGGGTGCCTAAGAGTCAAATAGATATATGGATAGATAGGTATAGAATCAGTGGACAGTATAAAAGGCATTTCTAGATAGTGGACATTATGTTTAACCAGTATAAAAAATACAGATAATTAAAGGAGGAGACCTAATGCCAAAATACGCACACTACAAAGGACGAAGATATGACATGGGAACATCCAATGAAAAATTTATACTTTATT
>CAZPWO010000043.1:0-16746 GCA_964590525.1 uncultured Herbinix sp. | reverse complement strand
TTAATGTAGAAGGGTCAATAGTTATTCTAGATACTGATTGCTGAATAGTAATCTCGGAAGAGGCACTTTTTATAACACCATTAATATTTTGATATGCTGTTATAGTAACAATTCCAGGCCTATGTGCTGTTACCAAACCACCTTCAACAGAAGCTATCTGTATATCACTACTATACCAGTTCACAGTCTCATTAGGATCAGTTACAAGGGCTTGTAATAAAAGCGTTCCCGAGGTAAACATAGAAGTATTGGTTAGATTAAGTGATATCCCATCTATAATAGTTATATTTACATATATATCATCAATTGTTATGCTAGCATCATCGTATAAATTCTGTGCCGTCTTATAAACTAGCTTTAGTTTTACTTGTCCTTTTCTTCTTGCAGTAATAATTCCTGTAGTTTGATCCATTCTAGCTATATTAGGGTTTCCCTCTGCATAAAAATATTCGAACACCCCAACACCAGGAACATTAGAATTTCTAATTAAATCATAGCTGTCTCCTACGTTCATAACTATATCAAGATCTTCTATAACAATGGGAACAATTATCTTCATATATGCATATGGTGCATTTGTTCCTGTATTATACCTTTCATTGGCAAATGCATATATCTCATATGTACCAGCCTTTACATTACTAAAGGATACGTTG
This sequence comes from uncultured Herbinix sp., assembly GCA_964590525.1. Classification (GTDB taxonomy): domain Bacteria; phylum Bacillota; class Clostridia; order Lachnospirales; family Lachnospiraceae; genus Mobilitalea. The sequence continues at coordinate 16,090 of CAZPWO010000043.1, read as the reverse complement.
CCACTAATTGTACTAACTGAGTAGCTAAGCTTGTCCCCATTAGCTGGCAACCTTCTACCATTACTAAAATCATAGACTTCCCACTTTAAGTTTTCAGCAAAGTTAGCGTTAGATTCAAGAACAAAATTAGATGGAACATCCCTAGCCACAGTAGCAGTATTGGAATTATTAGAGGACTCTGCTGTAACTTTTTCACCTGAAGAATCAACATAATCTAAAGAAAATGTGGGTTTAACCACTGTTGTCATTGATATTTGAAGGGCACGATCTTGAGATGACATTGTATTAGTTGTAACAATAATATTAGCACTACCAGAGCCTACAGCTGTAACCTTCCCTTTTTCATCAACAGTTATAACAGCTTCATTATCACTTTCCCAAGTTACTGCTGAAAATGATATTTCTTCTCCCTCAACAATTCCTTCTTCTCTCTCTGTAATGTAATCAACATATCTTAGATATACTTGTTTCTTATCATCAATCTTATCTAAAATCAAAATTCTTTCCTGAGTTGTGGTTGCTGTAACCATTCCTGTCTTCTGGTAATCAAATTGAAGGCCAACCTTGACTTGGCAACTTATGGAATAGCTGTAGCCACCTTGCTTTATAACAGCTGTAATAGTGGAAAAGCCCGGGCCCTTCCTGACCAATTTTACAAAATTGGATCCATGACTAGTTTCTTCAAGCCCTACAACACTAGGTTTTGAAGAAACCCATTCCACTCTTGTATCTTCTTGCTCCCATGTACCAGCTGTAACATTTAACAAAACCTCTAGGTCTCTCATCTCATATTCCGTACCGGCTTTTCTTTGTACACCATTGAATACAAAGTAATATTCTTCTGGTAATACAATTTCCGAGGCCACGGCTTTTTGATTATTAATAAATAAGGAACCCATTAGGGCGATTATTGCAATTGCAAAAATATATCTGTATCCCTTTACTCTTCTGTTCATTAATTAACCTCCTATGTAAACATTTTGTCTATATATTTCGTCTATATATTATATCGACATTAGCAATAATTAACTTAGCTATTTATAGTAGATTATACATGTAATTTTTGGCATAACTGTGTCAATTATAAGTCCTGTAGATTATATGGGCAAAGTCTAGGCAAAAGATAAAACAACCTTGTCGGACATTGCCAAACTCTACATTTATTATGAACTGTAATACAAACTTTTAAACTTTTAAACTATTATATAAGGGACATACTTTACCCATACAACTGATAATAGCCTTGGGGATATAAACAAATAGGACAAATCTCTGGTGCACATTCTCCACTAAGTATATTCCCACAAGCCAAACATATCCAAAGGCTCTCTTCCGGCCTACAAAACAACAGGTTATTATTAATTTCAAATACATATTCTTGAAATAACCTATAATGATTTAACTTGATATTGGCTATCCCACTAAACAAAGCATCTATATCGTCAAACCCTTCTTCTCTGGCAATTAAACTATATTCCCTATACATGCTTTCAATTTCTCTTTCATTTCTAACTGCCTCTTCTAAATTCTGCACTGTACTTGGCACTCCACCCCTTAGTATATTTCTTAGCCTGTTTGCAATAAACCTACTATTTCTTGATATATGATCAAAAGACATACTAATTCCTATTAGATTTTCTTCCGTAGCTCTCTTGGAAAACATATCATATTCACCATCTGTTTGAATTTCATACTGGTATGCATTTTGTAGGTTCTGAAAAGTTCTACTGGACTCAAACTCCATTGGTATGATACCTCCTTGCCTTTGTTACATTAGTTGTATGTTACAAATTTATGAGAGTTAGGCCAGCTTTATGCAGGATATAAATCACATAGGCCTATTTATATATAATTACACAAAAAAGGACCTGTATAATTATTATACATAAGTCCTTAATATCTGCATTATATACCACTATTCCCAGTTATGATAAACCTCTTGAACATCATCATCTTCTTCAAGGAGGTCTAGTATTTTTTCCATATCTTTAATATCCTTATCATCTGTTAGTTCCACATAAGTTTGTGGAATCATAGTAACTTCAGCTTGCTCCATAGGGATTTTCTCCTGTTCCAAAGCATCTCTTACCTTGCCCAAATCATTGGGATGTGTTAATAACTCATAACCCTCTTCTTCTTCATTAAAATCCTCTGCACCAGCATCAAGTGCTATTAGCATAAGGTCATCAGCTGACATCTCAATTGCTTCTTTTTCTATTAGAATCTGGCCTACCTTTTGAAACATAAAGGATACACATCCTGTTGTACCGACATTTCCATTACCCTTAGTAAATGCACTACGTACATTAGAAGCTGTTCGGTTTTTATTATCTGTTAAGGCATCAACTATGATTGCCGTACCATTGGGCCCATATCCTTCATAGGTCATTGATTCATAGTCTACGTTACCAGCATCCCCTGCTGCTTTTTTTATATTTCTTTCTATAGTATCATTTGGCATATTGCTTGATTTTGCTTTTGCAATAGCGTCTTTAAGCCTATTATTCAGTTCTGGATCTGAACCACCTTCTTTAACTGCAACTGTAAGTTCCCTACCCAGCTTTGTAAAAAGCTTCCCCTTTGCCGCATCATTTTTTGCTTTCTTATGTTTAATATTTGAAAACTTTGAATGTCCAGCCATTTTGAACCCTCCTTATCCTCTACTTGCACTTAATGTTTTTATTTAGATAACTCTTCTGGAACTGAGCTATTAATAATCTTATTTATTCTTTCCATTACTGGAACTGCATCCTCTACATTTCGGACTGCACACATGACAGTATCATCACCGGCAACACATCCTACTACGCTTCTAATATCTAATGCATCTAAAGCAGCAGCTACAGCCATAGCCATACCAGATATGGTCTTTATAACCAGAATGTTTTGTGCCTTATCCATAGAGACAAAACCTTCCTTTAGAAGCCTAACGTATTTTTCATTTAGGCCTGGTTCACTACCTTTAAGTGAAATGTATTTTTGTTTGTCCCCTATGGTAACCTTTGTTAATTTCAACTCTCTTATATCCCTTGATACTGTTGCTTGGGTTACATCATATCCGTCTTCAAGCAGATATTCTGCTAATTCTTCCTGGGTTTCAATGTCATAGTTACTAATTAGCTCAATTATCTTGCTTTGCCTGCTTATCTTCATAGACCTACACCAGTGCCTTTCTTCAAATGAATTGCAATATTTTTATATAAAACTTCCTAACTTTGTACGCAAACTTTCGTAGATACTCATCTGATTCAATACAATTACTTTTGTACTATAGGCAGATTTAGCTATCTCAATAGTATCACCAGTTCCAAGCTCTTCTACATTGTTACCATCGTAAGTCACAGTGGCCTCCGCTTCCATGGTCTTCTTACTTTTACCAACTACCACCTTAACAATATCATCTGCAGGAACTACAATACTTCTTGGACACAGGGTATGAGGACAGATAGGGGTTATAATCATTACTTGTGCATCTGGAATTACTATAGGACCACCTGCCGACAGATTATAAGCCGTTGATCCGGTGGGGGTTGATACAAGCACACCATCTCCCTCAAAATTATTAACAAGTTCTCCATTTACGTAAATATCTAAACTAATAATTCTTGAAAATCCTCTTCTTGATATAACAACATCGTTTAAGAAATGTACGGCTTTCATTTCTTTTTTATTACTTTTGCCTGAGGATAAGCTTAAGTTACCTTCTAGCATTAATCTTTCTTCTATTTTATAATTGCCATTGAACAAGTCATCTAATCCCTCTAAGACATGACTTTTCTCTATTTCTGCCAAAAAGCCTAAAGTTCCTAGATTTACACCTAATAGTGGAACATCGTATGCCATTATATCACTTGCTACTTTTATTAAGGTTCCATCTCCCCCTAAAACAATTACACAGTCAATATTATTAGACAAAATCAACTCTTCCATATCACTTGCACTAACAAGAGCACCTGTAGTTTTAGCATATTTCCCAGCCTTTTTTATGTAGCCTAATATTTTATTTGTCATATAATTGTTTTTATCTTTTTCTTTATTTATAACAATCAAAAATCTATCCATGAAGTAAGCAACTCCTTAAATTATCTCATTATCGCTTTTTAGAAAATCTAAAAAATCTCAGCTTGTCTAAAAAAGTTTATCATAATTCATCATTTGTTTCAATATAATTGAAACTTGCATATTAATAATCAAGCTTCCTATGGGCATCATCAACTAAATCCTTTATCTGTTTATCTGTAAGCTCTTGTACCTGTACATTATCTTGGACTTGCTTTCTAAGATATAGTAAATACTCTATATTTCCCTCTGGTCCGGTAATTGGTGAAAAATCCAAATCCAAGCAATCGAAACCGATTGAGCAAGAGTATGAGGAAACTTCTCTAATTACATCTACATGGATTTTTTCGTCACGTACAACACCTTTTTTTCCAACCTTATCTCTACCTGCTTCAAATTGGGGCTTAATCAAACTAACGATTTCACCACTGTCTATTAAAACATTCTTAACCGCTAACAGAATCTTAGTAAGAGAAATAAAGGAAACATCTATAGATGCGAATTCAATTAAATCGTCTATATGGTCTGGTAGTAGATAACGAACATTGGTTTTTTCCATAGAGATAACCCGTTGATCAGAGCGCAGCTTCCAGGCTAGTTGATTAGTTCCAACATCTATAGCATAAACCTTTTTTGCTCCATTTTGCAACATACAATCGGTAAATCCACCAGTGGAAGATCCTACATCCATGCAGATTTTCCCTTTAAGGTCTAAATTGTATACCTCAATTGCCTTCTCTAATTTTAAACCTCCACGGCTTACATATTTTAAAGGATTACCCCTTACTTCAATATGTGCATCCTTGTTAAATCTACTGCCTGCTTTATCTTCCCTTTGTCCATCTACAAAAACAATGCCAGTCATTATAACTGCCTTAGCCTTTTCCCTAGACTCTGCCAGGTTTCGCTCCAATAATAAGATATCTAAACGTTCCTTCTTCTTACTCACTTACATCTTCCATTCTACTTGCTTCATCTAATATTCTCTTTGTAATTGCATCTTCATTAATCTCAAGTTGACTGTGAAGTTCTTTAACACTTCCTTGTTCCACGTAGCTATCAGGAATAGATATATTAATGTGATTGATATGCTTCATCTTCTTATCACATAGATAATCAGATACTTTTTGACCAAAACCACCGCTTCTAATATTTTCTTCCATGGTAACTAAAATCCTATGCTTTTCACATAGTTTAGCCAATAGCTCTTTATCAACTGGTGATACAAACCTAACATTTACTAATGTTACTCTTTTTCCTTGCCCTTTAAGTTCTTGGGCAACCTTCTCTCCTATCTCTACCATGCTTCCAACAGCTAGGATTGCAATATCTCCGTCCTCATATATTACTTGGCTTCTACCATGTTCAATAGGTTCTTTTTTATCCTTTAATCCTCTGTAGGCTTCCCCTTTTGGATAACGGATTGCTACTGGCCCTTGGTGAGACAAGGCAAATTCAAGCATATCCTCTAGTTCCCATTTGTTCTTTGGGGCCATTACTGTTAGATTGGGGATATGGGATAGGTATGACAAGTCATAGATTCCTTGATGGGTTTTCCCATCCCTGCCTGTAATACCCGCCCTATCAATTGCAAATACCACAGGTAAGTTGTTTATACACACATCATGAATAATCTGGTCATATGCCCTTTGTAAAAAGGTTGAATATATAGCCACAACTGGCTTTAATCCACCCTTAGCAAGTCCTGCGGCAAAAGTAACCCCATGTTCTTCTGCAATACCTACGTCAAAAAATCTATCTGGATAAAAGCTTTTGAACTTACTTAATCCAGTTCCAGAAGGCATAGCTGCTGTAATTGCAACAATCTTATTGTCCCTACTAGCTAAATCAAGGATTTTATCTTGGAAAACTTCAGTGTAAGTTTTCTTGTTATTATCTTCAATTAGCTCTCCATCTGATATATTAAAAGGTCCTACACCATGAAACTTACTTGGCATTGTTCGTGCTGGCTTATATCCCAAGCCTTTTTTTGTTACAACATGAACTACAACACCCTTGTTAAGTTTAGAAGCAGCTTCTAAAGCATTAGTCATGTGATTAATATTATGCCCATCAATAGGCCCTATATAAGTCAATCCCATATCTTCAAAAAGCATGCTTGGTACCATCAGATATTTAACTGAATCTTTTCCTCTTTTCATCAAATCAACTATGGCTTTTCCAGAGTTTGGTATCTTTTCTGTAATGGCATTTTCCATGTTCTTTTTAAAGCCTGTATATTTAGGATTTGTACGAAGCTTTGCAAGATGATTAGCCATTCCTCCTACATTTTCTGAAATAGACATATTGTTATCATTTAATATAATAGTTAAATTAGAGTCTAACCTACCTGCGTTATTTAATGCTTCATAGGCCATTCCACCAGTTAAAGCACCATCTCCTAGTACGGCAATAATTTTCTGTTTTTCCTTGTTTAGATCTCTAGCCTTGGCCAGGCCTAGAGCTGCAGAGATTGAAGTGGAACTATGCCCTGTGTCAAACACATCGCAATCACTTTCCACAGACCTAGGAAAACCACTTATTCCATTGTATTGTCTTAAGGTTTTTAGTTGTTCTCTTCTTCCTGTTAATATCTTATGAACATAGGATTGATGACCTACATCCCAGATTAATTTATCTTTCGGAAAATTCATAGACAAATGAAGAGCCATAGTTAATTCTACAACTCCTAAATTAGAAGCTAGGTGTCCACCTGTTTTACTAACAGTTGAAATCAAAAGAGCTCGAATCTCTTTTGCTAACTTCCCATAATCTTTTTCATTTATTCTCTTTATATCATTAGCTTTATTAATTTGATTTAGTAATTTAAACATTATAACACCTCTTTTGATGCTATTTTTCCCTATCTACAAGTTTTAAAATTAATTCTTTAAGAAATTCATTTTTATAAGATAGGGCATCATAAGTTTTTATTGCTTCTCTAGAAATTCTAGCCACCTCTTTACTAGCAGCATCAATTCCCATTATGGTTACATAGGTGGTTTTCTCGTTCTTTTCATCACTATGAACTGGTTTTCCCAATACTTCTTCGCTACTGGTAACATCCAGTATATCATCACGGATTTGAAAAGAAAGTCCAATCCCATTTGCTATTTTTTCAATTTGCTTTATCTCGTCCTCTTTTGCACCTGCTAGAACAGCTCCAATCATCATGGAAGCCTCTATTAGTGCAGAAGTCTTATGATGATGTATAAATTCTAGACGGGACTTATGACTATCTGCTAGTCTTCCTGCTTGTTCATCCTCAATATCTACAACCTGTCCACCAATCATACCATGTATACCAGCCTTATTGGCAAGTATCTTCATGGCAGATGCAACTTTCTGATAAGTGTCTAAGGCATCCTCTTTGTCACCCTTAATATTCCCAAAGCTTTTAATGGCTGTTTCAAAGGCATAATTCAGAAGTCCATCCCCTGCAAGAATAGCCATGGCTTCTCCATATTCTATATGGGTTGTTTTCTTACCACGACGATATTCATCGTTATCCATTGCAGGAAGATCATCATGTACCAGGCTATAATTATGAATCATCTCAATAGCGGCCATAAAAGGCTCTAGTAATTGCCTGTTGTCCCCATCAAAAAGAAGAAAACTTTCCTCCATTAACATTGGCCTTAGCCGCTTTCCACCTGCCATAAGGCTATAATTCATAGCTTCCATAACTGTCTTTTGAAGTCCTTTTTCCTCTGGTAAATACTTCTTTAAAATATTTTCAATATTTTCTACTTTTGCTTGCATTTTCAAATCAAAGCTCATTGTTTTCTCCATCTTTACTTAATACTATTAATTCCTTTTCCACCTTATCAATCGTATCATTACATGCTTTTAAAAGTTTCATCCCGTCTTGATATAGATTAAAGGACTCTTCTAGGCTAATGTCAGCTTTCTCTAGGTCTTCTACAATTACATCCAACTTATCAAATGCTTCTTCTAATTTAAAATCTTTTTCTTTTTCTGACATCTTTTCCTCCTTGATTATATTACATGATTTTTATAAGTTGTCTTTCCTGGATATTCTCTCAACGGCTTGAACTTTAGCATTTATATTTCCGTCTAGGAGAGATATGGTAAGAAGTTCATTACTTTGAACATCTTCTACGCTTTTAATCGGTTTCTTTTCTTCCCCTACTACCATTGCATATCCCTTACTTAATTTTGATACAGGAGACAATCCTTCCATCTTTGTAATTAACACTTCTAGACGGTGCCTCTTTAGTTTTATTTTTTGTTTTATATTATTATGCATTCTCTGTTCTATGTCAACTAGCTCTTGTCTCTTTTCCTTCATCTGATAAGCAGGACTTCCATAAGAGAGCCTTAATTTGTATTCATTTAAGTTAGACTTATAGGATGTAATCTTGTAAGTCATTATATTTCTTAGTTTAGCAGTTAAAGTTTCCATATCTTTTAGATAAATCATATAATCATTGATTACTAGTTCTGCAGCTGCGGATGGGGTTGGGGCTCTAAGGTCTGCTACATGGTCAGCAATGGTTACGTCTGTTTCATGACCTACAGCGGACACAATTGGGGTTTTAGAAGAATAAATAGCCCGGGCAACAATTTCCTCATTAAATGCCCACAAGTCTTCTATAGACCCACCGCCTCTTCCTATGATAATAGTATCTAAATTCATCTGATCCAGGGTCTTAATTCCCTTGACTATACTAGCTGCTGCCCCGTCACCTTGAACCAGGGCTGGATATAATATTAATTGAACATAGGGGTTTCTCCTATTTGTTATATTGACCATATCTTGAATTGCAGCCCCAGTAGAAGCTGTGACGATACCAACCTTTTGGGGATATGCAGGAACAGGTTTTTTATGTTCACTGTCAAATAGGCCTTCTTTTTCCAGATTTACTTTTAACTTTTCAAACTGTTCATATAATACCCCTTGTCCATCAAGTAGGATTTCACTAGCATAAAGCTGGTAGCGTCCTGATCTTTCATAGACCCCGATACTTCCAAGCACTATTACACTTTGGCCTTCTTCTAGGGTAAATGTCAGGCCTTTTCTTTGCCCAGCAAACATAACACAAGATAGTTGTCCTCCCCTATCCTTCATATTAAAATAGATGTGTCCAGAACCATGATATGTGCAATTAGACACTTCACCCTTTATATATATTCGGTTAAGGAAACCATCTCTAATGAATTTATTCTTAATGTATTGATTAATCTCAGTTACTGAATAAGCCTGGTTCATTTCCTTCTCCTTATCTATACCTTATATATATCTATACTATCTTTGCCAGAATTCCATTAACAAAAGCAGGAGCACTATCTCCTCCGAACTTTTTCCCTAGTTCTACAGCTTCATTGATGGCAACCTTAACAGGTATATCATCATCGTAAACCATCTCATAAACTGCAAGTCTAAGAATTGTAAGCTCAACCTTTCCCATACGATTAAGCTTCCAACCAACAGAAGCCTGGGATAAAACTTCATCAATATTATCTATATTATCTATGATTGACTGAAACCTATCTGCAAGATATGTGTTTTCCTCTAATGTTGGTTCTGGTAGATCCTTAATATAAAATTCCTTTTGCTCATTTAACTCATCTTTATTATAGAAATCCTTACGAAATAGCATAAGGAAAACGTGTTCTCTTATTTCTCTTCTTGTCACTTTAGGCTCCTCCTAAAATTTAATCAAACAACAAACACGGTAGTTATAACTATTGTATTAAATATTTGTTGAAATATCAATCTTTTTAAAATAGTATAGCTTTTATACACATAAACAAAACAGGCAATGACAATTAATCCACCTGTCATTGTCTGTTTTGCTATTAACAATCTCTATCCTTTTACAATGCTAACCCCTGCAATTCGAATATTAACTTCTTGGACTATAAGTCCTGTCATATTCTCAATAGCTTTTTTAACCTTGTCTTGCACCTGCCCTGCTGTTTCAGGAATGCCATATCCATAATCTAAAGTTAAAGCCATATCAACCATTACTGTATCTGAATCAACTTGAACTTTAACTCCTTTGGATAAATTCTTTTTTCCTAACTTCTCAGTCCAGTCTCCGGTTACACCACTATTTGTAGTAGACACACCTTCAACTTCCTTTGCAGCAAGCCCAGCAATAACAGCAACTACCTCATCAGCAATCTGCACTTCACCTATATCACCGTTCTCATGTATCTTATATGTGTTCCTGATTTCCGTATCTTTATTCACGGTAAATCCCTCCTAGTTTTCTGATTCTGATATATATAGTATATTTTTCTTCACACTATAAGTATTATACCAAATATGAGAACATTTGCAATATCAATAAATAATAGGCCTTAATCCTGGGTAACAACAGGAACAATTGTTATGTCTTCAATTACAAAGTCTGTCTTGTCTTTAACTACGCTTTCAACAATTGCCAGTTGCTGATCTGATAAAGAAGGAGTATTAATAATTACGTCTGCTTTTCCTTCGTTAATTACAACAAGTGCATCATCAAATCCTCTAGCTCCCAGTAGTATCTCTGTTGCTTTTTCTTTTTCTGATATTTCTGTTAGCTCTATTAACTTGTTTGTATAGTCCTTCTTTAGGGATTCATCCACAGCTGGGTTTTCAATCATTTCAAGGAGGGTATTCCTATTTCTTGACCTCATCTGTTCCCTATCAACTTTGTTAGATATAAAGTAACTTGGATCTATTATGGTACTAACAAGAATTGCCTCACCAGGACTACTGTCTTCTTTTAAATCCAACTCTCCGCTGTCCGTTACGTCTATAGCCGCTTGAAGTATGTCATCGTCAGATATATCTCCTAGTTCACTAATATCATCCCCTGTGTCAACTGGTGTTGTCTCTTCTGTATTATTATCATTATTTTCGTCTGTTTCCTCTGTCTCTGCAGTTATGGCAACATCTGGGGACTGAGTAGTATCTGGGGTATCTGCATCATCTCCTGTATCCGTATCCATATTTTGCATAAGTTCTAGTCCATCCATCCCTGTGATATCCTCCAAATCTGGATTGGTCGTTGTAATTGTATCTGGATCCCCTGGTATATCATCATTAGTAAAACTCAGATACCCTGCGATTACAATCATAATTGCTAAGGCAGTAATAATAATTTGATTCTTTTTAAATATATTTTTCATCTTAAACCTCCTGATCAATTTATTCCATTATCCATCTTCATTACTTTAACTTTATGCGCAGGTACATCAAATAATACTTCTGCAGCGTCCATTATGTCACTGATTATTTCTACTCTGTCTCCCCCTTCAGCAATAACTACAACACCTTCTATCTCTGGTTCAGTTTCTTGTATTATGTAGGGCACTGTCTTACCATCCTTATCAGTGGTTAGAACCGTACTGTCTTCCTTGTCGACTTTATTACTTACTCTGCTTCCACCCTCCCCATCTGTTTCATTTAAACCCTCTTGAATATAAGGACTATCCTTTAATATGATTTGTTCTGAAGAAGCCTTAAGTCTTAGCATAACTTTTACTTCTCCAATACCGGATACCTTTCTCAAGATATTCTCAAACTTGATTTCCATTTCTTCTATATAGTTATTCTCACTGTAGCTCGTCATATTCGTAGCATTTTCCTCTTTTAGCTTTTTATTGTCTAACTCCTGATGTTCATCTTGTCTATTTGTAGTTTTGTTAGAGCCAAACATATCGAAACACGATAATAGTATTAGCATTATTCCACTGGCAAAGATTAGGGCCAACTTTGGAAGTCCAATTTCTTTTAGGGATATTTTCTTTTTTTCCATAATCCTAACCATCTCTTTCTATACTTACATTTATATTGTTAGTAGGAATATTATAGAAGTCAGACAAGTTGACTTTCATTTTTATTTCTGCTGGAGATAAGACTTTCTCTTGAACTTCGGATTCATCCTCTTGATTAGGCTTTATCTTAGAAATTCTTACTTCCTCTATAATTATCCTGTCCTGATGATTTTCATCTTCAATATCCTTTTTTGAAAGAAGAAGATCCAAAGTTGTAATCTCTCCAAAAGTTTCACTATTAGCTTCCCTATCTATACCTATGTGCAAGTCTAGAAGGTGCAGGTCTTGGGACCGGGCCATTTCATCTACTTGGCCTTTTATTCTTTCTATATAGTCCTTAAAAATCAAATCTTGCTTACTCTTTTCCATAGTCTTAAGACTGTTTTGAAAATCTGCTGCCTCAACAGTAAATTCATTGGACCTAATATTGTAATTCAACTCATCATCTAGGTGTAGAATCTTAAGTAAGGGAGTAATTACAATCATAACAAGAAGTAATCCGGATATAATACTTATGTATTTTTTATAGCGGCTACTTCCTAAGAGATTCATAATAATTGTATTAAGTATCATGTAAAATACTATGTTTTTTATCCAGATGGATATTATATTCATTTCAGCTCCCCTTTCCCTAGATGGTTTATATTACTGTGCTAGTTGATACAGCAATTATAGTTATTGATAGCATAAACAAAACAGCTCCTATGACAAGGGCACGTAATAAAAGCCCTGTGGATTTTGCCGATCCACCAATACACTCCACAATTCTTTTGTCGGATACTGGTTGTAGTACTGCAGCAGAAAATCTATATATTAATGCTATAACCATAATCTTTATTATTGGAACAGTACAAACTATAACTATAACAACAAGTCCTGCTACTCCTATAGAGTTTTTTAATAATACTCCCGAACTAAGAACTGTCTCTGTTATGCCACCAAATGCGGCCCCAATTCCTGGTAAGGTTTCAGAAGCTCTTAATAAAGCGGACCTTTTAATATCATCTATTACGGGCATTATTAACCCTTGAATTGCCTGCATACCAATTACTGCTGCCAAAAGTGATTTTAAAGTCCATCTAATTACACTTTCTAACAAAGCAGCTAGTCTTGATAACATATCTTCCTTTGACAAATTATTGGCAAGCATTATTACCATATAAAAATTAATCAATGGTATCACCATCTTTATAATAATAAAATCTGCAAATGTAATTAGTATTAAAGCAAATTCGTAGTAAAATAAAGATGATGTGCTTCCCGAACAAAAACCAATGGATAAAGAATAGGCAGGAACCAATACTTTCATAAAATTTAATACATTTCTAATGGCAGAACTTGCTGTAGCAGACGCTGTAACAAAAGAAGCCATAAGCAGAACAAATAAAAGAAGATAAGTTATGTAATATCCCGTTTCGGAAACCTGATTATTTTTAAAGGCCATTGATAAATTTGTGAATATAGCCGCAAAAAGTGCAATAGATAGCAACTGTGCAAACATGGTAATGTTGGCTTTTACCTCTTCTTTTATACCCTGTATAAATTCTTCGGCTATAGCGGCAATAGAGAAGGCTTCTTCTCCACTGGCGATCTTTCCAACATAGTCTCCAAATTTTATATTATTTTCATAAGCCATAATATCATCCAATACTTCTTGTATCTCTTCATAATCAGTCACTTCTGGCTCCAAAATACTTGCTGCTACTTTACTAGTAGGCACTAGCATCAGGTATAAGCTTGCCAGAAAAAGCAGTAGTCCATATATTATATGAGAATAATGCTTGTCCTTCTTTTTACTGTATACCATATTGTCTCCTCATTTCTCTATAGTCATATGCTTATGTCTTATATTGTTAAGAAGCTATTGATAGTTTCAAGCAAAGCCAGTAATATTGGCATACTAATAGCTATAATAGTTAGCTTACCTACCAGTTCAATTTGATCTGCAATTGCTTGGTAGCCAGAATCTTTACATAAGGAGGAAGTAAACTCTGTAACATAGGTTATCCCCATAACTTTCACTAATATCCCTATATAGGCTCTGTTGATTTGTATAAATCCCTGTAGTTGATTTATGGCATCTAGGACAACTTCAAGCTTACTTATACCTGCAAAGACTATAACCAAACAAGCTGCAATATTAATATATAAGGAAAACTCCTCTTTGTTTTTCTTAAACATAATTCCTAAGAATATGGCCATTAAACCAAATACAGATATCTTAATCATAGTTCCTCCATTAGTCCACTGGATAATTCCTTTAATTAAAAAGCCCAAAAAGCCTTTCAATTGTCATAAATAGTTCTGTTATATAAGGCAGTAACCAAAACAATACCAAAAGTAAGCCTGCTAGGCTGGTGAAGAAAGCCAGCTCTTCTCTACCTGTTTGTTTCAGGATAGTATTTAAGATAGACACTAATATTCCTACAAGAGCAATTTTTAAAATCATATTGTATTCCATGATAACCCCCACGCCTTTAGAACAACACAATAGATATGAAAACTCCAGCCATAAGACCTAAGGTATTATAAAGATATGTTTTTTCCTTAAGACTTCCTGTAAGTTCACTTATTTCAGCCTCCAACTGTGTTATATATAAATCCAAAGTATTCATCTGCATTTCTTTATCTAGATATCCTAGATTTTCTCCAAAATGTGTCAAATCTAACTTGTCCTTTTTCCCCAGTGATGTATCCTCTAAATCTTTTTCAACTGCCTCTTTCCATATCTGTGCAAATGTCTGGCCAGAAAGCTCCTGCAGCCTAAGAGATATATCCTCTAGAAATACTTTAAATCTTCCCTCATGCCTCTTTTCTATAGCGCTAATGGCTTCTGGTAAAGGTGTTCTTGCATAACGTATGTCCCCTCGGAGTAGAACAATTATCTTCTTTAATTCCTTTAAATCATCAACCCTATTTCTTAATTCACCACTGAAGAAAAATCCCATACCTGTGGTGGATACTATAACCAATATACAGCCAATGATTTTTATTAAAAGCATACATTTGCCCTCCCCTCTTAAGCTTTGTATAATAGATTCCTATCTGAATCATAAATTTCCTGTAAATGTCCAACCTGGGTCATATTGTTCAATATAAGGTATCTTTCGAATAGTTTTCTTTCGAGCAACTCCCCCAATACAGGCTTCTCCATAACATCATCAATGGAGCTGCCATGGACAGTTGCAATTAACTTGCATCCACAGCCAATGACATAATCTATTGCCTCTAAATCTTCTTTAGAACCAATTTCGTCCACCGCTATAATCTGTGGAGACATAGAACGAATAAGCATCATCATCCCTTTTGCTTTTGGACAGCAATCAAGTACGTCTGTCCGTATTCCTAACTGATTTTGAGGACAACCCATATAGCATGCTCCTATTTCGGAACGCTCGTCCACAACACCAACAGACATTCCTGGCAAATACTCATTACCATCCGAAAGTTGCCTTATTAAATCCCTTAAAAGGGTGGTCTTCCCACACCTAGGAGGTGAAATAATAAGTGTATGATATATGTCCTGATTCTCCAGATCCAATACATAGGGAAGTACTGTATCAGCACATCCTTTAACCTGATGAGCCAAGCGGACATTTATAAAAGATATATGCTTCATTCCCTTGATTGTATTTTCTTCTACTATAATCTTTCCAGCAATTCCAATGCGGTGACCCCCGGCAATGGTAATAAAACCTTGCCTAATCTCATCTTCAAATGCATACAAAGAATAATTACTTATGTATTCCATGGTTTCTCTTATCTCATTATGACTTACAATAAATCCTCTTTGGGAATCCAAACTTAATGTCCCACTTTCAGTGATAAAGTATTCTTTGTTTTCATAAATTATAAGTAGAGGTGAGTTAATTCTTAGACGAATCTCTTGAAGGTCATTATATTCTATATTTATCTTCTTAAGGATTGTCCTAATTTTAAAGGAAAAAATTCTTTGCAGCTCATCCATAGAAGTCATAACATCACCTGCCCTTATGATTTTTTAAGTCTGAGAGCTTATCCTCATTCTTTATAAAATATATTCTCATATATGGAAATTATTCCAATAAGCATAAAGTTTTAAATAATACTGGGACATGTATTGCAAAAAAGTCCCCTCTGTATTATGCTTTTAACTAACTTATGATTTATTAAAATTTATTTAGAAGGGAGTAATTATTGTGAGATACGGATTAATCGGAGAAAAATTAGGACATAGTTACTCAAAGATAATACATGAGAA
>CAZPWO010000042.1:0-16860 GCA_964590525.1 uncultured Herbinix sp. | reverse complement strand
TGAATACAATACCACTACCAAAGACAGGTAATGCATCCATTACAGCAATAAGAATACCGAATAACAAGGCATATTCATTCTTAATTAAACTAAGGCCAATAACACAAATAATTGCCACAATAGTCATAACTATTAATTGTGCCCTAAGATAAGCCATGCCCACATTAGACAGTCTGTCACCTACATCTTTCATCTCCTGATAAAAAGGATAAGATTTTAGCTTGTCTTTAAATGCTGGAAAGTCCTTTGCTATTAAGATCGAGGAAATGAATATAATAATAGTGATCCCTATTCCCCCCACTAATTTAATAACCATAGATAAGGTCTGCTGGGTTATTCCTGGCATCACCTCTGTCCTTACCCTATCAACCACTTGAAACATCTGATCATCTATGACAGTTCTTGCTGTACCTATGGCTAGGCCAAAGAGCTCATCACAAGAAGAGCATATACTGTCAAGTTTACCTGCTATAATATTTAGATATGCAGGAAGATTCCTTAAAAATAAAATAGACTGATTGAATAATGTATTGAACAAATAGAATAATCCACCCACAATAATAAGGGATAAGATAACCATTGATAATGTGCTTCCTAGAACACGGGGAAACTTTAAGTGCTTTTGTAAAAAATCCGTTAGGGGCCTTATTATCAAAGCTAATATAAAGGCAATTATAAAAGGAAAGACCAGCGGTAATAGATACCTAAAACCTAAATATACCACTAGACTTGTAATAGCCATTGTTAGTAACCATTTAACCTTAATGTTTTTTCCTTCCCCTGAATCTATTATAAAAATCACCCCCATTTAAATTATTTGAAAACAAAAAGAGAATTCATAATGAATCCTCTTGTTTTTATTGTCTGTTCAATTGATTTTTATATGCTAGTAGATAATTTGAAAAATAGTCAATAAATATTTTTTAAATTTTAAAATTTTTACACCACTTCAATTGGTATATATTCTATCTCTGCAAGTAAGGCAGCTTCAACATACTTATGACCATCTACTATAGTATAATTATCATCTGACTTTCTAACATTTACTATATCTTTTATTTCATAAGGATTCTTTTTATACTTATCCGATAATAAGCTAATTTCTTCATTATCTTCTTCCTCAAATGATTCCTTTAAAGATAATCGCTTTGCTGATACTAGGGTTTTTGTTTTATTAAATGGGGATTCTTCGTACCTTTTTGCTTCTCTTAAGATGATTTCTCCTATAAATTCCGGATTACTATAAGTACTATCTATAATTAAATCATAGTTGGAAAAATCCATATAGTTCAGATTATAGATCTCCTTATACCTAACATTCTCTGTTGCTGCCCTTTCTGCAAGGAGCTTTACAGCCTCTTCAAAGGAATCATACTTTTCTGTCTCTCCCCTATCATCTCCCATAACCCTTCTTGCTGCCTCTTCTAGACTTACAGATACAAAAACCTTAAATGACCTCTCTACAAAATGCCAAGCAAGTCTTGAATCAAATACAATATCTTTATCTTGATTCTCCCTTGAAATCCGTGCTGTAGCATCATCAATCATGTGATCATACTTAGTCTCCTTGCGCATAAGCTGATTAAGCTCAAGAGTTGTCATTCCCATCTCCTGTGCCAATTGCCTCTGAACCTTACCAGTGGAATATATCTCAAAATCATGTTTTTCATTAAGCAGCTTGCATATGGTTGACTTCCCGCTACCTAGATTTCCTGTAATAGTAATATGCATATTAAGTCCTCTCTTTTCGTCAATTATACTTTTACTTCCTACTTCAACATTACCCTATCTGCACCCAAACTTTCAACATCTTCCTTATCATGGGTTATTATCAGCACAGTCTTTCCTTTACTTTTATCTTTTATATAATCTATGACAATTCTTTTTGTTTCCTCATCTAAAGCTGTAAAGGGTTCATCCATTATTATAAGTTCACCATCAGCCATTAAGGCCCTAAGAATTGCTACCCTTCTGCTCATGCCTCCACTTAACTGGCTTACTGCCTTATTATTATAATCCCTTAATCCCAGATGTGCAAATTCTTCTTTAATTGCTTCATTTGATAGGCCAGGTTCACAAACCAGTTGAATATTTTTAACTGCATCCCAGTGGTCTATAAGTGCATCCTCCTGAAATACAGCTGATATCCTTCGGCCCTCTATCCCTTCCACTTTACCCTTGTCTGCTTTAGTAAGACCCATCAATATATTAATTAAGCTTGTTTTACCAATACCTGAAGGTCCCATAATGCAGGTGATTTTCCCGGATCTAAAGGTCATATTCACATCTTCTAAAACTGGAATCCCTTTATAGCTTTTGTATATCTGGATTAGTTTGATATCCACCTGCTTTACTCCTCCCCTGGTAAACCCTGTTAATCAATCTCATTACTAACTTTTCAAATATAATGCTAATAATAATTATTACAATGGTCCAGGCAAACATCTCCTCTGTTAGAAAATACAATTTAGCTTCATAAAGCTTGCCTCCAATAGAATTAGCTGGCTTAGCTATTACCTCAGCCGCAATCCCTGATTTAAAAGAAAAACCTAGACCAACTGATATCCCTGATATAACATGCCTTATGGTCCCTGGAAAATATATGGCTCTAATTCGCTTTCCAAGGCTCAATCTATACACCTTAGCCATATCCAGAAGTTTTTGATCTGTCCCTTTAAGCCCCTCCAATATATTTGTATAAAATATTGGTACTACCATTAAAAATGATATTAAAACCGATAGGTAAGAAGAACTCATCCATATTAGGGCAAGTATTATAAAGGATGCCACTGGAGTAGCCTTAATAATCTTTATAAGTGGGTTGAATAAGTCATAAAAAACCCTGCTTATATAAGATAGTACCCCCATAATAATCCCTAATATAATTCCAATAATAAATCCAAGTAATATCTTCAAAAATGAATTTATAATTATCTGCCAAAATTCCATACTAGAACTAAGCTTAAGAATGGTAAGTAAGACCCCTGAAGGGGCTGGTAGCAGTAGTTTTTGATTCCATACCCTACTAAGAATCTCCCATAGGCAGATCCAGAATCCCAGGGAAATAACCTTATATACATATGCTTTTATATGTTCCCTCCTAGTAACTTTCATGGTATATCTGCCCCCATCTTATCTAAGGTATATAATAGAAGTCATCCCCTGGCATCTTCCCCCCTATTGCTGCAGGATTTTGCTCATATAATGCTTGAAGGTAGACACTTACCCTATCCTTCATCTCTTTTCCTCTAATCATAGTAACATTACAATAGGGAATAGCCTTTTTAGCCACCTCTTCTTTAAATATATCAAACTTATCAACAAGCTTCGCCGCCTCTTCCACATTAGTATTTACAAAGTCTACACTTTCTTCATAAGCTTCCATAAATGTTTCAAAGACTTCTGGATATTTTTCAACAAATTCTGTCCTTACAACTACAACCCCAGTAACAACCGAGTCTTCCCCATTACTGGCCTTTTGCCATTCTTCTTCTATATCTAAAGCAATTCTTACATTATCATTATTCATCATAACCGTTGTTACAAATGGCTGTGGCAACATGGCGATAGCATCTTCTGAATTACTTAAAACCGCTGCAACCTCCGTTGCCTCTGACTTATATTCTATAGTAATATCCTCCCCCGGAACCATTCCATAGGAATCTAAGAGATAGTTTAAAGTAAATTGAGGGGTTGTTCCATATCCTGTTGAATATATAGTCTTCCCTCTTAAGTCTTCAACTGAATGTATTATGTCTCCTGTTTCTATTATGTAAAGTACCCCTAGGGTATTAATTCCCCCCAGTCTAATTTTTCCATCATTTTTATTAAATAATACAGAAGCCAGATTACAAGGTATGGCAGCAATATCAAAATCTCCGTTGATTAGCCCACCACTAATCTCATCCCCTGTCCCAGCCACAGTAAAATTATAATTTAGCTCTGTTTCATTATTAGATCCATCCTCCATAAGTTTAATCATACCTATAGATGTTGGACCCTTCAAAGAGGCAATCCTTACTTCTTCAATAGAATATTCTTTATTATCCTCCTTATTACAGGCCGTAATAAATATAGCTGACATTAAAACAAACAAAATACTTCCAATTATAAAACTCTTTTTTTTATCAATCATCATAACAATAAATTTCCTCCCTTAAAATCATCATTAGCTTACTTTTATATTTATACTTTAAAACGATAACCTACTCCCCAGATGGTTTCAATATACTGTGGATTAGATGAATCGTATTCTACCTTTTCTCTTATCTTCTTAATATGAACTGTTACCGTTGCCACATCTCCCATGGATTCCATATTCCAGATCTCACGGAAAAGCTCATCCTTAGTAAACACACGGTTAGGGTTTTCTGCTAGAAATGTTAATAGATCAAATTCTTTTGTTGTAAGTGTTCTTTCTTCTTCATTCAGAAACACCCTTCTTGCAGTTTTATCAATCCTAAGTCCTCGTATCTCAATTATTTCATTCTCTTTAATCCCTGAGCCAATTAATCTTTCATACCTAGCTAAGTGAGCTTTAACCCGGGCTACTAATTCACTAGGACTAAAAGGCTTTGTTATATAATCATCAGCACCTAAGCCCAACCCTCTTATCTTATCTATATCATCTTTTTTTGCAGATACCATAATAATTGGTATGTTCTTCTCCTTTCTAATCATCTTACAAGCTTCAAATCCATCCATATTTGGAAGCATCAAATCTAATATTACCAAGTTAAAGTCCTCTGAGAGGGCTCTTTTAACTCCAAGATCACCTTTGGTTTCTATCTCTACCTTAAATCCACTTAGTTCTAAATAGTCTTTCTCCAACTCTGCAATTGATAATTCATCTTCTATAATTAGTATTCTATTCATGACTCCTCCTTTTTCATTGTCTTGTCTTTTTTAAGGGTAAAACTAATCTTGGTTCCATTGTTTTCTTCACTCTGGACCCATGTTTCACCTCCATGCCCTTCAACTATCTTTCTTACAATTGCTAGGCCCAAACCTGTTCCTCCTGTATTAGGATTCCTTGATTCATCTGCCCTATAAAACCTATCAAATATATATGGTTGATCGCTTATAGCTATTCCACTGCCATTGTCTTTGATGTCAATTTGAATAAATTCATCTGGTTCCCTTGCTTCTTTAATAAGTAGATTTATCTTTCCCTTTTCCTTATCCATGTATTTTACAGAGTTCCCAATTATATTACGAACCACTCTTTTTATTTGTTCTGGATCTGCTAGGACAATAATAGATTTGTCCGTATCATTTATATAGTTAATTTTAATATCCTTAACTTCTAGTTCTATCTTCAAATCATCAAGACAATCATTAAAAAACTCATGGATATTAATCTTTTTAAATGAATATGGCACTGTATCAGAATCTATCATAGAAAACAGAGATAATTTGTCTACTAGTCCTGACATCTCTTTAGCCTTCATGTTAATAGTCTTAAGGTACTTTTCCTGCTTTTGGGATGTGTCTGCCACTCCGTCTTGCAATCCTTCAGAGTACCCCATTATTGCTGTTAAAGGAGTTTTTAAATCATGGGACATATTACTTACCATCTCCTTCATATCTTCTTCATATTGTAGCCTATCCTCAATCAAAAGTTTAAGCCTAATTCTCATTTCCTCAAAATCTTCACAAAGTTGTCCTATCTCATCACTTGAATCCACGCTAATACTTGTGTCTAAATCCCCAACCTTAATTCGATTTGTAGCAAGCTTTAAGATGTTTATTGGTTTTATTATGCTCCTGTAAATCCAATATATTAAGAATAAAGCAGTCATAAACATTATAATAATAAATGCCATAAGGATTTGAACAAGAATCATTCTTACCTGTGGCACCAGGGTATTTAAGTCTGTAATAACAAAGATCGTTCCCTCTTCCCCACCTGTAAAATAAAAATCCTGCCCCTTTATTAGATAAGGTGACCTGCCACCTATATAAATTCCACCATCTAAATCTATATTGTAATTACCAAAGGAAGGAAGTTGACTCTTAGCCATCTCTAGCTTGTCTTCATCCCCAGCAAAAATATATTCATCCCCTTTTCTAACTGCTATAAAAGAGTATTTTTCCTCAAGGGAATTATTCAGCCTTCGGTAATATAGTTCATCCTCTAACTTTTCTGGACTCTTTAGGGCGTTCAGCTTAATCTCATTATAAACTCCCCTTGTTACCCTGTTTAATATTTGAACCGGATTTGTAATATCTTGAAGTGATTCTGTTTCCACATCATACGATTTATGAATAGAATTAACCTGAAACCTTACAATAGTTGATGCCGATATGGAGATTAACGTAAAAGGCAATATAATCATAATTATAAATGCAATAATTAATTTGTTTTTTAACTTCAAAATCACACCTACTTTTTCATAATACTTACTTTACCTACAAACAAATTATATCATAAGCAAAACATATATGCACTATGGGAATAAATAATAATCCAGCTGGCCTTATGGGAAAGGCCGGAACACGGAGGGGTTTTTGCAACGAGGAAGGGGTTGTTAGCCGGTAGCATATATAATAGGTTTTTTTACAACCCGCTCTCGCTTAGTTGATGCACGTAGCGGTGCTAAGATTGCATAGGACGCAATCTAAGTACCGACGGCATCAAATAGTTGAAAAAACCCTATTATATATACCACCGCCTTGAATCGTTTTGGGTTTGCAAAAACCCCTCCGTGTTCCTAGGTTGTTAGTGTGTTGTTGGCTATACTATGATAAAAAATTAAAACCCGATTAATAATTTTGTATTAAAAATCCTTAGAAACCTTATGAATGTAAAGTAGAAACACTGGAGATATTTCTACAACATCACAAACTCACCTAGAAACAATAAAAATAACGCTTTTTACAACATCACAAACTTGTCTAGGAACAATAAAAATAATGCTTTTTACAACTGTTTGATGCCGTCAGTACTTAGGTTGTGTCCTCTACAACCCACAGTAAGATTGTGCTTCACACAATCTTACAACCACGCTTTTTGTGGTTTTACTGCATACGTGCATCGGTCAAGCGGGAGCGGGTTGAAAAAAACATTATTTATATTGTTCCGCACCCCAACCAGCCAGACCTCGTTGAAAAAACATTATTTATATTGTTCCGTACCCCAGTTTTCTTACTTAATATATGATTTCAGCAAATCTACTTTGTCTAGCTTTTCCCAAGGAAGGTCTAAATCATTTCTCCCAAAGTGTCCATATGCCGCTGTTTGTTTGTAGATTGGTCTTCTTAGGTCTAGCATATTAATGATGCCAGCAGGACGAAGATCAAAGTGTTTTCTTACAAGCCCAAGAATTTCTTCCTGTGATAACCTACCAGTTCCAAAGGTGTCAATCATTATTGAAGTAGGTTCCGCAACCCCTATTGCATATGACAATTGGATCTCACATCGGTCAGCTATGCCAGCAGCAACTAAATTCTTAGCAACATAACGTGCTGCATATGAAGCAGAGCGGTCAACTTTAGTACAATCTTTTCCTGAAAAAGCCCCACCTCCATGTCTTGCATAACCACCATAAGTGTCAACAATTATCTTTCTTCCTGTTAAACCACTATCTCCATTAGGTCCTCCGATTACAAACCTGCCTGTGGGATTTATATATATCTTTGTTTTTTCACTAACAAGTTCTTTTGGTAGTATTTCATCTATCACATGTTTTTTTAAATCCTTACGTAATTGTTCCATAGAAATATTCTCATCATGTTGACTAGATAGGACAACTGCATTTATATGAGCTACTTTACCATCCTGGTCATATTCAACTGTTACTTGAGACTTTCCATCAGGTCTTAAGTAATCTAATGTTTTATCTTTTCTAACTTTTGTTAACTGCATTGTTAGTTTATGGGCTAGGGAAATAGAGTATGGCATTAGTTCTGTTGTTTCATTGCTTGCATAACCAAACATCATACCTTGGTCACCGGCTCCAATGTCTGATGTTTCCACAACTTTATTCTCTTCCTTTGCCTCTAAGGATTTATCCACCCCCATGGCTATATCACTGGATTGTTCATCTAAGGCAACAATCACTCCACAGGTATTGGCGTCAAATCCATAAGCAGACCTATCGTATCCTATTTCCCTAATTGTATCTCTTACAACCTTTTGAATGTCAACATAACCTTCTGTTGTTACCTCACCCATAACAAGAACTAGGCCAGTTGTAATTGCTGTCTCACACGCAACTCGGCTCATTGGATCTTGTTCAAGCAATGCGTCTAATACTGCATCCGAAACCTGATCACATATTTTATCTGGATGTCCTTCCGTAACTGATTCAGATGTAAATACTAAATTTTTCATTTGTTTCCTCCTCTTTTTTATTAGATAATTGAGTTTTAAAATTTAAAAAAGCCCGTACAATATACGGACTTGATAATGTCTTATCAACTCCTCTTATTGTTCGATTAATCGCTTAGGATGGCACCTTCCTCAATTGGGGGTTGCCGTGACTTCTTCGAGCCTTACCTCTCCGTCACTCTTAATAAGAGAACTTTAACTACTAAAGTATTAGTAGTATTTTAAATAATGATATACCCAAAGTACTTACAAGTCAAGCAGCTTCTTTAAAATGTCTAACAATGTAGACAATCTCCACATGCCCCCTATTATAAAAACTGTTAAAAAAAAAGCAGCATCAGAATATTATTATAACTATTCTGATACAGCCCATGTTTTAAAGTTTATTTTTCTAAAATTAAATTGCCCCATAGCTCTGTTGTTTCCCATGAAGCATCCGTAATATCATTAAATTTAACAATACTTTGACGAACTCCAGATTCATTACTATCATTAATTTGTGCATCAAAGCCCATTACCCTTCCTTCATAGGCCTCCTCAAGCAGTGGAATTGCCATTTCAACTAGGTAGCCATTATCTGTTTCTTTAGCGCTTGCTTTAAATCCTGCCTTATTAGGCACACTTCCAAAGGATATATCCCCCTTATAATTAACCCTATACTGGCCATCGTCCTCATCATAATATGGCGTTTTATCATTATTCTGATCGATAAATATTTCTATGCTATCCTGCTCGTGAGCATTTTGAGAAACGGAATTAAGGGTTGGGTCTGTTACTTCAAAAAGTACATATAAAAAACTTTCATCCCATAGCAAACTTGCAACTCCTTTTGCCCCTTCCCAAGCTGTAATACTGCTATTTACCTGTATCTTTTCACTACTATTCCATATGTCATCAATTTCACCATCAATTATAGGGCTTCCGTACTTTGCTTTTGCTACCCTTGGCTCTTTCTTTGTATCTGTCTTATGTATCTCCAAGTACTTGTCAGGGTCTAAAACAGCATAAGCCGCTTCCTTAGGAGATTTATCTCCCTTAAAAAGACAGGGGAAATTTTCACTTCTCCAGCTCTTATTGTCAACATGGCCCCATAAGGTTACCCTTTCAATAGAGTCACTATACTTTTTATATAATTGAAAAAGTTCAGCGTATTTTATCCCTTGCTGAATTTCCTGATCTTTAGTAAGTCCACTAGCTGCTGCTCCATTTACACCCACGTCTAACTCTGTAACACTTATCTCAACGTCCAGTTGTGAAAACTTATTTAAGCTATACTCTACAGTTCCTAAAGAAGTATCTAAACTGTAATGTCCCTGCATACCAATACCGTGAATAGGCACTCCTTGCTCTTTAAGATCTTTTACCATAGCATATACAATATCTGCCTTGCCTTTATTATTAAGATTATAGTCATTATAATATAGCTTTGCATGTGGATCTGCTTCATGGGCAAATGTAAACGCCATTGCTACATATTCTGGACCAATAGAGTTAAGCCACTGGGTCTGACGAAGACCTTTTGTCCAATCCCCATCCTCTGGCAAAGAAACTCCATCATTAATTGCTTCATTAAGTACATCCCACGCTATAATTTCACCCTTATAATTACCTGCTACATTAAATATATGATTTTTTAATTGCTCTATAGCCTTTTCTCTATCAACATTCACCCCCATCCAGTTTCCACTTTGCTGGTGCCAAGCTAGGGTATGACCTACTACATAAATTTCGTTTTCTTTAGCATAATCCATCATCATATCAGATTCCCTAAAGTTGAAACTACCTTCCCTAGGCTGCATTCCTTCTGGCTTCATCAAGTTCTCTGGGGTTACTACATTAAAATGCTTTAATATAAGTTCCTTATCATCGGTTCTAGCTGAATTTGTATAAATTGTTCCCAATAGAAATTCATCTTCATATGCTTGATATAGAGAAAAATCTTCTGGCCATTGATATTCTTCCTCAACTAACTTTTCTGTTGGAACTGCCTGTGTAGGTTCTGCATTCTCACCTATTACCTTATTGACCTCTTCCTGCTTTTCAATATCTTCTTCTATTGCTAAACTATCATTATTACATCCTAGCAAAAACAATACTAGTAAAAGGCTAAACATATATATATAAGCCTTTTTCCTCTTAACTGTAAATCTCTCCATTGCCACCCATCCCTTTCACCTAGTGTTAATACATTTTTCACAGCAATCCCTTCTACAAAAATCTAATCTTATCTATTATAATCCAGTTCCTCTAGTTAGTAAATACAAGCCGTAATTTTCTGTGGTTAATATGCTAACTTGGTTTGACATTTTTGCATATTAATAATATACTACATTATGACTTAACAAACTTGTATGACATTTTAAAAATAGCATAAGACAAACATTATTATCAGCAGATTTTGAAAGAAAGACCCACTCTTGCGGAGGGATAAATTATGAAAACACTAAAAATACTGATCGACCATGCTGTACCTGGTATGAAAATTGCTGAAGATATTTATACCAATGATAATAATCTTATTATATCCAAGGAGACTTATCTTACAGATAATATAATTACTCGCTTGGAGTTTTATTCCGTTGAAGAAATATTAATAGTATCAGATGACAAAATAATAGCAGTTGAATCTGAGCACGTAGAGCAGACTTATTTTACAAGAATTAAGCGAAGTGAATCATTCCAGCGCTTTCATAAAGCATATACTAATAGTATCTCTAATATAAAAGATAATTTTAATAATATTGCATCTAATGAAGTCAACCCTGATGTTGATTTTTTACTTTCAGAAGTCAATAATATATTACGCCACAGTGACACAAATATTGACTTGTTTCATATGCTTCATTGTATAAGACATTACGATGATACCACTTATATTCACAGCCTTAATGTCTCTTTGATTTGCAATATTATGGGCCGTTGGCTTAATCTAGACAAAAATCAATTGAAAACCATTACAATATGTGGTCTACTTCACGACATAGGGAAATTGATGATACCATCTGAGATAATTAAAAAGCCTGCCGAATTAACAGATGATGAATTTAGAGCCATTAAAGAACATCCAATTGAAGGGTATAGATTGTTAAGAGATAGCGACTTAGATAGCCAAATTAAGTGCAGCATATTAATGCACCACGAAAGGTGCGATGGTAGTGGATATCCGTATGGCTTAAAAAGCGATAAGATTGACTCTTATGCAAAGTTAGTAGCAATTGCAGATGTGTATGATGCTATGACCAGCGCTAGGGTATATCGAGGCCCGATGTGTCCATTTGACGTTGTTAATATATTTGAATCAGAAGGTTTTACAAAGTACGATCCCAAATATGTTATGACCTTTATGGAAGGCATCTCAGATACTTATATTAATACCGATGTAAGGTTAAATAATAAGCTAGAAGGCACTGTTATCTTTATCAATAAAATGGATCTTTCTAGACCTGTTGTTAGGGTTAAAGATGACTTTATTGATTTAAGCAGAAAACGCAACCTTAAAATAGAAGCAATTATTTAATAATAAAAAAATGGCTTTAAACACAGCAACAAGCTATGTTAAGCCACAATAATATATTAATTAAGGCCGTCCAAGAGATATTCTCTATGACAGCCTTTTTTTCTTAAATATCTTTTAACCTACTTTGAACTTAAACTTACGTATAGCTTTTTGGTCCTCAGAATCAATTTTAGCCATAGCAGCACCAAGTTTTTGCATCTTACACTCAAAGTTTTCATAACCACGTTCAATATACTCGACATTCTCTACTATGGTATATCCCTCTGCCATAAGCCCTGCTATTACCAGTGCTGCTCCTCCACGAAGATCAGGTGCGGATACGGTTGCACTTGTCAGGCGATCAACTCCAGTTATAATAGCCGTATTGCTTTCTACAACTTTAATACTAGCTCCCATACGAGCCAACTCATCAACATACTTAAATCTATTTTCAAATATACTTTCAGTTACTATACTAGTTCCTTCTGATACAGCTAATAAAGTTGTCATCTGTGGTTGCATATCTGTTAAAAATCCTGGATAGGTTAGTGTCTTAACGTGAGTAGAACCTAATTTTCCACTTGCTTTTACCCTGATTGCATCATCGTACTCTTCAATTTCTGCTCCTATTTCAAGTAACTTTGCAGTAAAGGCTTCTAAATGTTTAGGAATAACATTTTTAATAAGTACATCCCCTTTTGATGCTGCCGCTGCAAACATAAAGGTTCCTGCTTCAATCTGGTCTGGAATAATTGTATATTCACTTCCATGTAACTTAGCTACCCCTTTAATCCGGATAACATCAGTTCCAGCCCCTTTAACACTAGCACCCATACTATTTAAAAAGTTGGCAACATCTACTACATGAGGTTCTTTGGCTGCATTTTCCAAAACAGTCTGTCCCTCTGCCATACATGCTGCAAACATGGTATTAATCGTTGCTCCTACACTAGATTCATCAAAATAAATATTAGCACCCGTAAGCTTATCAGCTTCTGCACAAATAAGTCCATGTTCAATCTTTACCTTTGAACCTAAAGCCTCAAAACCCTTAATATGTCTATCAATAGGTCTACTGCCAATATTACATCCACCAGGAAGGGCAACCCTGGCCTCTTTGTATTTACCTAATAAAGCCCCCACTAAATAGTAGGAACCACGTATTTTTCTAACATAGTCAAAATCCACATTAACAGTGTTTATCTTAGAACCGTTAATCTTAACAGTATTTTTACCAACCCAATCTACTTTTCCGCCTATATCTTCAATTGACTTTAGTAAAACATTAATGTCTTTTACATTTGGTACATTTCCAATTTTAACTGTTTCATCTGTCATTATTGCTGCCGCTATAATTCCTAGGGCTGCATTCTTATATCCACTAATAGAAACTTCCCCCACTAGTGGCCTTCCACCTTTAATAATATATTGTTCCATTGCACACCTCATAATTATCTATCTTTTTATTTGTAAAAACCATCTATAAAATGTGTATGGTTTTACTGGTTATAAATTCATCCTTATCATTATAACATAAAGAGTTCTTTTGTAAATTGTTTTTTACTATATTAAAGTCCATTATTATTTTCTGTATATAAACTAAAATTATACATCATCAATATTGTCTGTTGTTTTTAAAGATGATCTTTCTTTTAGTTTCTCAAGTATGGTCTCTTTGTCTGCTTCGCCTGAGTAATAAGCCTTAAGAACTATGGCTTTTTCTACGTACTTACCTTCAGCAAACCACAATATAATGTCTGAACATTCCTTGATACACTTTTCCTCTAGCCCAGCCTTATAATATAGTTTTGCCAGCTCATATGCCCATTTTTCTATATACTGTTTTTTCTTTAAATTCTCTAGGGTTTCTATAAGAACCTCTAAGGGTTTTCCCTGTTTTTTATAAATCATATACCGGAAAATATAACAATAAAAATCATCTGCTGCTAATACTTCGTATTCTTCAAGATATCTCTGGGCATCCTCTATATTATTACTTTTGATTGATAGACCAACTAACTCATATAAGGTTTTTCTAGACTGTGTCTTTTCATATATGTCAACCAGTAATTCAAAGGCTTCTTGATATCTTTTGTTTTCAATAAAAACCTTAACTATTAATTCAATATCCCCTATCTTTTTCACCTTATTAAGATTCATGGTATCTAAAATCCTTAAGGCCTTTTCATAATTTTCAACCTTGAGAACCCTTCTTATTTCTTTAATTTTTAAAAAATTATCATAAGCCCCCATACTATCCTCCTATATTACTCCTTACAAATAGTTACTTTCCTTCAGAATAATTGGGTATCGTATAATTACATACTACCATTAACATCAAAATTAGACAAGTCTTATAATTTTCTGATAGTTAAATCACAAATTATTATAATAGTCTAGTGTATCTTCTAACTCTTTAGGCAAGTCTATACCTTCTTTTTTTAATTGCCTTTTTCTATAGTCAATTTCTCTAATTTTCTTTATTTTATCTCTTTCAAATCTTTGGATTGAGTCTTTAAACATTGGTTGTCTTTCTAGCTGTTCCCTAATTTCCTTGGAAAAGGGACAGTATGTAGCCAATATTTCCCTAACTGTTTTATTAAGCTTAATCGCTCCTTTTGATTCATATAATATCCATTGTTCATAATCCAATGTAAAAATGTTTCTGCTATTTCTTCGCCCTTTTTGTATCTGTAACTTCACTTTATCTTTTATTGCTTCTGATAATTCCTTGTTTTTACGATAAAATTGTAGATAATCTGAATACTCTGAAGTTAGGGATTTATACTTAATATCATTCCAATATACCCCTTCTACAGTTCGGCATATCTCCCACCTAAAATCACCAAAGAGTTTTATAAATACTTCTTTTAAGTCTTCCTGAAAAAACATAGGCAAGATAAACCTTCCTGGACTATCTCTTTTTTTCATGGAAATGTCTTGCCACATAATAGCCCTATTACCTACAGTGGGCATCAATATAATATCTGGATAAACCTTTTTAATAATATACTCTCTCACAATTTGTTTTTTCTGATTAGAGTAAATAACTTCCCTATCAAAAATGGTTGGATCTATCTTCAGTAAGTCCTTAATAGTTTCTTCAATTTCAATGCCAGACAAAAGTGTCTTGTCAAAATCCTTATATATAATATCTTCATGTAAAACTGGAACAAATGTGCTAATTTGCCCGTTTGTTAATTTATTGTTCACTTTGAACATGTTATCAATTTCATATTCAAGTTTTCTTCCTTTATCCACTCTCCATTGTTTTTCTTCCTTGTCACTAAGTTTCCCTTGTTGCTTCATATATATAATCACTTCACTATATTCCTGGTCAAACTCATTCTTAGATGGTTCTTTCTTACCCTCATATATAAGTGTGAGCCAGTCTTTGATATTATATATGTTAATAATCTCAGTACTTTTCTTCTCCTCTAAATAATATAATGATAATAGATTTTCCTGAGATAATAATCTTTCATCAGCAAAACCATATCTTAAGTAAAGATCCACTAGTCTAGGTGGACTTTTATCCTGATATGCTTTAAGAAATATCTTCTTATATATAACATAATAATTATTAGTAAGGTCCCTACGAATTGACCTTGCGCCATTATCTGATGACATACGGTCTCTAAGATTAACAAAGTCAGTCATTGTTTCCATCATATCATCAAACTCTTCTACAGATACATCAGCATAGTTTAATAACTTTTCATAAGCATTTGACATTTGCTTAAGTGCTTGTCTTGCATCTTCCTCCGTATATTTAAGGAGGGACTTGTTGCTTCTTTCTTGACCTCTAACCCCGGATAATATGAGATTATAAGCCTCTTCCATCATCTTTTTATCAAATTCAAGCTCTTTTCTTCCAACATTATTTTCATAAAACTTATTTATAGCATTGGTTTGACCTACTATACCATCCATAATTTCTACAATATCAGAGCTACTTTTATTAGCTCTTTCTAGTTCAACTGCAATTTTACTTAATAAATAAAACAGACTTTCTTCACCACCAGCTAGATATTTCACCATCTTTGCAAGCTCATCAGCCAGCTCATTAAGGGTTTTAATTTGCTCATTAATAATTTGGGATTGTTCATTTAACTGGTAAAATATCATGCCTTTCCCATATGAGTAAAACTCTTTCATAGTATCTATTGGTATATGGCTTGAATCTTTATAATATTCTATCTGTTCCCTATATATCTCCCAGTCATATTCCTCCAGGGCCAACTCCTGGATATCTGCTGAAGTATCTCCTATATAACCAAGCCTTGATATAAATTCTATATATTCTTTATAATTATCCTTTAGAAAATGAAACAAGTTTGACCTATATCTTATAAATAAATGGTAAATACGGTCTAACTCTTTAATATAATTATTCAAAGATGCCACCATATATCCACTATATTCATTGTTTCCTGTAATAATACCCTTTAATTCCTCTATCCTACTAATTGAAAACACATATATTACTATATCTTCCATGGCCATATATGTAGTCTGATATTTCCCAAAATATAAGTCTTGCACTCCAATAAAATTGCCTATTCCAATAGAGAATTTTACTCCATCATTATAAGCCAACACTTTGCCCTTTAATATAAATGCAATACTGTCTATTGCCTTGCCTTCAGAATAAATCAATTTACCTTTTGAATAATTGTTCATCGCCTTAGGATTATGTTTGTCCTCCATGGTCCCTCCCGTCAAAATTCCGTGTATTGTGAAAGGTTTCACTGTCTATAATCATTATATAACAAAATCTTTGTTATATAAGTAATTTTCTAAATAATCAACAAATATAGTACTAAAGGCCTATATAAATAAACTTTCTAAACAAATCACCTTGAAAAGCATAAAAAAATGAAATGCATTAATGCATTTCATATATATAAAATCCGTGCGCTCTGCTTTGAATGTTCATCATAGGCGTTACCCCTACAGTTAACTCGATCCAGGTGACCTTGCGGCACACAAGAGCTTTTGCTTAGTGCTGCTTCATTCCTGACCTGACACG
>CAZPWO010000041.1:0-16864 GCA_964590525.1 uncultured Herbinix sp. | reverse complement strand
CCGGAGACTCTACAATAACTAGATTTCTTGGCATTGTGCTTGCTTACCTCTTTTCTATGTTAAAATTCATTATTTTAGTTTTCTACAGATACATAGTAATTTTTTAGAGTTTGCCTTGCTAATCCACAAAGCTCTAATTTCAATAAGTGTTCCATTAATTCATCCAATGGCAGATTAATGTCCATGGATATTTCTTCAATGTGTCTAGGTTCTAAGCTTAAGTTAGCATACACTATATTTTCTTTTTGTTCAAGTATATTTATATTCTTTTTAGATTGCTCCATTTTTTTATGATGATTTGGAAGTAAATCTTCTAAGATTTCCTTAGGGCTTGTGACTGCTTTTGCTCCCATCTTTATTAGGTTATTACAGCCTTCACTAAGACGGTCGGTAACTCTACCTGGTATTGTAAAAATGTCTTTTCCCTGTTCTAGTCCCATATCAACCGTTATCAAAGAACCACTTTTTTCTTTAGCCTCAATCACAAGTACACCATCAGAAAGACCACTAATAATACGATTTCTCATGGGAAAATGTCCAGCTAAAGGTGCCATACCTGGTGGATACTCTGAAATCACTCCACCTGTTTTAATTATATCCATAAAAATATTGATGTTTTCCCTAGGATAGCAAATATCCACACCACAACCCATTATGCTATAAGTTTCTCCCCCTGCTAATAATGCACCTTGATGTGCATACGTATCAATACCTCTGGCTAGTCCGCTTACTACTGCTATACCTTCCCTAACTAGAGCAGATGCAAAATGTTTCCCCATTTCCCTACCATATTGGGAACAATTTCTCGCCCCAACTATTGCAAGGCTTTTACTTTCTTCTTTTGGTAAATTGCCTCTGTAGTATAAGGCAAATGGGGGACCGTAAATATTTTTCAACCTACTTGGATAATATTCATCAGCTCTACATACAAAGTGTATTCCATTATCTATCATTTTGTTATATTTACTTTTTATTGTCTTTTTATCTTTATTCCTTATAAGGGTGTCTATATCTTTACTTTTTAGTTTACCAAGAGTTTTTAGGTTTCCATTTAACCTTTTAACAATTTCGTCTTCTGATGCATAATAAATCTCCTCTGAATTTTTAAAAACTTCTAATAAGGCACTAATTTTAACTGCTCCTATATTATTTAGATTTGCTAGCCAATAATTATAATGTTCTTTCTTCATATTATATACCATCCCCAATATATACTTCATTTTGATCAATACTTCTATAACAGATTGCTTCACTAATATGTTTTATCTTAATATTATCACTAGAATCCAAATCTGCAATTGTCCTGGCAACCTTTAAGACCCTATGATAGGCCCTTGCTGTTAAATTCAATTTAGTAAATGCCTCTTCCATAATCATCTCTTCCTTATCTCCTAATATACAATGTTCTTTTATGGAAGATGGAGTTAATTGAGAATTAAACCAATGGTTTTCACCCTTGTATCTATGCAATTGCCTCTCCCTTGCCATATTCACCCTTTCCCTAATGTCAGCAGAAGTCTCTTCCTTTCTTTCATACTTAAGCTCCTTATAGTCAATCTGCAATGCTTCTATAGATATATCAAAACGATCTATCATTGGCCGTGATATACGACTTAAATACCTTTTCACCTGATTAACAGAACAATTACAGCGGTTCCTGTCAGGGTAGTATCCACAGCTACACGGGTTCATTGCGGCAACCAACATAAGACTAGCAGGGTACTTATAGCTAGCATAAAGCCTTGATATATTAATAGATCGGTCTTCAAGTGGTTGCCTTAAGACTTCTATTGTGTTTTTCTTTAATTCAGGTAGTTCGTCCAGAAATAGGACTCCAAGATGTGCTAGACTAATTTCACCAGGCTTTGGGATTTTCCCTCCTCCTACAAGTGCAGAACTTGTAATAGTGTGGTGAGGAGAACGAAATGGCCTTTTTGTAATAAGGGCCTTATTATCCATAAGCCCTGCTATACTGTATATTTTAGAAATTTCCATACTTTCTTCTAAAGTCAAGTCAGGCATTATAGTTGGAATTCTTTTTGCCAACATAGTCTTACCCGAACCTGGGGGCCCAACCATGAGCATATTATGCATACCTGAGACAGCTACTTCAATAGCCCTTTTAACTGTTTCTTGCCCTGCCACTTCAGAAAAATCCATATTGTTTTCACTGTGCTTTTCAGCAAACATTTGACTTAAGTCAACAACTTCAGCCTCTTTGGAAAAGCTCTCAGTTAAAAGTGACACTGCTTCATTAAGATTAGAAATACCGTAGATTTTAGCACCTTCAATAACTGCACCCTCTCTGGCATTATCCTTAGGTACTATAAAGCTTTTAAAACCCTTCTTTTTAGCCGAATATACAATAGGCAAAATCCCATTGACTTTGTTGACTGAACCATCTAAACTAAGCTCGCCTATTATTAAGACATCCTTTAAAACTTTTTCAGGAAAATATCCTAAAGCCGATAGTATTCCTATGGCAACAGGCAAATCAAAGGCTGTTCCCGCCTTCCTAATATCTGCTGGAGAAAGATTAACTGTGATTCTTTTAGATGGTAGGCGATAACCACAGTTTTTAAGAGCAATCTTAACCCTCTCCCTAGCCTCCTTTACCTCTGATCCAAGAAAACCCACCATGTCAAACAAGGGCAAACCATCGCTAACATCAGCCTCTACAGATATTATAAATCCTTCTAAACCAAGAATTGTCCCGCTAAATACTTTACTAAACATAGATTAACATTACTCCTTCCATTGCTCTCCCACAAGGTCGGAATCATTTACATAGAATTAGTATATCAATAACCCATGGTAATAGCAAATTAATTATATAATTTAGAGTTTATGCCCATAACCCATATTGAATTTTAGTGACATTTATCTTGTTTTAACATATAATAAACTAAAGAGTGTTTACAGGTGACCTTATGCGTATTTGTGATTTGAGGGAAAAAGAGGTAATTAATTGCCGGGATGGTTTAAGGCTAGGATATGTTTATGATGTAGAATTTGATATATGTACATGTAAAATCACACACATTATTGTCCCTGGACCATGTAAGGTATGGGGCATACTAGGACGTGACCAAGAATATGTCATTAGTTGTTCTTGTGTTAAACAATTCGGAATTGATGTAATCTTAGTGGATATTGATCCAGAAAAGCACCTTGTTAAATACACTTAACTTTTTTACAATAACAAATATTTGTAAATATTTTCTTGACTAATTTAGATAAAACCAATACAATTAACTAAAGTAATAAAAGGAGGAAATTACTATGAAATGCCCATTTTGTGGTGAAGACAATACCAGGGTCATCGATTCAAGACCATCTGATGAAAACACATCTATTCGCCGAAGAAGGCAATGCGATGATTGTAAGAGAAGATTCACTACATACGAAAAGGTAGAGGCTATACCTCTTGTTGTTATCAAAAAAGACAATACAAGAGAACCTTATGATCGTGCAAAGATTGAGTCTGGAGTATTCCGCTCTTGTCATAAGAGACCTATATCTATTGAACAGATAACAAAACTTGTTGACCAGGTGGAGAACATTGTCTTTAGCAAAGAAGATAAAGAAATCCCCAGCCCTATTATAGGGGAAATTGTAATGGACAAGTTAAAAGAACTTGATGCAGTTGCTTATGTAAGATTCGCTTCTGTTTATCGGGAGTTCAAAGATGTTAATACATTTATGGATGAATTAAAGAACGTATTAGATAGTTAGGTTTTATATTAAAAAACCATATCAATTTTACTTAAAATAATCTTAAGTAAAGTGATATGGTTTTTAATTTAAAGTCTTATATTTAAAGACATCTCTTATAGATGCTTATGACATCTTATTTCTTAGTACCATAGATAAGATTCCTCCATGTCTATAGTAGTCAACGTCAACTGCAGAATCAAATCTTACAAGAACGTCAAATTCTTTTACTTTGCCCTCTGGGCTTGTTGCCCTGACTTTAACTGTATCTCTAGGTTTTACAGAGTCAACTATGTCTATATCTAAGCTTTCTTCTCCAGTAAGCCCTAAACTATCAGCAGTCTCTCCACCTAAGAATTCTAATGGTAGAATCCCCATCATTACTAGATTAGACCGATGTATTCTCTCATAGCTTTCTGCAATAACTGCTTTTATGCCTAGAAGATTTGGCCCTTTTGCTGCCCAGTCCCTTGATGAACCCATACCATAGTCTTTACCAGCAAGAACAACCAAACCTCTATCATTCTCCTTGTATTTCATACAAGCGTCATAGATAGGCATTACTTCTTTAGTTGGCCAATAAGTAGTGTATCCACCTTCAGTACCGGCTGCTACCTGGTTACGAATCCTTATGTTGGCAAATGTTCCTCTCATCATCACTTCATGGTTTCCTCTTCTAGAACCATAAGTATTAAAGTCCTTAGTAGAAACTCCATGGTCTGTCAAATATTTGCCAGCTGGAGAGTCTTTAGCTATTGCTCCTGCAGGGGAAATATGATCAGTTGTGATTGAATCACCAAATTTCGCTATTACTGAAAGTCCTTCTAGGGATTTTATATCCTCTGTTTCTTTTGATAAGCCATCAAAAAATGGTGGATTTTGAATATAGGTTGACTTAGGTTCAAAATTATATAATTTATTATCAGCTGATTCTATATCATTCCATAATGGATTGTCATCATAAACTGTCTTATATTCTTTTTTAAACAAATCAGGTTGAACAAACTTCTCTATTGCCTCATTTATCTCCTCGTTATTAGGCCAAATATCACTTAGGTATACATCATTCCCCTCCATGTCTTTGCCAAGGGATTCAGTAGTTAAATCAATATCTACTGTTCCAGCTATAGCATAAGCTACTACTAGGGGTGGTGATGCTAAGTAATTAGCCTTTACTTGGGAATGAATTCTACCTTCAAAGTTACGGTTTCCTGATAAAACAGATGTTACTAGTAGGTCATTGCCTGTTATGGCAGCTGAAACCTCATCTGGTAGAGGGCCTGAATTACCAATACAAGTAGCACATCCATAACCAATTATCTGGAAACCTAGCTTATCTAGATAAGGCTGTAGGCCAGCTGCATCAAGATAACCTTTAACTACTTTAGAACCTGGAGCTAAGGATGTCTTAACATGAGCAGGAACCTTAAGCCCCTTCTCAACTGCTTTTTTGGCTATAATACCAGCTCCCAGCATCACTGAAGGGTTAGAGGTGTTAGTACAAGATGTAATTGAGGCAATGGCTATTGAACCAGTCCTCATTGTACTTTCTCTTCCATCAGCAAGTTTTACATTAACTTCTTTACTAAATTCATCATCTGTTAACCCATGCCCTGAATTGCCACTTGGATTAGTAACTGATTGGAGAAATTCTTGCTTCATATCTCCAAGATAGACACGATCCTGAGGACGCTTAGGCCCTGCAAGAGATGATTCTACTGTTGATAAATCCAGTTCTATTACATCAGTATATTGTGGGTCACTATCACCCTCTTTATAAAACAAACTGTTTCTAGTTAGATATTCTCTAATTAACTCTACCTGTTCCTTGGAACGACCAGTTAATTTTAGATAATTTAAGCTTTCTTCATCAACAGGGAAGAAACCACATGTAGCACCATACTCTGGAGCCATGTTGGCAATTGTTGCCCTGTCAGCTAGGGTTAAATTCTTAATTCCTGGGCCATAGTATTCTACAAATTTACCTACTACACCTTTTTGTCTTAGAAGCTGGGTTATTACTAGGGCTAGGTCTGTTGCATTAGTGCCCTTAGGCAAGCTACCTGTCAGCTTAACTCCTACAACTTCTGGAATTGGGGAATAAGAAGGTTGTCCAAGCATTGCCGCCTCTGCTTCTATTCCCCCAACCCCCCATCCAAGTACACCTAAGCCATTTATCATGGTTGTATGAGAATCTGTACCCATAAGAGTATCTGGGTAAACTAATAAGTCCCCATCAACTTCTTTTGTTATTACCACATGTGCCAAATACTCAAGATTAACTTGATGAACAATTCCAGTTGATGGAGGTACAACAGAAAAATTATCAAAAGCTTTTTGGGCCCAATTTAAAAACTGGTAGCGTTCATTATTACGTTGAAATTCTTTTTCTACATTTTCATCTATAGCAGAATCCTTTCCATAGGCATCTACTTGAATAGAATGATCAATTACTAAATCAACTGGAACCTCTGGATTAATCCTATCAAGAAGCTGGGAATCAACCTTCCCATTCTCGTCTTGATTAATTTCCTTAAATGCTGACCTCATAGCTGCTAAGTCTACAACAGATGGCACTCCTGTAAAGTCCTGAAGAATTACTCTTGCTGGTTTAAAAGGCACTTCACCCTTATTACCATCATTAGACCATGCAGCAATACTTTTCACATGCTCCTCATTAATTGCTAGGCCATCACACTGTCTTAATACTGATTCCAACATTACCTTTATAGAGTAGGGCATATTCTTAATATTATAACCATCCTGCTCCAGGCTATTAATGTCATAATAGCGGTATGACTTTCCATTTAGTTTAAAATTCTTTACTGCTTTTTCACTTAAATTCTTCATAATCACACTCCTTGTATACTATCTTATCATATTGTAATAAATTTGCCTACAATTTACTTGGCCCATCCCCTATTTCTACAGTATAAAAGTCTGCCTTGTAACCAATACGATTATAATAAGTCTCTCCTACTTCTTCAATAAACTTATCAATGTGTATATCCTTTACAATATTAACAGTGCAACCACCAAAACCAGCACCTGTCATTCTCGCTCCAATAACCCCTTCTTGTTTCCATGCGCTTTCAACTAAGGTATCAAGTTCAATACCTGTTACATCATAGTCATCTCGTAAAGAAACATGAGATTCATTCATCAACTTACCGAAAGCATCTAATTCCTTGTCTTTCAATGCCTGGACCGCCTTAATTGTTCGAATATTCTCATACACAGCATGTTTTGCCCGCTTTATTAAAGTCTCATCATTAATTAGTAGCTTATGTTTCTCAAATTCATCCTGACTCAAATCTCCTAAACTTTGAATATTGACTTTGGATTTTAGACGATTCAATGCTTCATCACACTCTTGTCTTCTTTGGTTATATTTACTGTCAGCCAAACCTCTTTTCTTATTGCTATTGGCAATGACTATTTT
Organism: uncultured Herbinix sp.; assembly: GCA_964590525.1. Taxonomy (GTDB): domain Bacteria; phylum Bacillota; class Clostridia; order Lachnospirales; family Lachnospiraceae; genus Mobilitalea. Next base: position 9,708 of record CAZPWO010000041.1, on the reverse strand, counting down.
TGCATCATCCAAGTCAATAGCTGCATACTCATATTCTAATGTATTTGTATCCAAGAATATGGCATGGTCTTTTTTACCCATTGCTATAGCAAACTGATCCATAATACCGCAATTAACCCCTACATATTCATTTTCTGCATATTGAGATAGACGGGCTATTTCTACCATATCAACCGGAATCTTATATAGTTCCTTTACAATATAAGCTGTTAGCACCTCTATACTAGCTGAAGAGGATAAACCAGAAGCATTAGGAATATTCCCATAGAACAATATATCCATTCCCACATTAATACTCTTATGTAAAGAAGCAATTTTAAGCTGGTCAAATGCCCAAAGGACGCCCTTTGGGTAATTTGACCAGTCATCCTCTTTATTATAAGCTAAATCATCTAAAGATAAACTAATAATTCCCTTCTCCTTAAAATTCATAGAATAAAATCTTAATTTACGGTCCTTACGAAGTCTAACCGCCCCATAAGTTCCAATAGTTAGTGCACAGGGGAATACATGACCTCCATTGTAATCTGTGTGTTCACCAATAAGATTAACTCTCCCAGGAGCATAATATACATCTAACCCTTCTGCATCTCCATAAATACTTTTAAAATATGACACCATATTATCCTTCATCTTATTTTCACCTCACTTGTTAAAATATTCGTTTATATTCTAACACATAAATAAAAATAAAGAAAACTGAAATCATGATAAGTAGTTGCGCATATTTTTTAATGCCGATTTTTCTAGGCGACTGACTTGCGCTTGAGATATATGAATTTCATCGGCAACCTCCATTTGAGTCTTCCCCTTGAAAAAACGTAAATTTATTATGTTCTGCTCTCGATCAGGCAATTTCTCCATAGCTTCTTGTAAGGAAATTTCCCTAACCCAGTTTTCTTCCTTGTTCTTCTTATCCCTAACTTGATCCATAATATATAAGGCATCTCCACCCTCTACATAAACTGGATCGTATAGAGATACTGGACTTTGAATGGCATCAAGGGCATACACTATGCTTTCCTTGCTAATACCTATTTCCTTTGCAATTTCACTAATTGTTGGTTCCTTCTCATTCTTCTTCATAAGGGCTTCCTTGGCATATATAGCTTTATATGCTGTGTCTCTAAGGGAACGGCTTACACGAATTGCATTGTTGTCTCTTAGGTAACGTCTAATCTCCCCTATAATCATTGGAACAGCATAGGTAGAGAATTTAACATTCATAGTTATATCAAAATTATCAATAGCCTTCATTAGGCCAATACAACCTATCTGAAATAAGTCATCAACATTTTCGTTGCTATTGGTAAACCTTTGAATTATTGATAAAACCAATCTAAGGTTACCTCTAATATATGTTTCTCGTGCTTCTAAATCCCCCCTTATAATCCTTTGAAACAATTCATCCTTCTCATTATCTTTTATCAATGGCAATTTAGATGTATTTACACCGCAAATCTCAACCTTATAAAGAGCCATAAGCAAACCTCCGAATCATGACATTCTATCTTTTATGTGATAGTTTAATGATTCACTTTTTGACCTGTCTTTATACGATTATTTGCCATGTAATAATTACCAAAGTACTATTCATACCTTACCATTTCTTTCTTAAGTCTTTTTATGATCTTTTTCTCCAACCTTGATATATAAGATTGGGATATGCCAAGTAAGTCCGCAACTTCTTTTTGCGTTTTTTCGAAACCTTCCTTATTATCAAGACCATATCTTAAGTCCACAATAGTTCGCTCACGATTCGATAATTTAGACAGGGCCTTTCTTAATAACTTTCTGTCCACTTCTTTTTCTATATTACGAGATATTATGTCTTCATCTGTTCCAAGTATATCTGATAATAATAATTCATTCCCGTCCCAATCAACATTTAGGGGCTCATCTATGGACACCTCCAACTTGATTTTATTGTTTCTTCTAAGGTACATTAAAATCTCATTTTCTATGCAACGGGAAGCATAGGTGGCAAGTTTGATGTTTTTTTCTGGTTTAAATGTATTAATTGCTTTTATTAGTCCTATAGTGCCTATTGAAATTAAATCTTCAACCCCAATACCTGTATTATCAAATTTTTTTGCTATATATACAACAAGCCTTAGATTATGCTCTATAAGGATGGCTTTCATTTCTCCATCTAGCTCTGTTCCCAAACCCCCTATTACTTCTGCTTCTCTAACAGAATTCAGTGGTGCAGGCAGTACTTCAGCACCACCAATATAATGTATCTCTCCTCTTTGCCCAAAAAATAAAGTTTTTAAATTTGGGATTATTCTTAAATGAAATTTTTTATGTATTGACAATTTCAAAAGCATTCCATAACCTCCTAAATATCAAATGTTTAATAATTCCTTGTGCAAAATAACTTGGTAAAGTTCCTTTGTAGATAGACTGTTATCAGAAATGGCCACAATAACTTTTTCATTATATATAGTTTCATTTTCTGTATATATTAACAGCTTATCCATTTTTATTCCCAGTAACATACCCGATTTCCCTACAGACTTATAAGGAATAAGCCTAAGTTTAAGTAAATATTTCGCCTTAATATCCCATTCACTTTCATACTGAGGACAGCCTTCTAGGTTTTTCATTAACTTATGGATATCTTCATAAAAATCTGGAGCAAGTAATTGCTTTACAAGCTTATCTTCAATTAAGATAACAGGCTTTTGAGAGATAGGATCATATAAACAATTACCAGTATCCATAAGTCCTCTTGCATTAACTTTTTCATCTCCAAAAACTAGTTGAACTTCATAGATTAGTGGAGCATTTTTGTCATAGCAACGCTTAAAATAAAGTAGGACAATAACTAGGGGTAACAAAAGCAAAAACATTAAGGCAGTTAGCTTATAGGAAATGTTACTTAATACTATACCCCTTCCTAAATTAATTAAAACTAATGAGAAATTGGTATGGTAATAAACTGCATTAATAAGTCCACCAGCAAAAAAAGATATTAAATTAAGCAAAATCACCTGTTTTATTAAGCCTAATATTTTCATTTTTCCAAAGGCTATTAGGACCATAAATATGCTGGCCAGTATATACATTAGGAAAAAACGAAGCAAAACATCCATCCATATATAGATACTTACTAAAACTGCAACAAGTCCACCAAAGGATGCAGCTGCAGCCAATCTAAGCTTAGAACTTTTTATCCGATTTATTTTTTTGACCATTAATAACAAAACTAGGTCAAAGAAAAAATTAAGTAAAAAGATTAGATCTGGATAAACTTCGAGATACAATATTCACCTCCACTAGGTCTAGTCTACAAATTCATTATAACTTATTAGTTATCCATAAATTGTCATTTCCTGCTAGGCAAAACACACTTTTCATTTTTCTTTTACTACAATTTAATATAATATTTCTTGTAAATAAATAAAAAAGACTGTCAAATTATTATTTTAACAATAATCTGACAGCCTTTTTCATTTAACTACAACATTATATTTTTTTATTTGTTATTTCTATTCTTCTGTAGGAATTCAGGAATCTTTATTCCACCTGAATCATTATTTTTATTGGATGTACTTCTATCAGGTCTACTTTCCGGTCTGTTTTCTGGTCTACTTTCTGGTCTTGGATTTGGCCTTGCCTGCCTTGGGTTAGCTACAGAACCACTACCATATGTACTAGCAGAAGGGTTACCTCTATTTAGTCCAAAATCCGTTCTTTGATTTTGGCCAGTTTTAGATTGACCTACAGTCCTCTTAAGAAAATCAGGAGCCTTAACCATATCTTTTGTTTTCTCTTCAAGTCCTGTTGCAATAACAGTAATAGATACAGTATCAGGATTTGAATCATCATACATAGCACCAAATATTATATTAGCCTCTTCCCCAGCTAATTCCTGCACAAGTGTAGCTGCTTCATTAGCTTCAATTAATGAAATATCTCCAGAAACATTTATAATTACATGGGATGCACCTTCTATTGTTGTCTCTAATAAGGGACTTGTTATTGCCTCCTTAACCGAATCAATACATTTATCATCACCACTACCATAACCAATTCCAATATGTGCAATACCTTTGCCCTTCATTACAGTCTCCACGTCAGCAAAGTCCAGGTTAATAAGTCCAGGCACATTGATTAGATCCGTTATTCCCTGAACACCCTGCTGTAACACTTCATCAGCTTTACTTAGTGCCTCTGGCATAGTGGTTCTTCTGTCCACAATTTCTAATAATTTATCATTGGGAACTACAATTAGGGTATCTACACTCTTTTTCAACTCTTCAATTCCCCTAAGTGCATTGTCCATTCGACCCCTAGCTTCAAATTTAAATGGTTTAGTTACAATACCAACCGTTAATATACCCATCTCCATAGCCATTTGTGCAATGACTGGTGCCGCTCCCGTACCAGTTCCTCCACCCATTCCACAGGTAACAAAAACCATATCTGAACCTTTAATCACTTCTGATAATTGCTCGTGACTTTCTTCAGCAGCTTTTTTTCCTACCTCAGGTTGTGCACCTGCTCCTAAACCTTTGGTTAGTTTTTCACCTATCTGGATACACTGTGGAGCCTTGCAATTTTTAAGGTGCTGCTTGTCCGTATTTACACCAATAAAATCAACCCCTAAGATGTTCTCTTCTATCATTCGATTAACGGCATTATTACCTGCTCCACCTACTCCAATAACAAGTATCTTAGCAGCTGCATCTGCCTCATTCGTCCTTATCTCAAGCAAGGTTAATTCCTCCTTCATAGTAATCATTATTATTTGTTTAATTTTTATTCCCAACAGTTATATCGATTTTATGAAAAACCACATTATGATGGGATTGCTTTTTTTATACATACAATTTATTGTGTTTTAGACACTACATCTATATTATCTTGAAATTCCCAAATAATCAAGCTTTATTTTCAAATACTTTAAATATTACAGGGCTCTTGTATACATTTTATTTCTTTTTACTTTTTTTCAGATATTCCGTAAATATATCCCTTTTCAAAGTTACATAAGTCCAATTCATATACTAAATCACCTGCTTCAATTAAAATGCTTTTCAACTCTTTCAAGACCTGGTCATATGCCTTCTTTTTACCTAAAAACACTTTAACACCATCACTGTATATTGTGACTTCATTGCTAGTATTGAAATTAATAGTATCAACATTTAAATCATATAACTGAATTAATTGTGTTAGATTAAGTATAATATCAAATAATTCATTGTTTTGCACTTCTAGTTTATCATGTAATATTATTTTGTCAAAATTAAGTCCCTTTATCTGTGGTATATCCTCTAAACGCTCTGAAGAAGACTCTACAACAATTCCATCTTTATCAAAGTATAGATATTCTCCCATAAAATTAAGGCATCCTGTTACACTTTTTTCATAAATCCTAATATTAATTGAATTAAAGTCAGATAGTTTCACATCAACCTTTTCAACAAATGGTATTTCTATCTCATGAAAATATTTATGTCTTATATATAAAAACAGTGTATTAGTATCAAATTTTGTTTCTACAAGATAATCTTTAATATCTTCTTCTGTATTACGGCTAGAGCCCTTAACATTGATCTCTTGTAAACTAAAGACATAAGAAAATACAAAGATAGGAATTCCAACTACTAATATCAACTTAAGTAACCTTATAAATATTCTCTTTTGTACGCTATTGTGCTTCTTTGGCATCCTATTTCAGCTCCTATGCTTTAGATTTTACTGCAATATCCTATGTCTGCCCCTAATAAACTAAGGTCTCTACATATGTCTTCATATCCTCGCTGAATGCTAATTGAATTATTTACAATCGTTGCACCTTCCCCAATCAAGCCAGCGATTACTAATGCTGCCCCTCCTCTTAAATCATGGGCAATGACTCTTGCTCCCTGGATCTTTTTCTTGCCGTATATATTAGCCTTCTTACCACTTACCTCTATCTTAGCTCCCATCTTCCTTAGTTCATTAACGTTTTGATATCGTGATTCAAAGATTTCTTCAATAATTGTACTTTTGCCATCAGCAACACATAATAATGTCATTAACTGTGATTGCATATCTGTTGGAAAACCTGGATATGGTTGGGTCTTTAGCCTGGCAATTGGAAGAGGCCTCTTATTAGATACCACCCTAAGATAATCCTCATCTCCTTCTATGGAGCAGCCAGTTTGCTTTAATGTCTTAATAGTTGCATCAAGCTGGCTATTAGGGGTATTTAAAAATATAACTTCTCCCCCTGTAGCTGCTACAGCGGCCATATATGTTCCTGCAACTATGCGATCTGAAGAAATAGTGAATTCAACATCATGAAGCTCTTCAACACCCTTTATTTCTAAAAACGAAGGGTCTTTACCGCAAATATTTGCTCCTGCCTTAACCAAGTAGCTGCACAATTCAGTAACTTCCGGCTCCCTTGCTGCATTAAATATCCTAGTAACTCCATCAGATAATACTGCAGATAATATTACATTCTGGGTAGCCCCTACGCTTGGAAATCGAAGAAATATATCAGTTCCAATAATTCCTTCTGTCCTACATTGTATTATGTCTTCATCTTCTTCTAAGAACTCCTGCTTAACATTCAACTTCTCTAATGCATCCAAGTGAAGACCTATTGGCCTTTTACCAATGGAACAACCCCCAGGATAAGCAATAGTAACCTCATGGCATCTACCAATTAAAGCACCTAAGTATAATATAGAACTTCTCATCTTTCTCACAGATTCTGCAGATACACTAGTGCTTTTTATTACAGTTGAATCTACATATAGGGTATTTCCTCTCCATGAAGTTTTACATCCCAGTTCATCCAAAATGTCTATCATATGAAAAACATCAAGTATTTTAGGACAATTCCTTAACTTTGTAGTACCTTTATTCAAAATAGTTGCGGCAATAATAGGCAATGCCCCATTCTTTGAACCCTGTATTTCTAACTCACCTTTTAACTGCTTACCACCAATTATCTTGATACTTGGCATAGCACACCTCAGACAATTAAGAAACTATAATACTACTATATGATTTCTCCTTTGTCCTAGTGAAAAAGGCTTATCTATCGTTCAGATTTAATCTGATTCGATATACTTAAGACAATTCCCATCTCTATTAGTATTACCATAACAGATGAACCACCATAACTGATAAATGGTAGGGGAATACCCGTAGACGGGATAGTATTAGTTACAACAGCAACATTTATCAAAACCTGAGATGCTAAGTGGGCTAGTACACCAGTGGCAATAAGCCCCCCAAATAGATCTGGGGCATTAATAGCTACTATAAAAATTCGCCAAATTAATAATATAAAAAGTAGAATTAGTGCCACAGCACCAAACAACCCAAGCTCTTCGCAAATAACTGAAAATATCATATCATTATGAGATTCCGGTATGAATCCCATCTTTTGCATACTTTCTCCCAGACCCTTACCAAAAACTCCACCAGATGCAATAGCATAAAGACCTTGTAAAATCTGATAACCTTTATCATGGGTTTCCACATTAAGCCATGCATCAATACGGGTAACCCTAAAGGGTTCTGCTAGAATTAATAGTACACCAGCAGCTATAAAAAGTATACCAAATCCTAAAAAATAACCTTTTTTTCTACTGGCAACAAAACATATAGACACCATTATAATCCCCATTACTAAGGCCGTAGAAAAGTTTTCTATAACAACAAGAACAATTAAAGGGGCTACAAATATTACAACCCTGAAAAATCCCCACATCTTATCCAGCCTTTTTGGGGCCAAACTAACTATATAAGCTGTAAAAACTATAACTGCTATCTTGGATAGCTCTGAAGGTTGAAAACTTCCTAGCTCCCCTATCTTAATCCAACGTTTAGCACCATTTATCTCATCTCCAAAAATAAGTACGTAAATCTGCAATAATATGCAAACAAAAAACAGGACTGTAACTGGTTTAATTCTAATAACTGGCAAGTTTTTGATTAACATTCGGTAATCAATCTTTGATACAAAAAGCATAATGAAGATTCCTGCTCCTGCAAACAAAGCCTGCCTCTCTAAATAGTATGTTGCCCGTCCATAATCCCTTTGAGCATTATATGAACTAGTACTATAAATCATAACTAAACCAAAACATACTAGAAATATTGTTAAAAACAATAAACTATAATCATAATAGCTATGCATTTTTCTTTTATTAACTTCCCTAGCTGTTCTGGCCATATATTTTCACTCCTGATTCTTTTTAATTAGTTTTTTTAACGTATTTCTTAAATAAGTTTCCTCTTTCTTCGTAGTTTGCAAACATCCCCCAACTAGCACAAGCCGGAGAGAGAAGAACCATATCTCCATTATCTGCTTGATCACTACTAACCTTTACTGCTTCCTTTAGGTCATTTACTATAAAAATATTATTAAATCCTTGCTTTCTAGCTGCTTCTTCTATCTTGAACCTGGTCTCACCCATAAGGACTAAGGCTTTAACTTTTCTATCAAAGGATTTTATCCACTGTTCAAAGTCATTACCCTTATCAAATCCACCAGCAATCAAAATAGTTGGTCCTTCCATTGCTTGTATAGCCCCCATTGATGAATTAGGATTTGTAGCTTTGGAATCATTATAGTAAGTAACTCCATTAATCTTTGCTACATACTCTATCCTATGCCCAAGTCCTTCAAAAGAAGTAATTGCTTTTCTAATATAGTCCATAGGAATACCTAGATATACCCCTATTGCAACTGCAGCCATAACATTTTCATAATTATGTATGCCAATAATCTTTAATTCATTGATATTACATACCAAGTGGCTTCTTCCATCTTTATTCAATATAATTTCGTGACCATCAAGGAATAAACCATTATTAAGGGGTCTTGCACTGGAAAAGAAGATTACATTCACTTGTAAGCTATCAGCCATATCCCTTAGGACTGAATCTTCGTAATTTAAAATACAAAAAGCTGATTTATCTTGATTTTTTGTGATCTTCCCTTTTATCTTGATATAAGTTTCCACATCCTTATGCCTATCCAAATGATCTGGAGAAATATTAAGTATAGCACTTATATCTGCTTTGAATCTATGTATAGTCTCTAACTGAAAGCTACTTATCTCAACCACTGTTAGGGATTTGTCTCCTGTAAGCGGCCCTATATCTGAATAAGGAGTTCCTATATTACCTGCAAGAAATACTTCTTTATAATAAGTCTTTAGAATCTCCCCTGTTAAAATCGTAGTTGTTGTCTTACCATTAGTTCCTGTAATAGCAATTACTTTTCCCTTAGATAGGCCATAGGCCAATTCTATTTCTCCCCATATAGGAATATCAAAGTCCTTTAGTAGTTCCACATCTTGATTATCAATGGGGATTCCTGGACTGATTATTGTCAGGTCCAAAGTTCCTAGCATCTCCTTGGGAAAAGTTCCAATTACAAGTTCAAAATTCTCTTCTATATTAAAGTCATTTTCAAAATCTGTTTTTTTTATGTTTTTATCTGCATCGTACAATATGACGTAAGCCCCTTGCTTTTGTAGCAGCCTTACGGCTGAAATCCCACTTTTACCTCCACCAAACACAAGAATCCTCTTACCCATAAACTGCATATAAAATCTCCAATCTACCAGGCTAACCAAGTCCCAATAAGGCTACCAAGCAAAGCATTGCCGTTATAATTGAAAATACTGCAACTATCCTAGTCTCTGACCATCCCATAAGCTCAAAATGATGGTGTATGGGAGCCAT
>CAZPWO010000040.1:0-16915 GCA_964590525.1 uncultured Herbinix sp. | reverse complement strand
ACATCTACATTATCACAGGCATCCCTTAGTTTTCTAAATACTTCATCAATGGTATCACCTTCATTAACAAATACAGATTCTCCATTAACATTTATTGAGCCTGTTTCATCAGCTGTAATTCTTCTTGTTGCTGTAGTATGAGGTTCACCAGCATTTGTACCAAATACTGTTTCATTCCCAATAACAACTGCCTGCCTTGCATCCTGTGTTACCTTTATCTGATAATCTCCCACGGCTACAGAATCTGATAGTGATACAAGGGAAACCCTATTATCACTGGAGTATGACTTGCGGTCAATATTACCGTCTAATAATGTCATAGTGTTAAATTCAGTAGTTTCTGAAATTCTTGTTATCTCTTCACTTAGCTGATCAATTTCAGCTTGAATTGCCCTACGGTCTTCTGTTGTATATATACCATTAGCTGATTGAACTGCTAGCTCTCTCATTCTCTGCAGCATAGCTTCTACTTCTACTAATGCCCCTTCTGCTGTTTGAATTACAGATATACCATCTGCTGCGTTCCTAGCTGCTTGATCCAGACCAGAGATTTGTGTCCTCATCTTCTCTGATATAGCTAGTCCTGCTGAATCATCTGCTGCACTGTTAATCCTATATCCTGAGGATAGTCTTTCTAAACTTTTATCCAAGAACTTATTAGTTCTGTTCAATTGATTATTGGCTTTTAATGCTGAAATATTATGGTTAATTCTCATCTTATACCATTCCCTTTCTTAGTGCTCCCATCCCTCCTCCGTGTACGGATGAAAACTTATGTATGATTTTGTTTTCAGCAACTTCCTTGTGGCCGAATTATTATTTTTAAATTTTAATAACTTTTCATGTTTCTTATGCTTTTAACTAGTCCTTGGGCTACTAGATATAACTGTTTTTCTGTTACCTTTGTTTGCATGCCCTGTTTATCTTCATCTTCTTTCATATAAATATTGTTTAGATTTGAAAAACCATTACTGCTTATTAAAGAAAATTCAACTTTACCTAGTTCTATCTGTCCTTCTTCTACCGCTTTATGAAGTTCTATCATATTGCTTTGAAGTATATCAAGTCCCCTGGGATCATCAGATCCTATATATCCTTTTAGGCGGCTGTCTTTAAGTGAAAGCTCAACTCTTATATTGCCAAGCGCCTGGGACTCCATGGCTAGGGACACTCTTCCAGCCTTTTCTTTTTCTCTATGAATTGTAAGATTTATATTCCATATTCCTTCTTCCGTCTTAATGGGAATCTGGTAAACTTCTTTTTCTGCTAGATTCCTGACAAAGGGCAATTGCATTTGAATATTTCTAATCTCCGCAAGTCTCGTAGAATCCAGTTTTCCTATTAATATCTTTTCATCAAGGCTTTGAGATATATCTTGCTCCATCTTCTTATATGTTTTTTCTAATATTTCTTTATCAAATACTTTATCGGCTATTTCTTCAAATTCCTTTAGAGAATTTTCGACTTTTTCCTCTATTTCTTCATCTTCCAGCCTGGATAGCTTCTTATATAAGTTATTATCATTTGTTAAAGTCTGATTTGCCAGGGCAATATTAACTGTTGAACAAGGAATTTTAAGATTACTTAAAAACTCTACTGCTTGATCTGAACCTTTCAATACTTCCTGAATGTCCATAAGTTTTTCAGCATTTAACTGTTCTTCAACAGCTTTCCCATGGTATTGGCTGAATTTATCAAAGACCTGGTCAACTGGAATATCCTTAATCTCTTCCCATACTCCATGGTCTGAAACCCTAAGATGACTTATATGCTCTGGAGTTATTTCCTTATACATTGCCTTTAAAGACTGACTTATGTAGCTAGTCTCTGGTGAATCTGTCTGTCTATAAGCAGTCTCAACCTGGTCTTTAATCTTTTCACCTTCATAGTTTATGTCTTCCAATGGACCAAAGTCATCATTTATCTGGGCGTCTAAGCTGCCTTTATTAAGGGTTCTTACTGCAGTTAAGAGATGACCTAGGGTTACTTCCCCATTGGCCTTTACAAGCGCTCCTAATGCTGCACCATCTGATTTTTCAATACTATAGAGCAAGCGGTAGATACCAATATAGGACTTCCTCTCCTCTGGACTTATCTCTCCTTGCCTATCAAGTTTTTGAAGATAAGTACTGTACTTTTCAACTTGTCCATTAGCTTCTTCCTTTTCCATACCATCAATAAGCTTGTTTAATTCATTTATAGGAATGTTTAATGGATTTATTCCCTCCCTAATTAACTTTACTGTATTGGAAGGATGAAGGTTAGCAAACAGTGTGTTTACTTCCATGTCATAGTCTTTGATTTCATCTATATTTTCTTTGGTAATATCCATAGTATTGTAACCTAGGATACGGATCGCCCTTTGATTAGCTCTTGTATCTGGGAGGTTCATTTCATTTAATAAGTGGTCTATATTGGCAAATGCCCTGTGTATGGAATCTCCATACTCTGAACTTGGAAGAGTCATTAATTGTTCATATGCCTCTCCTGCTTTACTTATCTCCCTATGAAGTAGGTCTCCTTCATTAGAAAGGCTTGTTATGGTCTGTCTGTAGCGAGAATCTAAGGTTCTTCCTAGAATATAAGATGCATTCCCCTTTAGCTGATCCAGTCTATCCCTTGTTTCTTTAAGAATCTCTATATGTTCCAGTCTTGCTTCAACTTCTGCCTCTTCTAAGACTTCCTTATAATAAGTTTCTTCTAAATCTCTCAGTTCTTCCACAACTCTTTCCAGTGGTTCATAATCAATGTGTATTCCCCTTTTTTCCAGCCTGTTGGCAGCATCTGCTGTCATCTTCAAGCGAATCTCTTCCATCTGGCGAAGAGCCCTTATACTTTTGCCATTGAGCTGTTCTTCCTTTATTACTTTTGACTCTTGTTTTTTTGACTCTTGCCTTTCAGATTCCTGTAGCCTTACTAGATTACTAAGATTTAATTCCTGATCTTCCTCCACAGCATTAATAACAGTCTGATCCTCTATGGATTTAATGTCCTCTACTAAGCTTTCATAATTATCTTCCTCTTGAATAAGTGTGTCTTTAGGGTCAATTCCTTCCTTCATCCCTTGAATCATATGCTTAATTACTAAGTCTGCATCATTATATTTTTCTCTTACTTCTTCTAATTCACTATAACGACTTAAGCTTTCCAAAGATAACGGAATATCATTGTCTATTAACCACCGGGCCTTATCCATATTGCTTTTACTGGCTTCTACATTAGATTCTTCCAGGCTTATTATGACCTGGTCCTTTAATTCTTCCCAGTCCTCTTGTGTAAGAGTATAACTATTGCTAGTAGCATTTTGCCTAGCCTCTTGATCCCCGATATATCCTGCCTTATATATGTTTTCTATAGTGGGAGGTAATTTTAAACGTATTAGATTCTGAATGGATTTTTCATCTAGCCCTTTCCCTGGGTCGTATAGGGATAAGGCAGTCATTAGCTTCTGAATAGATTCTTTAGTAACAGGTAAGTTTTCTTTCTCAAGTAGGCTTTCAAGCTCTTTCTTAAGATCCTTACTGTTTTTTTGAGAGAATATTTTGCTATAGTCCTTTTCCTGATTTTTATCTAAATCCGACTGCTTAACCTTACTTTTAATATTGTCTATAAGGCGGCTTAGGCTTTCAATACTATATTTTTCTACGGAAATGCCTTCCTTTTCAATTTCTGCAATATCCTTTTCTGTAAGCCTTGATAGAATCCCTTCTATATACGCCTTCATTTTATTTGTTTTTTCCTGCTGAATTTCTTTTTCATCATTATATGATCTTCGGGACATAAGTAAATCCTTGTCCTTATCTAACTTCATAACTGCTACAAATCCCTCTATGTTTTCAGACATAGAATTAAGTAGCTTTAATTCTATGTGATCTTTTGTTATATTAAATACTTGAAATGTTTTTTCATCTCCAACTTCTGCCTTATTTAACAATGTTTTAGACACACTTATATCCCGGCCAAAGATATTAATAACATTACTTTTGCCAGCGGATATAACAAGTCCAGTAACTAACTGTCCTTTACTTATCTTTCCCTCAAGATTATTGTTTTTTCCATTTAACAAAGACGGTATCTTTTCATAATTTTTCATTTCTTTAACTATATTATATAAAAGCTTGCTCATTTCATCACTTCCAGTTATTATATTATGTAAATCTATATTTCATTATCTTCTTGTTGTTTATTTCGGCTAATTGCTCTTAAAACATTAGTACTACTTCTTACAATGAGACGATATGAATACTATAAAAACATAATAAATATATTAGGAGACCTTTATGATTAAAAAATTGTTTCAATTATTAAACTTGTTTCTAATTGTTATTGCTGTATCACTTTCTATCCCTAGTTGTAGTAAAGAATCAAGCCCAGAAAAAGCTCAAAAAGAATTTGACCAGTTTTTATATAACTTGTTTGTTGATGAAGTACAATCGGATTCCTTGTCATTAAATTATTCTCTGTCACAGCCAGATAAGTATGGAATTGAACATCCCGAAATTAGCTTAGGGGAGTATACCATAGAGGAAATGGATAAAAGTCTTAAGCTTACACAGAACTACTTAAATGAACTTAAATCTTTTGATCCTGAAATTCTTACTCCCAATCAAGAGCTGACTTACGACATTACACTTCAATACTTAGAAAATGCTTTGGCCCTTGGTCAATATCCCCTTTATAATGAGTGTCTTGGTCCTACAACTGGAGTCCAAGCCCAGCTTCCTATTCTTCTGGCAGAATTCTCTTTTTATGAAAAAGAAGATATTGATAGATATTTAGAATTACTTCCTTGTGTATACGACTACTTTGAAGACATAATAGGATTTCAACAAGAAAAATCTAAAAAAGGACTTTTTATGAATGATGATGTGGCAGACTCTATTATTAATCAGTGTGCTACATTTATTGAGAATCCAGAAGAAAACTTCCTAATAGAATATTTTGACCAGAAAATTGAACATTACCATGGTTTAACAGATGTGGAGGTTAATTCCTATAAGAAAACTAATAAAGAGGCTGTTATGAACTACATAGTCCCAGCTTATGAACTATTGATTGAAAGTCTTCAAGAGCTTAAAGGTAGTGGTGTAAATAATGGGGGCTTATCCAACCTTCCTCAAGGAAAAGAATATTATGCCAGCCTTGTCTCTTATAAAACCGGCTCTGATAAATCTATGAAAGAGATGGCAAATATGCTAGATAATGCTGTTGGTGATGGTATCTTAAAGATGACCACACTTCTTGTATCTGATCCATTATTAATGGATAAATATATGGCCTTTCAATCATTTCCCATTACAGATCCTGAAAACATTCTTCTTGATCTTAAAAACAAAATAGCCAAAGATTTTCCAGAGCCACTTTCTGTAAATTGTAATATTAAATATGTCCATGAGTCTTTGGAAGAGTATTTAAGTCCAGCTATGTATCTAGTTCCGGCATTGGATGATTATACCAATAACAGTATTTATATTAATGGAGACAATGAAGAAAACTTGTCAATGATATATACTACTGTAGCACACGAAGGTTATCCTGGTCATTTATACCAGAATGTTTATTTTCGTCATCAAAATCCTGCTCCTATACGTACCTTAATGAATTTTATGGGATATGATGAAGGGTGGGCAACCTATGTGGAGATGTACTCTTATCATCTTTCTGGTATTGACGAAGGTTTAGCTGAATTTCTAGCAGTCAATAATATCCTGATTTTAAGTATGTATGCCCGTGCAGACATGGGCATACATTATGATGGTTGGTCAAAATCAAAGGCTGTTGCTTATATAGAAGGTTTCACTGGAGATCGAAAACTTTCTGAAGATATATACTTCAACCTACTTGAAGAAGCAGGAGTGTTTTTGCCCTATGCTGTGGGATATCTAGAGCTTGTAGAGTTAAGGGAGAAAGCAGAAGATAGTCTTGGTGAAAACTTTGTCCTAAAAGACTTTCATGAATTTGTTCTAGATATTGGACCATCACAGTTTAATATTATTGATAGCCAACTTGACCTGTGGATTGAAGAAGCCAATAGCAAATAATAAATCAATTAATAAAAAAAGCTATGGAAGTCCTTATAAGATTTCCATAGCTTTTTTATGTGTTAAATTTTGTTAAAATATTTCTGCTCCTGATGGCATTGGCTTTTCTGAAATCATAAGAGATAGATTCCCTTCTGAATCCTCTGCACATAGAATCATACCTTCTGATACAAGTCCTGCTAGTTTTGCTGGCTTTAGATTTGTTATAACCATAACCTTTTTTCCAACCATTTCTTCTGCACTGTAGTCCTTCTTTATACCAGATACAATCTGTTTAACCTGAGAGCCTATCTTTACCTGTGAACATAAGAGTTTTTTCGATTTCTTGACTTCCTCACAAGCTATAATTTCTCCTACTTGGAATTGAAGTTTAGTAAATTCCTCATAGCTTACTTCCGGCTTCTGCTTTACATCTATTACAGACATTCCATCTTCTCCGTCTTTTGATTTAGCTGCATTAAGATCTTCAGGTACTTCTTCACCTTGATTTCCTTGAATCTCCTCAGCTTTTTCTAATACTTCTTCCTTGTCCAATCTAGCAAATAGTATCTCTGGTTTATCTGTAAGCTTATTTCCGCTTTCATAAAGGCCAAATCTTCCTGTCTCTTCTATAGTTCTAGCTTTTGCATTAAGCTGGTCTAAAATCTTTTTAGATGTGTCCGGCATAAAGGGCTCAAGTAAACTAGCACCTATACTAATGCTTTCTACTAGATTATATAAAACCGTAGCCAATCTATCTTTTTTATCCTGGTCTTTTGCTAAAAGCCAAGGCATAGTCTCATCAATGTATTTATTGCAGCGCTTAAAAAGGGTAAATATTTCAGTGATTGCATCAGCCACCCTTAATTTATCCATCTTTTCTAATACCTTCTTAGGTGCATTTAATACTACAGCCTTAAGTTCATCATCAATTGCTTCTTCAACCTTTGTATTATCCACAATACCATCAAAATATTTATTAGACATGGATATGGTACGATTAACAAGATTGCCAAGGGTGTTGGCCAGCTCTGAGTTTATTCTTTCCACTAAAAGCTCCCAGCTGATAACTCCATCATTATCAAATGGCATCTCATGCAATACAAAAAATCTTACTGCATCTACACCAAACACATCTACAAGGTCCTCTGCATAAAGTACATTTCCTTTGGATTTACTCATCTTATCTCCAGCAGTTCCTGGTACTAACCAAGGATGGCCAAAAATCTGTTTTGGAAGGGGAATGTCTAATGCCATCAACATAATAGGCCAATAAATAGTATGGAAACGTAATATATCCTTACCTATTAAGTGAAGGTCTGCTGGCCAATATTTTTCAAAATTCCCATGGCTTTTACCATCTTGATTATATCCTAAACCAGTAATGTAATTACTTAAGGCATCTATCCACACATATATCACATGATCCTCATCAAAATCCACAGGAATCCCCCATTTAAAAGAAGTACGGGACACACATAAATCTTGAAGCCCTGGTATTAGGAAATTGTTCATCATTTCGTTTTTTCTTGATTCTGGCTGTATAAATTCTGGATGACTATTAATATGGTTTATTAATCGGTCACCATATTTACTAAGCTTTAGAAAATAGGCTTCCTCATTTGCTGATTGAACCTCTCTTCCACAGTCAGGACATTTATCTTCATCAAGCTGTGATTTACTGAAAAATGATTCACAAGGAGTACAATACATACCTTCATAGACTCCCTTATAGATATCACCTTGCTCATAAAGTTTCTTAAATATTCCCTGGACCTGTTTTTTATGTTCATCTTCTGTAGTCCTTACGAATTTATCATAGGATGTATTCATTAAATCCCAGTTTTTCTTAATATCAACAACTATATCATCAACAAATTCTTGTGAAGACATGCCTGCATTCTTAGCTTCTGATTCAATCTTTTGTCCATGTTCATCAGTTCCTGTTTGAAAATAAACGTCATATCCTTCCCAGCGTTTAAATCTAGCAATACTGTCTGCAAGAATAATCTCGTAAGTATTACCAATATGGGGCTTACCGGAGGTATAAGCAATTGCAGTAGAAATGTAATATGGTTTTTTACTCATTTATATCTTTCCTTTCTAAAATACAAGGGCCCTTCCCCTGTCTTATTCCAATAAAAAATCTCGTCTTTAATATGTTTAAAGACGAGATTCATTCCCGTGGTACCACTTTAATTTATCTTTGCCTCACGACAAAGACCTTAGCCACTGCTTAATAACAGCTTAGCAATATAACGGTTGCTACCGTCACCACCTAAGAAAACAGGTCTTAAGATTCTTTGTTAAATCCTTTTCTCCTCAGGGTGAGGCTCAGAGGCCATCTTCAACAGTTTCTTAGTCTCCCTTTCTCAGCTACTAGGGATCTCTGTGGACCATTCCACTGCCTACTCTTCTCTTCAAAGCCTTTTTTATATTATTTGTATAAAATTATATCATGTGCAATATGCTTTGTCAAACCTATGTCTTTTTATTATTTGCAAAAAGCGTCCTTACGGTAATAGCCCCTCCCCCAAATATAAAGACTAATATTAACAAATATTCGTATAAGTTTTTTCTTTGAAATGTAAAGCTAGTTCCCACAATGATTGATGCCAATATAATAACGACACCAATTACTGTAATAAGTCTTGCAAGTATTGAATCCGGATTAAAGAACATCCAGAATATTCCAGCAATAAAAGGAATTACAATAAGACCTCCTGACCTAACTGGACCTATGGAAAAACTGTAGAAACCTGTTCTTACTGTAACACTAGACATAAACCAATATAATCCTGCAACTAGCATAACAATTCCTACTAAAAATTGAACCAACTCATTCTTACCCTTTTTCACTTTACCACCCCTATTAATATTTAATTTTGATTTCAATTATTTGTTAGTATCATGATTTACTTGATACAATTAATAATACCATATTATTAATAAATAAACCATTGTTTTCTTTCATTGTCATATGTTATAATTTACAACAAAAGGAGGCCTTTTATGTGTAATATGGAAAACAGTAATTTTAGTACTAAAAGAATACTTAATAAAAATTACCACTTACTACTACTTGGTTTTTTATGCTTTATACTTTTACCTGTCATTTTATCAGGATGTTATAAGAAGCAAGATTCTCCACCTATAGAAGATGATCCTATCTTTGAGCAAAGAAAACCATCTCCAATAGTAACACCTGATGGTCAAGAAGTTCAAGAAACTCAAGAGATTGCAGACCCTATTCCCCATTCTTTTATTAATTCACAAGCTATGACATTAGAAGATAGAATAAATCCACCAGAAGGTTTTAGCCGTATCCAATTTCCTGAGAATTCCTTTGCTACTTTTATTCGTAAATTTCCATTAAAAGAAGATGGAAGTGAAGTTTACTTTTATGATGGAAGGATTAAACCTAATCAAGAAAAGCACCTTGCTATTTTTGATATTGATATTGGAGAAAGAGATTTACAACAATGTGCAGATTCAATAATTAGAATGTATGCTGAATATTATTGGGCAAGAGAAGAATACGATGAAATAGCCTTTCATTTAACCAATGGTTTTTTAATGGAATATACTAAATGGAGGGACGGCAATCGTATATTTGTAGATGGAAATAATGTTAGTTGGAATCATTCATCTGTATATGATGATTCATATGAATCCTTTAGAAAATATCTAGATATGGTCTTTGCTTATGCCGGTACTCTTTCCTTATCAGAAGAAAGCTTTCCTATAGAAATGGACATGGCCCTTCCCGGAGATATGTTTTTAGAAGGAGGAAGTCCTGGACACTGCTTACTAATTATAGATTTTGCTGAAAATCAGCAAGGTGAACAGTGCTTTCTACTAGCTCAAGGGTATATGCCAGCTCAAGACTTTCATGTGTTAAAGAACCCCAAGTACCTAGATGATCCTTGGTATTATGTTTCAGAAGTTACTTATCCTCTTACTACACCTTCCTGGACATTTCCACAAGATTCTCTAGTAAGATGGTTTAAATAGCAATAAGACTGGTTAAAAAGGTACATCCTTATGGACACACGTTTTAACCAGTCTTATTACGTTGACACTTACCCTCTACATTTCCCCCACAGCTATTCCCTTGGTATAATACCTTCTCTAGTACTTACCGTATTCTATCTTATCAATCCTTGTTCAATATGTCAATACTTATTGAATTTATCATGTTTTTTTGTGCATTTTTCATGAATTTACAACTGTAAAGTCATCACTATTAATAAATAAACTTTATCCCTTATGGATTTAATTTCTATATCCATTAGGATTTTTACTCTGCCAGCGATATGAATCTTCACACATTTTTTCAATTCCCCTTTGTGCCTTCCATCCTAACTCTTTATATGCCTTGGATGGATCTGCATAACAAATTCCTATATCCCCTGCTCTTCTTTTTGTAATAACATATGGTATCTTACTTCCACAGGCCTTTTCATAATTATTAATAATATCAAGAACGCTATATCCAACTCCTGTTCCCAAATTATAAGTTACAAGACCTGGTTTATCTTGTTCTAGCTTTTTTATGGCCTTTATATGTCCAATTGCAAGATCTACAACATGAATATAATCTCTAACACCAGTACCATCATCCGTGTTATAATCATCTCCAAACACGTTAACTTTCTCAAGACTTCCGCTTGCTACCTTTGCAACATATGGAACAAGGTTGTTAGGAATTCCATTAGGATCTTCCCCAATCTCACCGCTTTCATGGGCACCAATCGGATTAAAATACCTTAATATTGCTATGTTCCAAGAATCATCTGATTTATAAAGATCCCTTAATATGTCCTCTATCATAAGCTTTGTTCTTCCATATGGATTAGTAACTGAAAGGGGAAATTCCTCTGTTATAGGCACTGTCTTTGGATCTCCATATACGGTTGCAGAAGAAGAAAATACTATGTTTTTTACCTTAGCATCTTTCATAGCATCTAAAAGCGTAATAGTTCCAACAAGATTGTTTTTATAATATTCCAATGGTTTCTCAACCGACTCTCCTACTGCTTTTAATCCTGCAAAATGTATAACAGTATCTATATCTTCTTTTTCAAAGATTTCATTTAAGATATCTTTATCTAATATATCCCCCTTATAAAAAGTTATCTTTTTACCTGTTAATTTTTCCACCCTTCTTATGGATTCCATAGAAGAATTATTTAGATTATCAATCACTATCACTTTATAAGCAGCACCTAATAACTCTATGTTTGTATGGCTTGCTATATATCCAGCTCCCCCTGTAACTAATACATTCATCTTAATATCCTCCTTATATATACATACTTCATTATCTTATATTCTACCTTAAATAAGGGTTTTTGGAAACCTTAACTTTATCTTATATGCTATAATGTCTTATAAGCAGATATATTACATCATGTGACTTTAACTCTGACTTGAAAGGATTTGACATGAAGAAAGAATACATAAAAAAATTTACCCTTACTCTGGGTCTTATCCTAGTGTTTTTACTGACTTTGCCACCATTATTAAAGCAAGTTTCAGGGGAAGAAAACATTATTGCAGGATATAGTAATGCAACGTTATCTAGGTGTTGCTTTTGCATATAGTCCTAATAGTACATATAAAACTTATATAAGCCAGAACTTTTATAGATAAAATGTAAGGAGATTTTTTATGGATAAAATATTATTTGAAAAGACATGCCAAAAAATCATAGGCCTTGAACCTGGATCAGATGGAATAGGAACCCTTCAAGAAAAAAGTGTTCATGCAGTTATAAAACACTACCTATCCCCTGACATTTCATTTCAAGAAATTAAAATTCAAAACTTTATAGCAGATATTTTTACTGGAGATGAGATTATTGAGATTCAAACCGGTAGCTTTCAGCAATTAAGAAGAAAACTTAAGGCTTTCTTGCCTTTATATCCTGTAACTATAGTATATCCTATCCACGAGACCAAGTGGATTCGATGGATTAATCCACAAACCGGTGAAATAAGTCCACCAAGAAAGTCTCCAAAAAGGGGGTCTGCCTACTGCATCCTTCCAGAGCTTTATAAGATTAAAAACTTTTTATTAAAGCCCAATCTTAAGCTACATATAGTTATTACAGATATGGAAGACTTTCGCTACTTAGATGGTTGGGGCAAAAACAAAAAAAATAGAGCTACTAAATGTGATATAATACCAACAAGGTTAATTGATGAAGTTATCATCTCCAATATCTGCGATTATGAAAAACTAATTCCAGACTCCCTTGTCAAAGGATTTACATCAAAGGATTATAAGAAGGCCTCTCGCCTATCTCTTAGTGCTTCTCAGACTGCACTTAACATCCTTCACCATGTTGGGGTTGTAGAAAGAGTTGGAAAAGACGGCAATGCCTATATATATAATAGGGCTCAGCTATAAAATGTATAAATCATTTTTATTTTTAATGAATCTATGTTAAAGTGAACATAATAAGATGTATGATAATACAAATATAATATTACATATATAATAAAGGAGAAGAGGTTATGAATACAAAAAGTGAAGATAATAATGAAAAAGATGAAGCTATGAATGAAGTTGTAGAAAGCATGGACGATTTTAAAGAGCAAATTGAAAGTTCCTTTAAAAAGATCAATGAAGGAGACCTTATGACTGGGACAGTAATTGGCATCTCCGATACAGAGGTCATTATGGATCTTGATTATTATGCAGAAGCTATTATAAAAATCAATGAACTTAGCAATGATCCTGATTTTTCTATAAATGAAGATATATCAGTAGGAGATAAGATAAGTGCAATTGTTCTTAGGTTGGATGATGGAAACGGGAATATTCTTCTGAGCAAGAAAGAAGCCGACAGTATTTTAGCATGGGATCTCCTTTCAAAAGGCCTTGAAGATAAAACTATTTATAAGGTTAAGATATCCCAAACTGTTAATTCTGGTGTAATTGCTTATCTTCATGGAATACGCGCTTTTATACCTGCATCTCAATTATCCATGGCCTATGTTGAAGATTTAGACCAATGGGTTGGTAAGGAGATTGAGGTAATTGTAATTACTGTTATAAGGGAAAAAAATAGTTTGGTTCTGTCTGGTAAGCAAGTTGAACTTAAGAAGACAGAAGAAAACAGAAAAAGAAAAATGGATCTACTTGAAGTAGGTATTGTGGTTTCAGGAACAGTAGATAGTATTCTTCCTTATGGTGCCTTTATTGATTTAGGAGATGGTCTTTCAGGCCTTGTTCATATATCTCAGATTGCCCATAAGAGAATTGGATCCCCTAATGAAGTTTTAAAGCAAGGGGAAAAGGTTAATGTTAAAGTTATTGGTAAGAAAGATGGTAAGTTAAGTCTTAGTATTAAAGCAACAAGTGAACATGATGATGTTGTAGAAGATATTATAGATGTACCTTCTTCATATCAAACAGGAGAAGAAGTAACTACTAATTTAGGTTCATTGCTTAAGGATATTGAGTTTTAATCTATTTTATTATTAAAGAAAGGGTAGCCACTTCAATGGCTACCCTTTCTTTATATTCAACTTTTAAATCCAAACTTTAAACCCTTTAAAATTGCTTTTGGTTTTTCTTTATTTTTATCTTTTTTGTCTTTTTTATCTTTTTTATCTTTTTCTATAATTGTTGCAATTGTATCTGCCACTATTGGTTTGCTTTTTGCAGCAATGTTATCATTATCTATTTCTAGTCCATCTTTATAGGCTTTTACTTCTTCGTTTAGAGAAAGCATTTTTTCATCTAGGTAGGCAATTATGTTAGAGCATTCTTTTAATTCATCTCTTATATATTCTGGTGCATTTCCTTCAAACTTGTAATAAATCTTATGTTCTAGGCTTGCCCAAAAATCCATGGCAATAGTTCTTATTTGAATTTCAACCTTTGTATCAACCGTCTTATCAGATAGATAAACCGGAATAGAAACAATCATATGATAACTCTTATAACCATTTTCCTTAGGAAACTCTATGTAATCCTTAATTTTAACCACTGTTGTGTCTTTTTGCTTTGAAATTAAATCAGCAATTCTATATATATCTGAGGTAAAGGAACATATGACTCTAATCCCTGCAACGTCATGAATATGTTCTACTATATTATCAATTGTTATATCTTTATTATTATGATTTAATTTTTTGGCAATGCTTTGGGTTGACTTTATTCTTGATGTTATATGCTCTATTGGATTGTATTGATGAGCTAATTGAAATTCGTTATTTAAAATTTCAAGCTTAGTATTAACTTCTTTAAGTGCCGATTCATAAAGCATAAGGGTATGTTGCCACTCCTCGACCTTATTATAGAACATAGGTAATTCCACGTAATCACAACCTTTGCATTATAGTTTATATCTTAGAAGCATAATAGAATGTCAAATTCCAGTCCTACTAATTTGCTTGTCTTATTCATTTTAGCATAAAAGTATGAACATTGTTTGAAGTTATTCTTTTTTAATTTAAAATTAATAATTTATATATTTAAAAAACAGGTATAAGATCTAAAACATATAAGCATAATACGGCTGATAGTTTCTGATCTTATACCTGTTTTTTATTTCTTAATATTTATTGTTAAGTATTTATTATAATACACCTTTTACTACTTTAACTACATTTTCTGTAGTAAAGCCAAACTTCTCAAAGAGAATCTCAGCAGGAGCTGATGCACCAAAGCCTTTCATGGTAACCGTATCTCCATCTAAACCAACGTATTTGCCCCATCCAAAGTCAATAGCAGCTTCAACTGCAACTCTTGCTCTAACCTCTTTAGGCAGTACGCTTTCCTTGTATTCATCAGATTGTTCTTCAAAGACATCCATACAAGGCATACTTACTACTCTTACGTCAATATCTTCCTTAGCTAATTCTTCTTTGGCTTGAATTCCTAATTGTACTTCTGAACCACTTGCCATAATAATTGCATCTGGTGTGGTCTTCTTGGAATCTGATATAATATATCCGCCTTTTAGTGCTTCTTTAGAAGAACCCTCTAATTGAGGTAGATTTTGACGGGATAAAACCAATGCTGTTGGTGTCCTTGTAGATGTTATAGCATAATACCAAGCAGCAATGCTTTCTGTTGCGTCTGCTGGACGATATACTGAAAAATTAGGCATTGCTCTTAACATTGCTAATTGTTCAATAGGCTCATGAGTAGGACCATCTTCACCTACACCAATACTATCATGTGTTAATACGTATGATAATGGTATCTCCATTAATGAAGCAAGTCTAGCCATAGGTTTCATATAGTCACTAAATACGAAGAATGTTGCTACATAAGGTTTTAAACCTCCGTAAAGAGACATACCATTACCTATACCAGCCATTGCTAACTCTCTTACACCAAAGTGTATATTACGTCCACCATAATTATCTTTAGCAAAAGATCCTTCATCTTCCATCAATGTCTTTGTTGATGGAGATAAATCTGCAGAACCCCCGATAAAGTTAGGAAGATGATCTTTAATCTTATTAATTATTTTTCCTGAGATATTTCTAGTTGCATCTGCTTTGTCATCATACGCCCAGAATTCATCATTATCAATCAAATCCTTGGCAGCATCTTCATCATGATATCTATCCCACAATTCTTTCATCTCAGGGAACTCTTTACAATAGCTATCAAATAAATTATTCCACTGATCTTCTGCCTTAGCATTTTCCTTAGCAATTGAATTGTAATTGTCATAAACTTCCTGTGGGACTTCAAATGGCTCAGCACTTGCCCAATTAAGTGTTTTTCTTAATTCCTTAATATTGTCGTCCCCTAAAGGTGCACCATGTGTACTAGCGTCTCCTTCATCAGGACTTCCATAACCAATCTTTGTTTTAATAGTTATCATTGTTGGTCTGGAAAGATCAGCTTTTGCTTCCTTAATTGCTGCACCTATTTCCTCTAAGTTATGACCATCTTCAACAACTAATGTCTGGAATCCATAAGAGTCAAAACGTTTCTTAACATCTTCTGTAAATGCTAAATCTGTACTTCCCTCTATAGTAATTTTGTTAGAATCATATAATACGATTAATTTTCCTAATCCAAGGGAGCCTGCCAGTGACATAGCCTCTGAAGTAATCCCTTCCATCATACATCCGTCTCCACCTAAAACATATGTGAAATGATCAACAAGAGGATATTCTTCTTTGTTAAATTTTGCAGCCATATGTTCTTCTGACATAGCCATTCCTACTGCCATTGCCATTCCTGCCCCTAATGGACCTGTTGTAGCTTCTACCCCAATTGTATGACGGTATTCTGGATGACCAGGAGTTAAGGAACCATCCTGTCTAAAATCCCTCAAATCATCAACAGTTAACCCATATCCAAATAAATGTAATAAGGAATAAAGTAACATGGAACCATGTCCGGCGGATAATATAAACCTATCCCTATTAACCCAATCTGGGTTTGCTGGATTGTGTTTCATATGTTTTGCCCATAACTCATAAGTCATATCTGCTGCTCCCAGGGGTAAACCTGGATGACCTGAATTTGCTTGTTGTACTCCATCAGCTGATAAAATTCTAATTGCATTTACCGACATTGTATCAATATTGTTCATTGTGTTTCCTCCTTTATATTGTTTAGTTATCATTCTTTTTATTCTTCCCATAATAATATCTTGCCATGCTTTATATCTTATAAAGATGCAAAATAATTATAAATACACACCCTTAACTATACAACAAAAACATTGTGAATACAATCACAAAAATATCAAACCTTTGTTGATAACTTTATAGTATCTAGTTATTATATTATATTATAAATTTTATTATAAAAAAAGACCTCTTTTGAGGTCTCTTCTAATAATAGTTAATGAGATATCGGGGACTCGAACCCCGGACAGCTTGATTAAAAGTCAAGTGCTCTACCACCTG
>CAZPWO010000039.1:0-18134 GCA_964590525.1 uncultured Herbinix sp. | reverse complement strand
AAAAATGGTATTCTCGTTTTGTGTCCTGTTATTTTAACGTCTATATAGCTAATATTTAAACAAAAGAAGGAGGCCGCAGATGGATCAAAAGAAAATTGGACTATTTATAAAAACCTTGCGAAAAGAAAAAGCTTTTACACAGGAGAAACTAGCTGAGCAATTAGGAGTTTCAAACCGTAGTATTTCAAGATGGGAAAATGGTGTAAATATGCCCGACTTTGATATTGTTATTCATCTAGCTAAATTCTTTAATGTTAGTATAGAGGAACTATTAGATGGAGAAAAGAAGGAGGATATTATGAATAGGGAAAAAGAAGATGCAATGTTAAAGGTGTCAGATTATGAAAATGAACTAAAGTTAAAAATGTCTAGGACCATACGTTTTTTCTTTCTACTTGGCTTTATTAGCCTTATTATTAATGTGACAATAGAAAGCCTGGACTTAAGAGGGATTCCAAGCTACGATGCGATTTCTGACTTTGCCATTGGTTTTGCAATGGGCATAATGTTTGTGGGTATGTTTTATTCCACTAGATATATGAAAAACATAAGGGAATTTAAGCAGAGATTATTGGGCAGAAATAACGAATC
Source organism: uncultured Herbinix sp. (assembly GCA_964590525.1). Taxonomy (GTDB): domain Bacteria; phylum Bacillota; class Clostridia; order Lachnospirales; family Lachnospiraceae; genus Mobilitalea. Next base: position 17,543 of record CAZPWO010000039.1, on the reverse strand, counting down.
TAAGGATTAGTCAGCCTATGTTTTTGCTTATACTGATAAGGTGTATAGTCTGTATACCTTTTGAAAGTTTTTATAAAATAGCCTACATTATCAAAGCCACATTCCAGACCGACTTCAAGAACACTTAAATCAGTTTGTTTTAACTTATCACAGGCAGAGTAGACCCTCTGCCTGTTTATGTATTCTATAGGTGTTTTTCCGGTTAAGTCTTTAAAAAAGCGACTAAAATGAGAAAGACTATAGCCAGATACATTGGCAAGTTCTTCTACAGTAATATATGAATGACATTTGATATGAATATATTTGATTACCTTTTCAAGTTTTTCAACTGATTTTCCCCTCTCTTTCAAATTCTCCTTGTGGAACAAATTATTTTCAAAGACATAGGAGAAGATAGAGTATAAATAGGATTTTATCATCAGTTCATAAGCAAAAGGTTTATTTTTATATGTATCACAAAGGAGCTTAATCAATTCAATTACTTTGCCTTGGCCTCCTCTAGATGAAAAATGATTCTTAATAATATATTTTGAAGACAAATATTTGCTGCATACATCAAAATCTGATAAGAGTAATGAAGGATGAAATACAACAGCATAAAAACAAAAGTTGTCATGGTCCTCTGTGGAAATAGAATGGAGTGTATCAGCTTTAACAAAAGCACATTCGCCTTCCTTTAACCGGAAACTTTCTACACCTATGCGTATAATGGCACTGCCGGATTCTATAAAGATGAATTCGCATTCGTCGTGCCAATGATAGGAAGCCTTCAAACCCGTGGCGTAGTAAACTTCAATAGGGAAATCTTTTGTACCATGGTCAACCTTTTCTTTCAATTGGTAAAACTCATAAATGTTCATCTTTTTATCCTTTCTTATATTTGTATGAAAATCATATAATAGTGCAATTATTTGGCATAATTATAAAAGATTTATCTTAGACTTAGCAGTATAATTATATTATTAGATAAGATGTAAGTCAAATAGAAACATTAATTATTCTATTCATGAAAAAAGGAGGAATTTATTATGTTACTTGAGAATATGCCCACTGTTCCCCACCCTAAGGCTGAAGTTTATGATGCTTCTGATGCTCTATTATCTGGTGGTGCCAAGATAGAGATAGGTAACAGAGGTTATACGGGAAGAGGATATGTAAGTGGATATTATGACAGCTCCACTTCTTCTACCACATTTACAGTAAAGGTCCCCGCTGATGGTGAATATTTTATATCTTTAAGATATGCAGCAGGGGCGGCAGGCAATTGGAGTACAGATAGAACCGTAGGTTTATCGATTAATGGGATGGACAAACACCACATTCCATTTAAGAGTATAAGTCCTAATTGGGATGTATGGTTAGAGAATGTACAAAAGGTAAGTTTAAAGTCAGGTGAAAACACCATTGCTTATATGTCTATTACAGAGAATGATAATTCGGATTGTATAAACCTTGATAAACTTTCTGTTTGGCCCTTTTATGATAATCCATCCATAGATGGGATTGTGTTTCAAAGGAGTAATTATAGTGTAAGCGAGAAATATACTATGAAAACTTCAATCTATCAAATAGATAGCAATGGCATGCAATCGCAAATTAGTTCTGAAGTAAAATTCACTTCTTCTAACCCAGCAGTTGCATCAGTAGATAAGTTAACAGGTGAAATTACAGGCCTTAAGGCAGGAACTTCAAATATTACAGCCCAAACCCCTAATTTCACAGCAGAAACAACTATTACAGTCTTGGAGAATCCTACAATAATTGTGGATTGTAGTGAAAAAAGCCGTCCAGTAGACCCAAGTACTTTTGGATACATTCTTACTCCTAATTATGATGTACCAGATGGTAGAATGACCCTATTAGGGCCCCTACTTAACAGGGACACCGTACCAGTGCAAACCTTTCAAGCCATTGGGGATTTAGATGGTTCTTACTATGCTTATGAAGGGTCTATTCTTCAACGCTATTATGAGGCCTATAAGAGAGTAGAATCTGTAGGATATAAGTGGTATATGTTACTAGGAATGAATCCGTCATGGGCTAGCTCAAGTGGCTCACCTATAGAGACATTTGAGAATAAGGAAACCAAGACTGATGAACAACAAGCGCGTTTTAAACAGTATATCAAGGATGTACTTCAGTATTTTAAAGATCATGATGTAATACCAGATTTTGCAGCCTTAACCAATGAATATTGGACAGGAACAGAAAAAACTTTTAAGGGCAATTGGGAAGCTATAAGAGAGGTATATCCTGAGTTTATCCCAACAATAGGGCCTGGTGCTGTAGGATTTGCAGGAATTCCTGATTATTATATTCCTTATGCCAGTGAGAATGAAATCACCATAGAAGGACCTTGTTGGCATGAGTATTGGGTAAATGACAGGTATGCTAGCTATAGTCAATTGGAAAAGTGGAAAAATGTTATTGCTAAATATCAAGAAAAGCATCCTGAAGTTAATGGTAAATATATTATATGGGAAGAAAACAATGCAGGTTCTAAGGATCCAACTGATTGGACAAGAAGTATGGCTAATGTAATCAGAACAGGAGTAACCCAAAACATAAAAGGCTGCCTAGAGCCACATAACTCCAATGGAATGAGTGATTTAATCACTACTAATGTTCTGGAAGAAAACCCAGCAGCTAGAAGGCCACTTTGGTGGGTATATTATATGTTTGGTTTAATGTCTGGCCATTATGTAGACATATCAACAGATTCTACTGAAGACTTTACAGCTGCAGCTTGTGTAGATGACAATGAAACTAAAATCATAATTGCTAAGAATGACAGTGAAGGTTTAGTTAAGGTCAAATTAGACAAGCAACCTTACCAGGGTGAAGATATTAAAATTGATATGTACAAGATAATTCCTTCAGAAGATAATGGACTTGCATATCAATATAGTATTCCAGTTGAATCAACAGAGAATCTAGACATCACCATCGACCATGTTGGGGCCAATGAAACATGGATGATTATTGTGAAAAAGCTTAAATCAGGACCAAGTTTCTTCTATCCTATTGGGCCAGATGATGGTGAAGTTGCATCTACAATGCCTACTTTCACATGGTCTAAAGCACAAGATGCTAGCACTTATACAATAAAGGTATCCATGAATAAAGATATGTCTGATCCAGTAATCCATGAGACAGGCATAAAGGATACAAGCTATACAGTGACTTCTGACTTGTTAATGGATCAGAGATACTATTGGTTGGTTACCGCAGAGAATGAATTTGCCAGTAGACCAGCTACAAACAATACAGTGTATTCATTTGTTGTTAAAGATAATATAAATGTTCCAGGTCAGTTTGGTCCCTATTTACCATCACTAAACGCACCTAATGAACCTGTAACACCAGAGTTTAAATGGTCAGTAGCCTACAAGGCAGATTCATATAGACTTGTTCTTTCTAAAAACCCTGATATGTCAGCTCCTATTATCAATGAAGGAGGAATTACTAATGTAAGGGATACAGGTCAGTTTGGCCCTAACTCCCAGGCTTATTATCAGCCTAAAGAACCATTAGAATATGACACTAGATACTATTGGACTGTATATAGTTCCAATGAATATGGTGAAAGGAAAATGAACGGACCTCTTCGTTATTTTACTACTAAGGCACAAGGAGATGGACCTTTAGAGTTTAATCTTATGACTCCTGAAGATGGAACAGATGAAGTTTCAGCAAGGGCAGTTCTATCTTGGGAAGTATCAAAGAACGGATTCTTCTATTATCTGGAGATTTCAAGTGATGAAGATATGTCAAACCCTATAATAGTAAGGGATAGGATGATTCATAACAGATATACAGTAGAGCCAAATGTTCTTGAGCCCGGTACAAGATATTATTGGAGAGTAACTTCCTATAGCAAAGATTTGAAGTATTCTAAAGAAGCTTCAAATGGGATAAGGTCATTTATCACAGAAGCAGTTCCTTGTTCCCCATTATTATATGCAGACCAGGCCCTTGATGGAAAAGTTAAGCTATGGTTTCATAAATCTAAGGGAGCCACATCCTATACAATCAAGTATGGTACAGCTTCTGGGAACTATACAGAAAGCATAAGTGGGATAGAAGAAAGTCCATATGTAGTTACTAAGTTAACTGCTGGAATTCCATATTATTTTGCAGTAGTAGCTGTTAATGAACATGGGGATAGCTCCATATGGAATGAAAGAGTGGTAATAGCGAAGTAAACAGTTCTTAATATTAATAATTGTTAGAATGAAAATATAAGAATGGAGGAATAAAGATGAATCCAGAGGAAAACACAATGGAGGATGATAGTCTTTTTACCAGCTGTGGCAATACATTAGTTAGGCAATACGACAGTGAAAAACTATATATAGAGCCCTGGGGTGAAAACAGTTTTCGTGTTCGTGTTACAAATCAGGCAGAACTTTTGGACAATGCAGATTGGGCTCTCCTAGAACAGGAGAACAGCCATGCTAAAGTCACAATTAGTGGTGACCAGGCGACTATAGAGAATGGGAAAATCCGTGCTGAGGTTGATGAAGGTGGTAAGATTACTTTCTTTAATCAAAAGGGGGAAATCCTATTAGAAGAGTATGTTAGGAATAGAAAAAACATTAAGAAGTTTAATAGTGCATTGAATATAGACGCCCGTGAATTCAAGCCTATTCTTGGCGGAGATTATCAATTGACCATGCGATTTGAATCAAACCCTGAAGAGAAAATCTTTGGGATGGGACAGTATCAGCAGTCAAATCTGAATCTGAAAAACTGTACCCTAGAGCTTGCCCAGAGAAATTCACAGGCTTCGGTTCCTTTTCTATTGTCTAGCTTAGGATATGGTATGCTTTGGCACAATCCTGCCATAGGAAAGGTTAGCTTTTCAAGTAATATAACAGAATGGATATCCTATTCGACTAAGGAGTTGGATTACTGGATTACCGCAGGAGATACACCAGCAGAGATTGAAGAAGCATATGCAAGAGCTACTGGAACTGTTCCTATGATGCCTGAATATGCAATGGGTTTTTGGCAATGTAAATTAAGATATCAGACCCAGGAAGAATTGCTAGAGGTTGCCCGTGAGTATAAGAAAAGAGGACTTCCTATATCAGTAATAGTAGTTGACTTCTTCCACTGGCCAAAACAAGGTGATTGGAAGTTTGATTTAGACTATTGGCCAGACCCAGATGCCATGGTTAAAGAACTTAAGGAAATGGGTATAGAATTAATGGTATCCATATGGCCAACTGTAGATAGGACAGGTGAAAATTACAAGAAAATGCTTGAGAAGGGATACCTTGTTAGAACAGACAGAGGTGTCAGGACAACCATGGAGTTTCTTGGTGATACAGTCTTCTATGATCCTACCAATCCTAAAGCCCGTGACTTTGTATGGGATACAGTTAAGAAAAACTATTATGACAAAGGAATTAAAATATTCTGGTTAGATGAAGCAGAACCAGAGTATAGTGTTTATGATTTTGATAACTATCGTTATCACTTAGGACCAAACCAGCAGATTGGTAATATATATCCCCTTATGTATGCTAAAACTTTCTTCGATGGTATGAAGGAAGAAGGACAGGACAATATAATTAATCTCTTAAGGTGTGCATGGGCAGGTAGTCAAAGATATGGGGCCCTTGTATGGTCGGGAGATATTGATTCTAGTTTCAGTTCTCTTAGAAATCAGCTGGCAGCAGGGTTAAATATGGGCCTTGCAGGGATAACATGGTGGACTACTGATATAGGTGGATTTCATGGTGGTAATCCTGATGACCCTGCTTTTAGAGAATGTATAATAAGGTGGTTTCAGTATGGCACATTCTGTCCTGTGTTCAGATTACATGGTGATCGTGAACCACAATCAGACCCCCTAGGAAGTAGTGGTGGTGGTTTATGTGGAAGTGGTGCTGCTAATGAGGTGTGGAGTTATGGTGAGGAAGCATATGAGATTTTTAAGAAGTATATGTTTGTCCGTGAAAGACTAAAGCCATATATTACAAAAATTATGGAAGAAGCACATGTGAAAGGTACGCCTGTAATAAGGCCCCTATTTTATGATTTTCCACAGGATAAGGAATCTTGGGAAATAGGAGATCAATATATGTTTGGACCAGATATTCTTGTAGCACCTGTATTATATGAAGGTATAAGAGCAAGAAAGCTTTACTTACCCCAAGGTGCAGATTGGAGAAATGCCCATACTGAGGAAGTATATAAGGGCGGACAATGGGTGGATTGCGATGCTCCACTAGACCTCATACCCCTATTTATCAATAAGGAATCAGATATTACAATTACTGTATAGATTGCAAAAGGTAGCTACTACAGCTATGGTCCTCCTTAAGTAGACAAGGTACATAAGTAAAGTCTACTTAAGGGGGATTTTATTAGCAAACTATAGTGGAAGTCTTTAAGTTTTTATCATATAATATTCTTAAAGAATATAAGAAGCCAGGTTATAGCAAGGCTTTCCCTTTTGATAATCAAAGGAATGATATGGGAACTTAAGGAAAGTATAGAATGGATATTCTCTTGGGTTAGGGAGTAAAAGTTGTCTATGGCTATAACTCAATAAATGTTAAAGGCGGTATGGCTTCTTAATGTAGGAAGTAAGAGACAATAAACAATAGATAAAGGAGCTGTTTTAATGGGACGAAAGATATTAATAGTAGGAGGGGTTGCAGGTGGAGCATCTGCGGCAACCAGACTTAGAAGAAATAGTGAAGAAGATCAGATTATTATGTTTGAAAGAGGACCCCATGTTTCATTTTCTAACTGTTCTCTACCATATCATTTAAGTGGTGTTATTCCAGAGGCAGATGATTTACTGATGATGGATCAGGAGTCCTTTTCAAAACAATATAATATCGATGCAAGAATTAATAGTGAAGTAATTTCAATTAATCGAGACAATAAAACTGTAACCATAAGAAAAACAGATAAGGAAGAATATACGGAAAGCTACGATAAATTAATCTTATCACCAGGGGCAAGTCCTATTCTACCAAGGCTGCCAGGTATAGATAAGATGAATGTATTCACTGTTAGAAATGTTGTTGATATTGATAAACTTAATAAATTTGTCAAAAAAATTAAAAGCAAAGACGTAACAGTTATAGGTGGTGGCTACATTGGGGTTGAGGTGGCTGAGAATTTAAGGATTGCTGGCTATAATGTATCCCTTGTTGAAGCAAGCGATCAGATACTAAGACCATTTGATTATGATATGGTACAGATACTTCATAAAGAGATGATAGACCATAAGATTAATTTGATTGTAGGAGATAAAGTAGAAAGCTTTGAAGAAGGCAAGGTGATTTTAGGATCAGGGAAAAGCCTTAATGCCGAAGCTGTGGTAATGGCAATTGGTGTAACTCCAGAAACAAGGCTTGCAAAAGAGTCCGGCCTAGAGATAGGGGAGACAGCTGCCATTAAAGTTGACAAAAACTATCTTACCAATGACCCTGATATCTATGCAATCGGTGATGCAATTGAAGTATATAATGCCCTAAGCCATACCATGACCAAATTATCCTTAGCAGGCCCTGCATTAAAGCAAGCAAGGGCAGTTGCTGATCATATTAATAATAAAAGTACAAGCAATAAAGGGTATATTGGATCTTCATCAATTAAGGTTTTTGATTATAATGGAGCATCAACGGGATTAAATGAATCTTTAATAAAGCACCTTAATATGAATATTAACTATGAAATTGTCCGCTTTATATTATCTGATAAGGTGGGAATTATGCCAGACGCTTCACCTATGCACTTCAAATTATTATTTGAACTACCTACAGGTAGGGTTTTAGGGGCCCAGGCAATTGGTAAAGGTGATGTTACAAAGCGTATAGATGTAGTTGCTACAGCTATAAAGTTTGGAGCAACAGTAGAAGATTTAAAGGACTTAGAATTCTCCTATGCACCTCCTTTTACAACTGCAAAAGATATAGTAAATTATGCTGGATATATAGGAAGTAACCTATTAGATGGCGACTTTAAGCAGGTTAATGTTGATAAGGTAAGGGAACTTGTTAAAAAGGATAGTATTATAATAGATGTTAGGGAACAGTATGAGTTTAATAAGGGGCATATAATAGGGGCAATAAACATACCCTTAGGTCAAATCAGGGAAAGAATTAACAAGATTCCAAAAGATAAGCCGGTATATCTACACTGTAGAACCGGTCAACGTAGTTATAATGCAGCTTTAATACTGCAGAATATTGGGTATAATAATGTTTATAATATAACAGGAAGTTTTTTGGGACTATCATTATATGAGTACTATAATGATAAATTTACTGGAAGAGAGAAAATTGTAACAGAATATAATTTTGTATAAAAGAATTAAAAGTTAAGGAGACTATATATGAAAAACAAAGACTTAGTATCTAGGCAAAGGGAATTCTTTTATAGGGGTAAGACATTGCCTATAGGCCAGCGGGTATATAATTTAAAAAAACTTAGGCAGGCTATTTTGAAATATGAAGATAAAATAATAAAAGCACTAAATAAGGACTTAGGCAAGTCTCCCTTTGAGGCCTATGAGACAGAGATTGGAGTAACGCTTCATGAGCTTAGCCATATGATCAAAAAACTACCCTCTTATGCTAAGACAAAACGTCTTGCGTCCCCCTTAACGCATTTTCCTTCTACAAGCCGTATGTATCATGATCCATATGGGCTTGTTTTAATTGTTTCGCCCTGGAACTATCCCTTTCATCTTTCGATTATGCCACTTATTGGGGCTATAGCTGGAGGAAATTGTGCTGTGCTAAAGACCTCTGCTAGTGCTCCGGCAAGTTCGGCTATTATTAAAGAGATGATATCAGTAACTTTTCCAGAGAAATATATTGCAGTGGTAGAAGGTAAGGAAAAGGGTAGTTATGATCTACCAGATGAAAACTTTGACTTCATATTCTTTACAGGGAGTGTAAATGTAGGTCGACAGGTAATGGAGCGTGCTTCAAAGAATTTGACACCAGTAGTCTTGGAACTGGGAGGCAAAAGTCCGTGCATTGTTGATGAAACTGCAGATCTTGCCCTAACAGCAAAACGAATTATCTGGGGTAAAAGCATTAACTCTGGACAGACCTGTGTGGCACCTGACTATGTATTAGTCCATAGCAGTGTGAAAGAAGAACTTATTAGAGAAATAAAAAAAGTCATTCCCAATCTTTTGGGGGAAGATATGTTAAAGAATAAGGATATGCCTTGTATTGTAAACCAACATCATTTTGACCGTCTTACAAAACTGATTGAGACAGGTGATCTGGTCTACGGGGGGAAAAACAATCCTGATGAACGAAAAATTGAAATGACTATTCTTAATAATGTTACATGGGACTGCCCTGTTATGAAGGAAGAATTATTTGGTCCTGTTCTTCCGATTATGACTTATGATAATAGGGAAGAAATGTTGAGTTTTATGGCACGGCGTGAAAAACCCCTAGCCCTATACTTATTTACACAAAGCAAGAAAATGGAAAAACTAGTTGTTAGACGACTTTCCTATGGCGGAGGTTGTATCAATGATACAATTATGCATGTTGCAAACACTCATCTTCCATTTGGAGGAGTTGGGAATAGTGGTATGGGCAATTATCATGGCAAAAGAAGTTTTGACACCTTTACTCACAGTAAAGGTGTTGTAAAGCGGGCCAAAAACTTTGACATCCCCGTTAGGTATCCCCCTTATGATAGTGAAAGAAAGATGAAGATCTTACGAATGTTTTTAAAATAGCTTGGGAGAATCTTTGTTTATACTTAAAAATCGTTTTAAATCCCTCTTACATCTGCTATAATAGTGTTGAAAAGCTCTATACTCTATAATAGATAAAAATATGCAAATACATGTAATGTGGGATTTTGGGGGGCATATATGGGTAAGAGAAACTATAAAGTTGGGACCTCGGTAAAGAAATCATTTATAAGAGTTATTATTCTTCTTATAATTGGATTTGGTTTAATTGGATTTTACTCCTCACGTCTAATTAGTTATTTGTTTTATGAAGAAATTAAAGGGGAGTCAATAACCATGGCGGAAAATTACGCCAATGAATTATCAAACTCCAATATAGCACTAGAAACCATACATTCTTTGATTGATGTCAGAATGGAGCTTACAGTAAAACTAGTTATCAACGATAGTCAAGAGGCTAGTGTTAATGACCTTGCTTCTATTGCTGATGAATATAATGTTAGAGAAATAAACATCTATGATAAAGATAGGAAGATACAAAAATCAAACATTTACCGATATATAGGCTGGGAAATCACACCAGACCATCCGGCTTATGAATATTTCCACGAGGATAGTAATCAAGAAATATTTATAGAAGATATAAGAAAAGATGCGCTTTCTGAAGTCTATATGAAGTATACATATATGAAGAATGATAAGGGCAATGTTATTCAAGTTGGATTCCAAGCAGATACCTATTATGATTTGATTGAACATTTTCAAGTCCACCGAACAATAGAGGAGTTAAACAAATTCAACAATATTATGGGGGCTCAATTTATTGATAATTCCATAAATATTAGTTCACAAAAGAGTTCCATTGAAAACTACGAATTTATAATTGACCAAGCTAAAACAGATGCTATAAATCAAGATGCAGAATATTCCAACAAAACAATTTGTTGTGGAGAAGATGTTTTTGAAGTTATGATTCCTGTTTACCGTGATGATGAGAAGTTAGGAACCTTAGCCATATCTTACTTGATAAGTGACTTAATGGGAAAACTCAAATTGATATATTTCACCAGTATAGCAAGTCTGATCCTTATTTTTGCAATACTAGCAAGGGGAATATTTAATATAATCAAAAGGAACAAAAGGTTTATAGAGCTGGTATACTACGACCAACTAACAGGATTGCCCAACACAGATTATCTTATAGAATATTTTGAAGACTCAATTAGTAAGAGGGATGCAGAAGATATAAGTAAAAACAAGGCGATTTTATTAATTGACATAGTTAATTTTAATCTTATTTTTCTGACACATGGATATATGCAGGGTGAAATTGTAATCAAACAAATATCTGAACAAATTAATGGTTTATTAAAGGAAAATGAAGAGTTGTTTAAGATAGGAGAAAGCCAATTTATAATCTATATAGGCCAATATAAAAGTAAAGAATCTTTAAGAAAAACTGCCAGTAAAGTCAGTTCATTATTTAAACCTAATACAAAGAAATTTGATATTCCTAGCCATGTAACTGTAAAAATAGGAATCAATGAAATTGAAGAATCCAGTGAAGACATACTTGAAATCATTACAAATGCACAAATAGCGGCAAATAGACATATTAACAACAAATGCAATTGTGAATTCTTTGATAATGAAATGTCAAAAGAAATTACTAGAAAGAATTATATTGAAGATGAGATTAAAAAAATCATAAAAGGGGATAAGGATAATATATATCTAGATTATCAGCCTCAGTTAGATTTAAGAAGTAATACAATCTCAGGTTTTGAGGGCTTAGCCAGGATGAAAACAGATAAATTTGGACAAGTATCTCCTCTTGAATTTATATCAATTGCAGTAGAAAGTAATCTGATTGTAGACCTTGGGTTAATTCTTATGGAAAAGGCGTGTATGTTTCTTAGTGAATTACATAAAGAAGGATTTGATAATGTAATTGTGGCGGTTAATATATCTACAATTCAAATATTACGGGATGATTTTTCTGACAATGTTATGAAAATTATTGAGAAATTAAACATTAACCCAAACTGCCTAGAGCTGGAAATAACGGAGTCTGAATTTATTGATAACTTTGATATAGTGAATGTAAATCTTATGAAACTAAAAGGGATAGGTATTAGTGTAGCCATAGATGATTTTGGCACAGGGTATTCGTCTCTCACAAGATTAAGAGAGCTTAATATAGATAGGGTGAAAATTGATAAATCCTTTATAGATACAATAACTACATCTAAAAAGGAAGAGACAATAATTAGCGATATAATTTCACTTGCTCATAAGATGAATCTAGAAACTGTAGCTGAGGGAGTTGAGCTTGAAGAAGAAAAAGACTACTTAATAGACAGTGACTGTGACATTATGCAAGGATATTTATTCAGTAAGCCTGTTTCCTGGGAGATGGCTTTGGATATGCTTAAAGAAACAGATAGTAAATAAGTAGAAGCAAATAATATATTGACAAAGGAGATACACATGAAGAAAATTAAAATTGCCAAGGATATTCACATGTTATCAATGAACGTAAGTGATATTCTTTTTGAAGGAATATGGGATATTGCCAATGGGGTAACATTGAATTCTTATATAGTAAAAGGAGATAAAACAGCCATTATAGACGGGGTTATAGGATGGGACGGGTTATCAGAAACATTATATGAACATCTTCAAAAAATGGATTTAGAGCCAAAGGATATCGATTACTTGATTGTTAACCATATGGAGCCAGATCACTCTGGATGGATTAAAGACTTTAAAAATATAAATGATAAGTTTACAATCATTTGCACTGATAAAGCAGCCAAGCTTGTATCTTCATTTTATGGTGATGCCATAGATATAAGGGTAGTAAAAGAAGGGGATAAATTAGACCTGGGTAAAGGTAAGGTCCTAAGTTTCCACCCTACACCTAATGTTCATTGGCCTGACACCATGTTAACCTATGAGGAAGATAGTAAAGTGTTGTTTTCTTGTGATATGTATGGTTCTTTTGGAAAGATTCAGGACCACTATTTTGATGATGAGCTAACAAAAGAAGAAACTGAGATGTTTGAAGATGAAGGTATTAGATACTACTCAAATGTTATGAACACATTTAGACATGCTATAAAAAAGGCAATAGAAAAAACTGAAGAACTAGATATAAAGATTATTGCTCCTGGCCACGGTCCAGTGTATAGGGAAAATCCAGGAAAGATTATTGAGGACTATAGACGTTATAACAAGTACTCAGAAGGTGCGGGGAAAAATGAAGTATGCATCTTATGGGGCTCTATGTACGGAATGACAGAAGTAGGAGTAAATCATGTAAAAGACATATTAAAAAAAGAAGGTATAAAGGCAAATATATTAAAAATGCCTTTTGAAAATGATAGTGAAGTAATTGCAAATGTATTCAGATCAGCTGGAATAATAATTGCAGCTCCAACTTACGAATATAATTTATTCCCACCAGTTGCAGCTGCTTTAGATGAAATAGGAAGAAAAAAGATAAGCAATAAAGCTGCTTTCAGGTTTGGATCCTATGGATGGTCAGGGGGAGCAGAAAAGGAGCTAAAGGAAATATTAGAAAGAAGAAGGATGGATTGGGACTTTCTTGAGTCGGTTGAATTTGAAGGAGCTCCTAGTAAGGAAGACCTTGATAAAGTCGAAGATAAGCTTCATCAACTAATAGAAAAAATGAAAGATAAAATAATAGAAGAATAAAATCTCTTAATAAGAGGGTGGCTGTAATTCTAGGTATATAGAATTGCAGCCACCCTTTTATTGTATTGTGTTTTGTTGTATTATATTTAAGATATTATTCTAACAGATTGCCTTTCTACAATTCTCACAGGTAGTTTAAGTGACATATTATCGATAGAGCCGTTTTCGATTAGATCCAATAACATTAGTGCGGCCCTTTCTCCTTTTAGGGAAATGTCCTGTTCTATAGTTGTCAATTTAGGAGTTACATACTGACAAATAGGAGTATTATCGAAGCCGATTACAGATAGTTGATTAGGCACATCAATTCCCTTGGAACGGGCTCCCTCAATTATACCAATTGCCATGGCGTCTTCAGTGGCAAAGATAGCTGTTATATCACTTTTGCTGTCTCCAATTTGATTCCCCACCTGTATCCCGCCTTTATAGGTAGTCTCTGCTAAAAAAATGTTTTCATCCTTAAGAATTAATCCGTTAACCATGCATCCTTCTCTAAAGCCTTCTAATCGTTTTGATAAAATCATATCGTAACTAGGATGGTAGCTAGCATAACCGATGTTTGTATGACCGCATTTTGCCAAATGGTCTGCGGCCAAAAAACCTCCATTATAATCATCGATTCCCACTTGAATTATATTAGGAGACTTGAAATAGCTATCAATAAAACAGGTGGGTATAGATGTTTTTTCAAAAAGTTCACAATCTTCTATTGTTAAGGGGGCAAAAGAAATAACACCATCAATATTCCACGATTTTAAGTTAGAAGGAATGTCTGAATGTTTAACATTTGAAAAAATCATAATGTAATAGCCTTTATTTTTAATAGTATTGGTTATACTATTTAATGCTTGAATGTTATGTGGGTTATCAAAATCTTCATTGGGTAAAAAAATGGCAATAATATTAGAAGTTTTTGATGATAAAGCTCTGGCTGCAGAATTAGGTATATAGTTGTGTTCTTTTATTATTGCATTTATTTTTTTTATATTTTTTTTAGATACTTTAGAATGCTTACCATTAATAACGTTTGATACTGTCATAGTACTAACTCCTGCCTCAGCAGCGATATCTGATAATTTTACCATAATATTTTACTCCTTGATCTTTAGCTCTATACTGAAACAACAAAATCATTATAACATATTTAAACAATAATGGTTATGAAAAATGCAAATTAAAAAAAGTGCATAAGAAAACATTTATAAAACAAATAAAATGACAAAATTGCATAAAAAAAATAATAATTAGATTGACAATTGGGTAATATGTATGGTAAACTATAAATATCAAGAGTAGTTTAGCGTTAAACCAACATAAAAACAGTTTTAATAAGGAGGTTTTACAATGAAAAAGATATTATCATTAGTTCTAGTTTTATCTTTATTATTAACTTTTGTAGGATGTAATAGGGGTGATGATAACTTAGATGATGGCTCTAAAACAGGTGTTGTTGACACAAATGAGAACAAGGGTCTGGATGTTTTAGGAGATACCCTTAAGTATGACCAAAATGCCTTAGTTAATGATGGTCAACCAATTACAATTGATTTTTGGACATGGGATTTTGTAGACATCTATAAAAAACTTATTGAACAGTATCAGGAGATTCATCCCAATGTAGTTATTAATTTGATTGAGACTCCTTGGGGGGATTATTGGACAAAGCTTCCCCTGTCTTTAAACTCCAAAGATAGCCCGGCATTATTTGCAATTCATAATAGTTACCATGATAACTTAATTAATTATATGGCTCCCTATGAGATGTCTTTAGAGGACCTAAGAGCAGATTTTTTAAATGTAGATTCCCATTTAATTGATGATGAGATTTATTATTTAGATTATGCAATGATGACTGCTAACCTTTATTACAATAAAGATATGTGGGAAGATGCTGGTTTAACTGATGCTGACTTCCCAAGCACATGGGACGATTTAAGGGAAGTTGCAAAGATACTAACCATCAAAGAAGGGGATAATTTTGAGCAGGCAGGTTTCAACTATAATGGTACATTTAATCAGATTGTACTTGGCCTTAATTATCAGTTAGGACAGAACCTATTTAATGAAGATGGTACAGCTACAATCAATAATGAAGCAATGAATGATATTTTAAAATATTTCATTGACTTATATAAAGTTGATGGGGTTGGTTCAGAGAACTTCGGTGCAGCCGCAGGAGAGAGTTTTGGACAAGGTCAAAGTGCTATGGTAATAATGTGGGGTTATTATTATAATTCCCTTGCATCAAATTACCCAGATATAAATGCAGGGATTCTTGAGATTCCCAAGATATCCGAAAATGAGCAAGTATATGCCTTCAATAGATATAATGGGGAGTCATCCCTTGGAGTTAGTAAGAATGTTTCGGCCGAAGCTCAAGCTGTGGCTCAAGATTTCGTCCGTTACTCCTTTGCAAATGATGAATTCTTAGTAGACTACAGTGTTCGTGCAAACTGTTTCCCAACCAAGATTTCATTGGCTGATAATGAGAAAATTCTTGCAAGTCCAGTATTGGCAGCTCTAGCTCCTAATATTGATAGATATGTATGGCCTGGAACTATGCCTTCTACTTTAGAGGATAACTTAAAAATAGCAGGTGAAAACATTCTTTATAACAATATGTCAATAGAAGATGCTTTAGCACAAGCAGAAAGTGCAATTAATTCCGATCTTGCTAATACTGATTTTGTTCCAGTAGAGGATATGTACAAGTATGCCCAGTAATTAATTTCAACTAAAAATTAAGACTGTCAGAGCAAAACAGAGTATAACTCTGGCGGTCTTATTACTTAATTACATTAGAAAGTGGGTGAAATATGTTTAAAAGAAAAAGTCTGCAAAGTAAATCAGAAGTGGCTTTACGAAATATTGTTGTAGCACTATTAATTGTTTTTAATGTGGTTTTTGTGATTTTACCTATTGGTATCGCCTTTGTTGGGAGCTTTCATCAATGGAATCCATTAAAGGGGACTTACAATTATCTTGGTACAGAAAATTATAAAAATATCTTTAGTAGCAATTTGTTTTGGAGGTCTATGGCTAATACTGTGATATTTACAGTGGTGGCAGTAGTATTCCGTGTTATTCTTGGACTTGGTATAGCATATGCCCTGTATTCGAAATTAATCAAGCGTAAGGGTTTCTTTAGAACAATTTTTTATATGCCTACGGTAACCCCCTTGATAGCAGTGGCATTTGTATGGAAAATTATGTACAATCCCCAGATCGGTTTGATTAACAGAATAACTGGATTAAACATAAATTGGCTATTCAATGGTAAGTATGCACTGGCTGCAGTTTTGGTAATGACTATTTGGAAGGATTTTGGCTACGCTGTTGTACTCTTTCTTTCTGGTTTATACTCTCTTCCTAAGGACTCCTTTGAGGCAGCGAGGATTGATGGTGCATCAGGTTGGAAGGTCTTTCGATACATTACACTGCCATTATTGAAACCAAACACATTATTTGTTGTAGTAACTTCAATTATAACTTATATGCAGGCATACGTTCAGGTAATGGTTATGACAGAAGGTGGTCCAGGAACAAAAACTTACCTTTCCACCTATCTGATTTTTACCGAAGCATTTGAAAAATATAACTTTGGATATGCTTCTGCAATATCTTTTACCATGTTTATTGTAATAGCAATATTTTCTGCCATAGCATTTAAAATCAGCAGAACGGAAGAAGTCTAAGAAAGGAGAAGTTATTGTATGAAATTAAAATTATCAAAGATTCTATTAAATGTAATATTGATTATATTAGGATTAATCACCTTGATCCCTTTTATCTGGATGATTCTTTCTTCTTTTAAAAGTAACGTGGAGATTAATGCTCTTAATCAAACCTTATTTCCTAAAGAATTTACTTTATCTAATTATATAACAATGAATGAAAACTTTAACTTTATCCGTTTCTTTGGAAACAGCCTCTTTCTTTCGGCTACTATAACACTTCTTGTTAGTGTAACTAGTACAGCTGCAGGCTATGTCCTAAGTAAGTACCGGTTTAAGGGTAGAAACTTTATCTTTTCTTTTGTAATTGCTACCATGATGATTCCTTGGGCTGTTACCATTATACCAAAGTATAGTATTATCAGTTATATAGGTTGGATGGACAGTTATGCAGC
>CAZPWO010000038.1:0-18318 GCA_964590525.1 uncultured Herbinix sp. | reverse complement strand
AGAGAAAAGCACAGCCATTATGGAGCAATCCATAAACCCCCATATAGGAGGAAGTCTAGATATAACAATCTAGAAACCCCCTATTAAATATATTTATATGGTAAAGACAAATTATTACTTGAAAAAGGAGCATTTCCAATAATGCTCCTTTTTCAAGTTGATAAATATTTTTAACTTTGATAGACTAAATATGCTATAATTAATATGTTTACAATAAACAAACAGAATATTTATAAATTTCAATATATTATTTCCACTAAGGGGGGATTCCATATGGTTTACATCATAATAATACTAGCTATTGTATTTCTAGAGAACAAGATCAAGAACCACTTCGATAAAAATTGGGATATTAAAGACAAGAAGACCATCTTAAAAGGCAAGATAAGCTTAAACAAACGTTACAATCAAGGTATGATGCTTAATTTTATGGAGGATAAGAAGGACTTAGTTAAGAATATAAGTGGAATGGTCTTGGGAATTATTATCCTGATCTTTCTTTTTATACTGCCAAGGAAGAACATGAAATTAGAAAAGTTTGCCCTTTCCCTTTGTTTGGCTGGTGCCATTAGTAATGTATCAGATAGATTTATCAGGGGACAGGTGGTGGATTATTTTACAATTAATTATAAAAGATTAAAAAGGGTAGTATTTAACTTAGCAGATATATTTATATTTTTAGGTTCGGCTATTTTAATAGTAGCTTCTTTTTTTAAGGATGGGAATCTTAAGTAATCACAGTTTGGACACAGAATTTTAAGAAGATTTTAATTGATTTATCAATAGACAATCAGTATAATTATAAAGACATTGATGTAACAATTAATAAAAAGATATTAATGTGCCAATAGATAAAAAGATATTAATTATGTAATTAAGAAATTAGTATTTTTATATAAATGGATTAATAGAATAAAAATGAAAGCTACAAGGAGGTTTGAATGAACGGGAATAATAATAAAAAACCAGATAAAAATAATAACATGCCTAATAAAAGAAATTCAATATTTATTGTTTTAATAATTAGCTTGGTTATATGGTATTTATTTTCTACAGTTTCAGCTCAGTTCAATAGCATGACCAATGTGGAAAAGACATATGATGAATTTATTCAGATGCTGGAGGCAGATAATGTCTCAGAAGTATTCTTTAAATACCAAGATAATAAGATAGAATTTAAAACAAGGCTAAGAGACAATACTAACAGTGAAATTACTTATTATACAGGCTATGTAAGTGATTCTGATTTAGTTCCTTTATTAAAGGATAAAACCAATGTTAAGGTCAGTTCAGATGTAATTGATAATGAGACATCTGTAATAAGTGGTATATTATCAATGTTTTTACCCATTATACTCATATATGGAGCTATGTGGTTCGTGTTTAGGTCTATAACCAAAAACAGCGGTGGAGTTATGGGAGTAGGTAAAAGTAAGGCCAAGGTATATGTTCAGAAAGAGACAGGGGTTACATTTAAAGATGTGGCAGGTCAAGAAGAGGCTAAGGATTCTTTAAGAGAAATCATAGACTTTCTTCATAATCCAGATAAGTACACAAGAATTGGTGCTAAGTTACCTAAAGGTGCCTTGTTAGTTGGCCCTCCAGGAACAGGTAAGACCTTAATTGCTAAAGCTGTTGCAGGAGAAGCAAAGGTTCCCTTCTTTTCACTTACAGGTTCTGACTTTGTTGAGATGTTTGTCGGTGTAGGTGCATCAAGGGTTAGGGATTTATTTAAACAAGCCCAAGAGGAGGCCCCAAGTATAATCTTTATTGATGAGATTGATGCCATTGGTAAAAGTAGAGATGCCCGTTATGGTGGTAATGACGAGAGGGAGCAGACACTTAACCAGCTACTATCTAACATGGACGGCTTTGACTCTCAAAAGGGACTAGTGGTTATAGGAGCTACTAATAGACCAGAAGTCTTGGATAAGGCATTACTTCGCCCAGGACGTTTTGATAGACGTATTATAGTTGATAAACCTGACTTAAAAGGTAGAGTTGATATACTTAAGGTTCATGCTAAGAATGTACTTCTTCATGATTCCGTAGATTTAGAGGGAATAGCCCGTGCAACCAGTGGTGCTGCTGGTGCAGATTTGGCCAATATGATAAATGAGGCAGCTATTCTAGCTGTTAAAAGTGGACGTACTGTTGTTACCCAGGAGGATTTATTTGAATCTGTAGAAGTGGTTATAGCAGGTAAAGAGAAAAAAGACCGTGTCCTAAGCAAGGAAGAGAGAAAGATTGTTGCTTATCACGAGGTAGGTCATGCTCTAGTTACTGCACTTATAAAACATGCTGAACCAGTACAGAAGATTACTATTATACCTAGAACCATGGGTTCCCTTGGCTATGTTATGCAAGTGCCAGAGGAAGAGAAGTATCTAATGAGTAAGGATGAGATTCTTACCCGTATAATCACCTTACAGGGTGGTAGGGTTGCTGAGGAGATAGTATTTGACTCCATTACCACAGGAGCTAGCAATGACATACAAAAGGCAACTAAGTTAGCTAGAGCCATGGTTACCCAGTTTGGTATGTCAGATAAATTTGGCATGATGGGACTAGAAGAAGAACAAGGTAGATATTTAGATGGGACTCCTGTACGAAATTGCAGTGATCAAACATCTGCTGAAGTTGATAAAGAGATTATGAAGATCCTTAGAGAATGTCACCAGAAGGCTAGGGAACTACTTAGCAATAACCGTGATGTAATGGATAAGATAGCAGAGCATCTGATTGATAAAGAGACCATCACTGGAGACGAATTCATGAAAATCTACCGTGAAGTTAAAGGAATAGAAATCACAGAAGATGATGGTTCAGATGTCATAGCTGAGGTTGAAGAGAAAATAGTCCAAACAGTGGAAGGTGCAGAAAAAGCAGCTGAAACAATTGAAACAGCTAAAACAGTTGAAATTGAAGATAAGACAATTGAAGAAGAGGATAAAGAAGATAGTAATAATAATATATAAGTAAGACATAATTAAAAGCAAAAAGATCTGGATATATGATTTCTGTATATAAATAATTATATAGAAACCATAAGAAAGATCTTTTTGTGTTATACTGTTAGCATAAAGATTAGTCAAAGTAAGTTAAACATATTATAATAGAAAGGGTATATGTCATGTTCCATATAGAAGAGGAATTAAAAAAGATACCAGACAAACCCGGTGTTTATATTATGCGGGATGATAGGAATAACATTATCTATGTTGGTAAGGCTGTTATCCTTAAAAATAGAGTAAAGCAATATTTTCAATCTAGTAGAAACCATAGTACAAAAATCAAACACATGGTAAGCAACATAGATCATTTTGAATATATTATTACAGATTCTGAGGTTGAAGCCTTAGTATTAGAAAACAATCTAATTAAAGAACACAGACCCAAATATAACACCATGCTAAAGGATGATAAGACTTATCCATATATTAAGGTAACTGTAGATGAAGCCTATCCCCGTGTTATGATTGCACGAAGGGTAAGGAAGGATAAGGCTAAGTACTTTGGTCCTTATACCACTGGAGCTATTAAGGATATACTAGACCTTTTAAGAAAGATATATAAGATTAGAACTTGTAATAGAAATCTTCCTAGGGATATTGGCAAGCAAAGACCTTGTCTTTATTACCATATGGGACAATGTGATGCCCCCTGTCAGGGTTTTATCTCAGAAGAAGATTACAAGGATAATATAAATCAAGTAATTGAATTTCTTAATGGTGCTTTTGAACCAGTTGTTAAGAAACTTGAAGAAAAGATGAAGGATGCCTCAGCTAATCTTGATTTTGAAAGTGCAGCAGACCTTAGAGACCTTATTGGCAGTGTCAAACAGATGGCTAATACACAAAAGATTACCAGTACAGAACAGATAGATAGGGATATAGTTGCATTTGCCAGGGAAAAGGATGAAGCAGTAGTTCAAACATTCTTTATAAGGAATGGAAAACTTATTGGAAGAGACAATTTACACCTATCTGGAGTAGAAGGGGAGTCAGATACAGGGGTTATTAGCAGTTTTGTTAAGCAGTTCTATTCAGGAACTCCATATATTCCAAGAGAGATTTATCTGTGTACTCCCATGGAAGACCAAGAACTAGTTGAAAGATGGCTTACTAGTAAGAGGGGTCAGAAGGTCAACATAAGGGTTCCCCAAAAGGGCCAGAAGGTAAGACTGGTTGAATTAGCTAGAAAGAATGCACAGCTAATATTAAAGCAGGATATGGAGAAGTTGAAAAGAAAAGAAGCTAGGACAAGTGGTGCTCTTAGGGAATTAGGAGATTATCTTGACATTCCTATGGTTGACCGGATTGAATCCTATGATATATCTAATACAGCCGGTTTTCTCTCAGTAGGTTCTATGGTTGTTTTTGAAAAAGGTAATCCTAAGAGAACAGATTATCGAAAGTTTAAGATAAAATCAGTCCATGGACCAGACGACTACGCTTCAATGTACGAGGTCCTTTATAGAAGGTTTACCCACGGTATCCGTGAAATGGAAGAACTTAAAGAGAAAGAAATAGACAAGTCCCTAGGCAGCTTTACTATTTATCCGGATTTGATTTTAATGGATGGTGGGAAGGGACATGTAGGCATTGCACTAAAGGTATTAGATGAACTTAATATTAATATTCCAGTATGCGGAATGGTCAAGGATGATAAGCATAATACTAGGGGAATATATTATAATAATAAGGAACTGCCTATAGATAAAAGCAGTGAATCATTCAAATTAATTACAAGAATACAAGATGAGACCCATAGATTTGCCATAGAGTATCATAGAAGTTTAAGGCAAAAGAGTCAAGTACGTTCCATACTGGATGATATTAAAGGGATTGGCCCTACTAGAAGGCGGGCACTAATGAAGCATTTTAAATCCTTAGATGCTATTAGGGCAGCTTCTGTTGATGACTTGGCCAAGGCTCCCTCTATGAATAAAAATGTTGCAGAAGAAGTTTATACTTTCTTTCACAAAAAGTAGAGTCAAGATTATATCGTTTACAGTATTATGACAAATGTGGTAGAATAACAAGAAAGTGGAGAGGATGAAGAGGATGTATACAGTAGAGTTAGTTAAGTTAATTGAGAAAATGAATTTGGAGAATTGTACTCCTGATGTGGATGTTAAGAAAATTAAGATTTCCCAGCCAGATGTTAATAGGCCGGCCTTACAATTATCAGGTTTTTTTGATCATTTTGATTCGGAAAGGGTTCAGGTTATTGGTTATGTAGAGCAGGCTTATATGAAAACTCTTAATGTAGAAGGAACTTTAAAAGTCATGAGTAAATTGTTGAATTACAAGGTTCCTTGTATAGTTTTTTGCAGAGATCTTGAGGTAAGCGAGGATTTTATTAAACTAGCTACAGAAAAAGAAGTTCCTATATTACGAACAAAAAAGACCACATCCTCCTTTATGGCAGAGGTAATTCGTTGGCTTAATGTAGAGCTAGCTCCAAGAATTACAATCCACGGTGGCCTAGTTGACGTCTATGGTGAAGGAATTCTAATCATGGGTGAAAGCGGAATCGGTAAAAGTGAAGCTGCACTAGAGTTAATCAAAAGAGGGCATCGCCTGGTTTCTGATGATGTGGTAGAAATCAAGAAAGTAAGTGATGATACTCTTATTGGCTCCTCACCTGGAATTACTAGACATTTTATAGAGTTAAGGGGAATAGGAATTATAGATGTAAAGACATTGTTTGGTGTTGAAAGTGTTAAAAACACACAGGCAATTGACCTTGTTATAAAGCTAGAAGAATGGGATCCTAGTAGAAAGTACGATAGATTAGGCTTGGAAGAGCAATATATTGATTTTCTTGGCAACAAGGTAATATGCCATTCAATCCCTATTAGGCCTGGTAGAAATTTAGCTGTAATCTGTGAGTCTACTGCAGTAAATCACAGGCAGAAAAAGATGGGTTACAATGCTGCTCAAGAACTTTATAATCGTGTAACTGAAAGATTTAAAGAAAAGAAAGAAGAAGAATAATTAATAGGGGGGAAAGTACAATGGATAAAGTTTGTTTTGGAGTTGATGTAGGAGGTACATCAATTAAGATAGGTTTATTTGATGTTTCAGTAGGTGCTTCCATGGCTTTTGATGGAAAACTAGTGGATAAATGGTCTTTTAAGACTAGGACCACTAACCAAGCTAAAGATGCTCTAAAAGATATAGCAGATTCTATTGAAGAGAAAAGAAAAGAATTGAATATTTCTAAAGAAGATATTATTGGTATTGGAGTAGGAATACCAGGCCCAATACTAGATAGTGGAAAAGTCTTGGAGTTGCCCAATATGGGGGCAGGGAATTTTAATTTACGGGAAGACTTAAGTAAGCTTACTGGTCTTAAGGTTGCTACAGCTAATGATGCTAATATTGCAGCCCTAGGAGAACAGTGGCAAGGTAGTGGTAAGGGATTTTCAGATATGGTACTTATTACATTGGGAACAGGTGTTGGTAGTGGAATTATTATAAAGAACACTATTGTATCTGGCCACAATGGGTCTGCAGGAGAAATTGGACATATGGCAATTAATCTAGATGAAGATAAGGCTTGTGGATGTGGTAAAAAGGGATGTTTGGAACAATATGCCTCGGCAAATGGAATAGTTAGGCTTGCAGACAACTATTTGTTGCAGTCTAATAAGGCTTCTCAATTAAGAGAAGTTGAAGATATATCTGCAAAACTTGTATTTGATCTGGCTAAAGAAGGGGATGAGCTGGCCCTAGGGATTGTAGATAAAGCCTGCTCCTACCTTGGTATGGCTCTTGCACACTGTGCTCAGGTTCTGGATCCAGAGGCATTTATTATAGGTGGCGGTGTATCTAATGCCGGTGAGATTTTAATTGACAATATTAAAAAACATTACGAAAAATATGTTATGGACTCCTTAAAAGATAAAGTGTTTAAGATAGCTTCCCTAGGTAATGATGCAGGTATCTATGGAGGAGCAAGGTTGATTTTAATGTCAAATTACTAGAGTTGAATATGAATGACGAATATTGTATGATAGTAATGTATAAAATCTATAGTTATAAGAGGAGGATGTAATTGGCGGATAAAATATATAATGACTTATTATTAATCCTTAAAGAAAATCAAGTCAAGAAAGATGAACGCCTTGAATATCATACATCACTTCACATAGGTGGAGAATGTGATTATTTTATAAGTCCATCTAGTATTGATGAAATCAGGGAAGTTATAAACATATGTAAAGAGAATGAAGTCCCCTTTTTCGTTATAGGCAATGGAAGTAATCTATTGGTCTCTGATAGTGGCTATTCAGGAGCAATTATTAAATTGGGAGATAATTTTTCTCAAACCATCATAACTGAAGATGGAAGAGTAACTGCCCAAGCAGGAATACTCTTATCTAAGCTTGCCAATAAAGTTGCAGTACATGGACTTTCTGGCTTTGAATTTGCAGCAGGGATTCCAGGCACTTTAGGTGGTGGGGTTGCAATGAATGCAGGTGCTTACGGAGGCGAGATGAAGCAATCCATAGTAAAAGCCAAAGTCATGGATATGCAAGGGAATATAGTCCAATTAGATAATGAAGAACTAGAGCTAGGATATAGGACCAGTGTATTGCAGAAGAAGGATTATATATTACTTGAAGCAGAACTTAAGCTTGACAAGGGTAATACTAATGAAATATTAGATAAGATAAATGATTTAAATGCCAGAAGACGTAATAAGCAACCCTTAGAATATTATAGTTGTGGAAGTACATTTAAAAGGCCAACTGGATATTATGCTGGCAAGCTTATAGAGGATTCTGGCTTGAAAGGTTATAGTGTGGGCGGGGCAGCAGTTTCCCACAAGCACAGTGGCTTTGTAATTAATAAAGGGACTGCCACTGCCAAGGATTTTTTGACTGTTATAGAGGACGTAAAAAGAATTGTACATGAGAAACAAGGGGTTAAACTGGAACCTGAAGTTCGCTTCCTTGGAGATTTTGAATAAGGACTATTAAGTGTACACTAGTGAAAGGCCTGGGATAGGATGAGGTTTATAATTGTTACCGGTATGTCCGGTGCAGGAAAAAGTTCAGTACTTAAGATGCTGGAGGATGTAGGTTATTTTTGTGTAGATAACCTGCCAATTCAGTTAGTTGATAAATTTACAAGATTGGTTTTTGAAGGTAATCAAAAGAAGATTGCCCTTGGCTTAGATATTAGAAGTGGAAAGTCACTAGAAGAATTAGAAGACATCTTAAAAAAGATGGAAGAGGCTGGCTTTGAACACGAGATACTTTTTTTAGATTGTTCTACAGAAGTATTAGTCAAACGCTATAAGGAAACCAGAAGAAATCACCCTCTAGCCAATATGGGTAGAGTAGATAAGGGAATTGAAACAGAAAGACAACAATTAGATTTCCTAAGAAAAAGTGCAGATACAATAATAGATACAAGTCATTTACTAATAAGAGAATTGAAAAACAAGATTTATGATATATATTTAGGAGATAAAGAGTACAATAACTTTTATGTTACTATTCTATCTTTTGGTTTTAAGTATGGAATACCAGGGGACGCTGACTTAGTTTTTGATGTCCGTTTTTTGCCCAACCCTTTTTATATAGATGACCTGAAGAAAAAGACAGGGAATAACAAAGAAGTTAGGGACTTTGTAATGAAAAGCCAAGCTGCAATAGATTTTTCAGACAAATTAGAGGATATGCTTAAATTCTTGATTCCTAATTACATTGAAGAGGGAAAAAATCAACTGGTTGTAGCTATTGGTTGTACTGGAGGAAGGCATCGTTCGGTTACCATGGCAAAGGAATTGAAGAAAAGACTTGCAGATACTGGATATGGCATAAAGATGGAACATAGGGATATTGATAAAGATGAATAATAATACTAATAAGACAAAAACATTCTCACAAAATGTTAGGGATGAGATTTCTATGCAGATTAACTATGCTAGGCATTGTGGATTAGCTGAACTGGCTGCAATTCTTTCATTTGGGGGAGAAATAATAAGTTCAAATATGTCGAGATATATAAGATTTCAGACAGAAAGTATAACAATTGCAAGAAAGTGCTTTACTTTAATAGAGAAAACATTTAATATAAATGTTGAAATTTCAATTCGAACTCAACATAAAACGAAAGTCAATACAATCTATACCCTCTTAATAGTAGACCAAGCCCAAGTTATTAAGATACTACAAGGATTAAAATTAAATTATAAGAATTTAATTCAAGGGGAAATAGGGAAAGTCAATCAACTTCTTGTGCAAAAGACTTGTTGTAAGCGAGCCTTTATTCGTGGTGCATTCTTGGTTTCTGGTTCAATGAGTAATCCAAAGAAATCATACCACTTAGAGCTGGTAAGCAATAACAAGGAAAAGGCAGAGCAGCTAAGAGAATTAATTGAGACATTTTCTATTGATCCTAAGATTGTGGCTAGAAAGAACAACTATGTAGTATACATAAAAGAAGGTTCTCAAATTGTAGACTTTCTTAATGTAGTTGAGGCTCATGTTGCCCTGGTGGATTTGGTGAATGTAAGAATCTTAAAAGATATGCGTAATACCATCAATCGTCAGGTGAATTGTGAGGCTGCTAATATTAATAAAACAGTAATCGCCTCAAAAAAGCAGATAGAGGATATTGTCTATATCAGGGACCATGTAGGATTTGGTGATTTATCAAAGGGATTGAAAGATATTGCAATTCTCCGAGTTGAACATCCGGATGCATCATTAAAAGAATTGGGAACAATGCTTTCGCCACAAATTGGTAAATCAGGAGTAAACCATAGATTACGCAAACTAAGCATGATTGCTGATCATTATAGAGAACATAAGGAGGAAAAGTAATGATAACAAAGGATATCTTAATTGAAGTTCCCAACGGTTTGGATGCAAGGCCAGTTGCTTTATTAGTGCAGGTGGCAAGCCAATATAAAAGTAGCATACACGTCGTTAGTAGTGACAAAAAGATTAATGCAAAAAGTATTATGGGAATGATGACTTTAGGAATTGCTTCTGGGGAAAAAATAACTCTTGTAATAGATGGCCCAGATGAAGAAGAAGCCATGGAGAATATTGAAAAACTTTTAAGCAATAAAGGGTAGAAACATCTGCTTTCTAACAATGTAATAATAATCTTGTAGAGATACAGTATAAGACTTGAAAAAGGATTCAAGTTTTATACTGTATTTTTGTTTTTTTATATATGTATTATATTATTAATGAAAATGTAAAGAAATTGACATAAGACTGTGATATAATTTTCTTGTAATTGCATTTATTGGACTAAAATGAACTTAATATTAGTGCTAACAATACATAAAAGTATATAGGTTGACTTATAATAATATTTGAAACTCATTGTTTTTGTTGGGTTTTAGCTGGAAAGAGGATAATATGACGGAGAAAAGTAGAAAAACAAAGATGAATAAAAAAAGGTCAAGAAGAATAAAGATAATTATATTTTTTGAGCTTTTCTTAGTGGTTGGAATAATTGCAGTAGTATTAATGACTAGGTCCCCTAAGGGTAAGACAAATCCGAATCCCAATCAAAATCAGGACCAGGATCAGGGCAATGGGAATGAAGATGTAGACCAGGTAGAAGAAGATCCATATAAGGGATTAAGTGAAGAAGAAGTTGAGGCTATAAAAGAGCAGGAGAGACTTCGTCTATCAATAGCAGAAAGACAAGAGCTTATAGAAGAAGCGGATAGACTTACTGTAAGTTATGACTATGATGGAGCAATTGATATTATAAAAAGTTATCAAGGTGATGAAGGCGGATATGAAGTATACCCTAACCTTATAGAAGCAGTGAATTCACTAGAAGAAAGAAAGAACTCATTGCTACTTTATGGTGGAGAGTATTCTTCTGTTGCTGAAGTACACCACGTATTCTTCCACTCTTTAATTGCTGATAACTCCAAGGCATTTGATGGAGATTATGACAGTGTAGGATATAATATGTACATGACAACTACAAGTGAGTTTATAAACATGATGCAATCCATGTATGATGATGGTTTCGTACTAGTGAAAATGCATGATTTGGTAGAAGAAGTAACTGACGACAATGGCAATACAAAATTTGTTCAGTCTGAGATATATCTTCCTGAGGGTAAGAAACCTTTTATATTATCTCAAGACGATGTGAATTACTATGATTATATGCTGGGAGATGGGTTTGCTAGCCGAATTGTTATAGGTGAAGACGGCAGGCCTACAACTGAGATGGTATTAGATGACGGTAGTATTGTTACAGGTCCATATGATATTGTCCCATTATTAAATGACTTTATAGATGAAAACCCGGATTTCTCATACAGAGGGGCTAAAGGTGTCTTGGCCATTACTGGCTATGAGGGAACCTTAGGATACCGGACAAATGATCCTCAATCTCCAACCTATGAAGAGGATAAAGTAAAGGCTAAAGAGGTTGCAGAAGCACTAAGGGCAGATGGCTGGGAGTTTGCTTCCCATAGCTGGGGACATAGAAATTCACAGACCATGTCTTATGAATCATTTAAAAAGGATACTGACCGTTGGAATGATGAAGTAGCTCCACTTATAGGTCCTACTGATATTTATATATTTCCATTTGGAATCGATATTGAAACAACTATGGGACATTATAATAGTAACAAATATCATCTGCTTAAGGAATATGGTTTTAACTTTTTCTGCGGAGTTTATAGTAAACCTTGGATGCATCTAAAAGATGATTATATAAGAATGACAAGAAGACCACTGGATGGGCAAGCAATGCTAGAGTTTCCAGAGAGGTTAGAGGATTTGTTTGATTTAGAAGAAATAATTGACCCGGAGAGGCCAGGAAAGAACTGGTAAGCCTTAAGGAGGCCATTAATCGACTTTGTTTATTCTCCGTGATATAGTATAATTAATTTGATTTGCTTAAAAGGAGGAGAAACATGAAGTTTACTCATTTGCATGTGCATACAGAATATAGTCTGCTTGACGGATCTGGCAAGATAAAAGAGCTTGTTGCCCGGACTAAGGAACTTGGGATGGATAGTTTGGCTATTACAGACCACGGGGTTATGTACGGTGTAATAGATTTTTATAAGGCTTGTAAAGCAGAAGGAATCAATCCGATTATAGGATGTGAAGTTTATGTTGCTCCAGGATCCCGTTTTGACCGAGAGCTAGGAGCCAATGATGAGCGATATCATCACTTGGTTCTTCTGGCAGAAAACAATACTGGATATGAGAATTTAATGAAGATTATATCTAAGGGTTTTTTAGATGGATTTTATTATAAAGCTAGGATAGATTATGATATATTAAATGAATATAAAGAAGGAATTATTGCCCTTAGTGCTTGCCTTGGAGGAATTGTGGCAAGTAATATAAGTAAGGGCTTTTATGAAGAGGCTAAAAAGGCTTCTATGGACCTGTATGATATTTTTGGACAAGATCATTTTTATTTGGAACTGCAAGATCATGGAATGGCTGAACAAAAGGCGGTTAATCAAGGATTGATGAGAATATCTATGGAAACAGGTATTAATTTAGTTGCAACAAATGATGTTCATTACATTTTAGAAGAGGATGAAGAATCCCATGATATCTTGCTTTGTATTCAAACCCAGAAAAAAGTCAATGATGAATACAGGATGAGATACCAAGGGGGACAATATTATTTGAAATCCCCTGAAGAGATGTATGAACTTTTTCCTTATGCAGAAGAAGCCCTTGAAAATACATATAAAATAGGACAAAGATGCAATGTAGAGATAACATTTGGGGAATACAAATTACCGGTTTTTCCAGTAGCTGCCCCTTATACATCCCATGAATATCTTGCAATCTTATGTAATAAGGGACTAGAAAAACGTTATGATATAGTAACGGACCAATTAAGAGAAAGACTAGAATATGAACTGAAGACAATTGTAGATATGGGATTTGTGGATTACTTTCTTGTTGTATGGGATTTTATAAAGTATGCTAATGAAAGTAACATTATCGTAGGACCAGGCAGGGGAAGTGCGGCTGGTTCTTTGGTTTCTTATACATTAGGAATTACTAATGTTGATCCAATCAAATACAATCTTTTATTTGAAAGATTCCTTAATCCTGAAAGAATTACAATGCCTGATATTGATATAGACTTTTGCTATGAAAGACGTCAAGAGGTTATAGACTATGTTAGGGATAAATACGGCAGTGACAAGGTAGTTCAGATTGTAACCTTTGGAACTATGGCAGCAAGGGGAGTTATAAGGGACGTAGGTAGGGCCCTAGACTTGCCTTATAGCCAGGTTGATAAAGTAGCCAAGATGATACCAACAGATCTTGGTATTACTATAGAAAAGGCATTGAGGAAAAATCCAGATTTAAAAAGGATTTATGATTCACAGGAGGACATTAAGTACCTAATTGATATGTCAAAACGTCTAGAAGGCTTACCTAGGCATACATCAATGCATGCAGCAGGAGTTGTAATTAGTAAAGAGAATATAGAGGATTATGTACCATTAGCCCTTTCATCTGATGATAATGTTATAACCCAGTTTTCAATGAATACACTAGAGGAGCTAGGCTTACTAAAGATGGACTTTTTAGGGCTTAGAACTTTAACTGTAATACAAAGTGCAATGAAACTGATTAATGCAAATGAGGATAAAATCAATTTAGAAAAGCTTGATTATTCTGATAAGAAGGTATATGAACTAATATCATCTGGTAAAACTGAAGGTGTATTCCAATTAGAAAGTACTGGCATGATGAGCTTTATGAAGGAATTAAAACCAGAAAGATTTGAAGATATAATTGCAGGAATTGCCTTATACCGACCAGGACCAATGGATTTCATACCAAAGTATATAGCGGGTAAGAAAGAGCCTGAAAATATAGTCTACCTCTGTGATCAACTAGAGCCAATTTTATCAGATACATATGGATGTATTGTTTATCAAGAACAGGTAATGCAGATTGTTAGGGACTTGGCTGGCTACAGTTACGGAAGAAGTGATCTAGTAAGACGAGCAATGTCTAAGAAGAACGAGTCTGTTATGAATAAAGAGAGACAAAACTTTGTATATGGTAATGAAAAAGAAGGCATTCTAGGATGTGTTAATAATGGAATCTCAGAAGAAGTGGCAAACAATATATTTGATGAGATGCTAGACTTTGCAAAGTATGCTTTTAATAAGTCCCATGCAGCAGCCTATGCCATGATATCTTATGAGACGGCTTATTTGAAATCCCATTATCCGATAGAATTTATGGCAGCCTTAATGACTTCTGTAATAGACAATCCTACAAAAGTTGCAGGCTACATCTATAATTGCAGGAAGATGGGTATTAAAATATTACCACCTGACATTAATGAAGGTGATGTGGTTTTCACAGTAACAGATGGAGCTATAGGTTATTCTCTTTCTGCACTTAAGGGAGTAGGCAAATCTGTAATAGAAGCAATTGTAGAGGAAAGGGGTATAAATGGCCCTTACCAAGACTTAAGGGATTATGCAACACGTTTATCAGGAAAAGAAGTAAATAAAAGAACCACAGAAAGTTTTATAAAGGCAGGAGCCTTCAGTAAGCTTCATCCTAACAGGCGGCAGTTAATGTTTAGTTATATTCAGATTCTTGATAGGGCAGCACAGGAAAAGAAAAAAGCCATAACAGGTCAGATGACTTTATTTGATATTGCAGGAGAAGATATAATAGTAGATGATGGATTTAACATGCCAGATGTTGATGAATATAGTAATGAACACTTGTTAGCTTTTGAAAAAGAAGTACTGGGAATCTATATAAGTGGCCATCCCCTGGAGGAATACGAAGAGGTTATTGGAAAGAATGTTACAGCCTACTCTAATGATTTTATGATAGATGAAGAAAGTACTAATCCAAAAGTTAGGGATGGAGAAAACCACCTTATTGGTGGTATGATAACTGAGATATCAATAAAAAGCACCAGGAACAACCAAACCATGGCATTCCTTACAATTGAAGATATGTTAGGAGCGGTGGAGATTATAGTTTTTCCAAGAGATTATGAAAAGAACAAAGACCTTATAGAGGATGATGCAAAGGTATTTATTAAGGGGAGGGCAAGCTTAGAAGAAGAAAAGAATGCCAAGCTAATATGTCAAGAAATCATTCCTTTTGAAAATCTACCAAAAGAACTTTGGCTACGTTATGAAGATTACCAAGCCTTCAAGAATAACGAACATTCACTATACAATTTACTTAATGACCACAAAGGAAATGATTCAGTAATTATATATTGTGAAAAAGAGAAGATAGTAAAAAAACTTATAGGAAGCAGAAATGTTAAGATAAATCAAGAGTTAATTAATAAAATGAATTCTATTTATAAAGAAGAATGTATTGTTGTAAGAGAAAAGAATATAAAAACATAAAACTTATATTTGGGAGGATAATCAATGAAAAAAGAAATTAATACAATAGGAGTTTTAACAAGTGGTGGGGATGCTCCAGGGATGAATGCTGTTATCCGTGCAGTTGTTAGAACTGCTTTAGCAGAAGGGAAAAATGTTAAAGGTATTAGAAGAGGTTTTAATGGATTGCTTGATGAAGATATCTATGATATGAATGCTAATAGTGTTTCAGAAATCATTCAAAGAGGTGGAACTATCCTATACACTGCTCGTTGTAATCAATTTCTTAAGGAAGAAGTACAAGACAAAGCTGCTGATATATGTAGAAAGCATGGAATTGATGGTTTAGTTGTTATAGGTGGTGACGGTTCATTTAAGGGTGCTGCAGCCCTGGCTAAAAGGGGAATCAACACTGTAGGAGTACCAGGAACTATAGATTTGGACGTTGCATGTACAGACTATACTATTGGTTTTGATACAGCTGTAAATACTGCCATGGAGACTATAGATAGGGTAAGAGATACTTCAACATCCCATGAAAGATGTAGTATTATAGAAGTAATGGGTAGGTCTTCAGGCCATATTGCTTTATGGTGTGGTATATGTAATGGAGCAGAGGATATTTTAATTAAAGAACGTTATGATCAAAACGAAAAAAAGATAATTGAAAAGATAAATAAACGTAGGGTAACTGGTAAAAAGCATTATATTATTATAAATGCAGAGGGAATGGGTGACTCCTACGGTTTGGCCGAAAGAATCGAGGAAGCTACTGGAATGGAAGCAAGGGCAACTATTATTGGATATGCTCAAAGAGGGGGTAATCCTACAGCAAGAGATAGGTATTATGGAACAGCAATGGGTGGAAAAGCTGTTGATCTTCTATGTTCTGGAGTAAGCAATAGGGTTATTGCATATAAAGAAGGAATTATCACAAATTATGACATTGATGAAGCTTTGGCAATGACTAAGGATATTAATAATTATATGTACGACTTGGCTTATAGAATATCATAAATAGTACTTTTTAAAAAAATATAATTTTATATAGAGATAGAAACTTATAAAATCAGGGAACTTATAATGGGTTTGTAGCGTCTAATTATTAGATCCTCTTTATAGGTTAGATAGGGGGATGCCAGGATGGATAATGACAATGGTACTGATATAGAGGGTTTGATAGAACAATATGGAGATGACGTATTGCGAATTGCATATATGTATGTAAAAAATATTCACACTGCAGAGGATATGTTTCAAGAAGTGTTTATCAAGGTGAATAGAAACTTATCCAAGTTTAAGGGAAACTCCAGTATTAAAACTTGGATAATTCGTATCACCATAAACACATGCAAGGATTACTTAAAAAGTGCATGGAATAAAAGAGTTGTTCCTATGAAGGATTATCAACAGGACAATATTGTTAGTGACTCTGATTTTGAGGAAGTGGAAAGTCAGGACATAGCTAATTCTATTAAAGAAACTGTTCTTGAACTGCCTGTCAAATACAGAGACGTTATCCTTTGCGTATATTATGGGGATATGTCCATTATTGAGGCAGCAGAAACCCTTGACATAGCGGAAGGAACAGTAAAGAGTAGACTTTATAGGGCTAGGAAAAAACTTAAACCATTACTAGAAGGGAGGGTTTCAGATGACTTATGATAATAAAAATAAGAAGATAGAAAAAGATGATTTAGGTATTAGAAAACATCTGAATACTTCCTTAGATATAGAAGGAGTTCATCCTTCTGATGATTTGAAAAAGAGAACCCTGCAGGCTATTAAGGGGGAGGAAAAACAAAAGAATTCAGAAGAAAGTAGTTTAGAAGATTATTCTGGAGAGCAAATGTTTAAGAGAGTCTCTAGGTTTATTACTAGTGTGGCAGCAGCGGTAATCTTCATAGTTGTTGCTAGTAATCTGTTGACAAACATGATTGGTGCAGGGAAAAAATCAATGGATGACAATGCAAGTGATATGGTTAAATCAGCTGAGGAAGCACATATAGAGGATCAAGATATGAATATAGCTGAAAACAAGTCAATAGAACCTACAGCAGACCTCTATGATAATGACAATGAATCAGCAGACCTTTACTTTAGAGAGATAATGACTATATTGGCTAGGGATGTTAATTGGATTATAATAAAAGACCTAGACTCAGATGTAGAGATAAGTCTTAGTGATTCAAGGGAAATAGATGAATTTTATACTTCTATGGAGGAATACGGATATAGTAAAGTTGCAAAAGAAGAAGGAGAATCAAAAAAACTATTAGGAGAAAAAGAATACGTTATAGAAGTTAATAGTGACTCAGGCAGCTTAATACTTTATATTAGTGATAATGTACTGATAGAATATGATACGGAAGATGAAAAAACAAGTGAAGTTTATATAGCAACTAGGAAGGAAGACCTTGTTAAGGACTTAGATGACTTGATTGATGGATACAAATAATTATATTCATTATAAAAATATAAAGAAAAGAGACTGTAAAATTACACCATGTTCAAAGTGTAATTTTACAGTCCTTTTTATTTAACCTTCAATATCTTCAGTGGTTTCTGCTTCTTCAGGGATTTCAATATCTTCAACATCCTCGATGTATTCAGTTTCACCATTGTTAGTACTTATGTTGATGCTTACATATTCTCTTTTGTCGTCTTTTTTGTCACTGTCATATTCCTCGAAGTCATCATATTCATCATCAAAGTCAACAAAATCATCATCAGAATCGGTCTTTTTAAATGTTTTATAGATAAAATAAGCACCAGTAGCAATTGCAGCCAATGAAAATGTTTTGAATAAAAGTTTTTTAGGTTTTTTGTTTTTCATAATAAAAACACATCCTTTCAAAAAAATGCCTCATATATATTATATACTACTATTATATTATAATACAAATAATTAGTACACCCAAACTTTTTCTTGGTTACAAGTTATTA
>CAZPWO010000037.1:0-18395 GCA_964590525.1 uncultured Herbinix sp. | reverse complement strand
GTGGCATTCACCATAGGAGACATCTTAGCCATCTGATCAGTTGAGGCAATTTCAGCAAGGGCTACATTCTTGTTGGACCTTGCATATCTCCCTTTTTCATATTCAGTCTTATCTAAGGACTTAGATACCCTGATTCCACGAATATTTTCCCTTATAACTTGAACCATTTCATCCAATTTGTTTTGAACATCTCTAAATAAGGGGATAGCCCTAGAGAATATGTATCTAATTATAAAAAACAAGGGGATTACCAGACCTAGTAGTACAAGTGCCAAACGCCAACTTAAGATAAAGCAAAAGATAATTCCTCCTAGGAAAAGCATGACAGAACGTATACCCATACGTAGGGTCGCTCCCAAAAAACGATGAATGACGTAGGTATCTGAAGTCATTCTTGATTCCAAAGAAGATACACTTATCTTATCAATCTGCCGGGCTGACAAATGCATTGACCTTTCAAATAAATCCTGGCGAATATTCTGTATGGTTAAAGAAGATGTTTTAGATGCCATTCGATTAGCAACAACATTTAATACCCACGCCCCAATGGATAATATAGTCATAATAATTCCCCAGAATATAATACCATTGCTATTCCCGGTAGGAAGAACGGTGTCTACAATATAGGCTAAGATAGTTGGCAATAGAACTTCTAACACTGTACCTACCATCTTCACTATAGCATTAATAATTATGGGGATTTTACGGGGTCTGATGTATTTTTTAAGCAAGCTTTTATTCCTCTTTCCTTTGTTGTGTTATTTAAGGTAAACTCTAGCAACTTTGATTGTTCTTACTTATTTAATTATACCTGTTCTTGTTTAAAATACAAATTTGATTTCTACTGCCTTAAACCTTTGCATTTGCCACAGGTTTTTGCTATCATACAACTTGACAACTAATAGAATTCGATACGAATATAAATGGAGATAGTATGGAAATTAATAATAGTAATAAAAAGACTAAACATAAACGACGTGTTCGTTATAAGGGCACTCACCCTAGATCTTATAAAGAAAAATACAAAGAATTAAATCCTCATAAATATGCCAAAACTGTAGATAAAGTTATACAAAAAGGGAATACACCAGCAGGCATGCACCGACCTATATGCGTAGATGAAATACTGGGTTTCTTGCAAGTCACTCCGGGTCAAGTTGGACTAGATGGAACCCTAGGTTATGGCGGTCATACTCAGGAGATATTAAAATGCTTGAATTTTAAAGGTCATTTATATGCAACTGATCTGGATCCTATTGAGCTAGCTAAGACTAAAGAACGTCTAGGGATTCTTGGTTATGGACCTGATATTTTAACAGTCAAGAATATGAACTTTTCTAAGATAGATCAAATCGTTTCAGAGGCAGGCCCTCTTAATTTTGTCTTGGCAGATTTGGGTGTATCTTCTATGCAAATAGACAATCCTGATCGAGGTTTTTCCTATAAGAATGACGGCCCTCTTGATTTACGGCTTAACCCGAATAAAGGTATATCTGCCGCTGAGAGGCTAAAAGATATTACTAAAGAAGAATTAGAAGGAATGTTATGGGAAAATTCAGATGAACCCCACTCCCAGGCTATCGCCAATGCTATTGTAAATGAATTGAAAAGTGGAAAAACTATAGATACAACTTCAGAGCTTGGCCAAGTTATTGCTAATGCTTTGAGTTCTTTGCCTGCTGACACAAGAGATGATGAGATTAAAAAGTCCTCCATGAGATCTTTCCAGGCACTTAGGATCGATATTAATAGTGAATTTGAAGCCCTCTATGAATTCTTAGAGAAACTCCCTAATTCATTATCTAAAGGCGGACGAGTTGCTCTCCTTTCATTTCATTCAGGTGAAGATCGTCTTGTAAAAAAATCATTTAAAAGATATCACAGGGAAGGAATCTATTCAGAGATTTCCCCTACAGTAATTCGCCCTTCAGCTGAAGAACGCAATTCTAACGGTCGCGCTCGTTCTGCTAAGCTACGATGGGCAATAAAAGCATAAGCAACAACAGCATCAAAATACCCCTTTTCCCATAAATATATTGGGATAAGGGGTACATTTCAATGGGGCAGAGGGGGCCACCCCATATTAAGATGTTTAAAACTGGTATAATTCTATACCCATATCATACAGTGTCTTGTTAAGCGTCTCCATATGTTCATCTGATGGCGCTACTGTGTCATATAATTCATATGTTCTGCCAATACTTTTGTATTTACCTCGTCCTAATCTATGGTAAGGTAGGAGCTCCACTCCTTTATAGTTCTGACAATTGTCTAATATGAACTGTCCAATACTTTTAATATCTTCTACTGTATCATTGAATCCTGGGATTACAGGGGTACGATAGATTAATCCAAAACCATATTCTTTAGATAGTTTATCCATTGCTTTAATATTGCCTAGGATAATATCATTATCAAATCCTGTCCACTCTTTATGTTTATCACTGTTTGCTGATTTAAAATCCATAAAAGCAAAATCCAGATAAGGTGCTATTCTTTCATAGTCTTTTTTTGCACCTTGACCACAGGTTTCTATTGCTGTATGAATATAATTCTTGCGAAAGGTGGCAAGTAGGGAGTATAAAAAATCTGGTTGAGCCAAGGGCTCTCCTCCGGAAATTGTAACACCGCCACCACTAAGTTGGTAAAATTGAATATCTCTTTTAACAACATCATATACTTCTTGAACGGTCATCTCATCACTATCAATCTTGCGAGCTTTAGGGTAGCACTTTAATGTACAGGCGAAAGCATCATCTCGCTCATGACAACCATCACAGATTGAGCGATCGGCGATTAGTCCATTGGAAAGGGCTCCATACTTACAAAGTTCCACACACTCTCCACAATCAATACACTGATCCTCAAAAAACACCATTTCCTGATTAAACTTTTGTGTTTCAGGATTACTGCACCATTTGCATCGTAAAGGACATCCCTTTAAGAATACTGTTGTTCGTAATCCATATCCATCATTTATAGCGTAACGCTCTATATTAG
Organism: uncultured Herbinix sp.; assembly: GCA_964590525.1. Lineage (GTDB taxonomy): Bacteria > Bacillota > Clostridia > Lachnospirales > Lachnospiraceae > Mobilitalea. The sequence goes on along the minus strand of CAZPWO010000037.1, from coordinate 15,395 downwards.
ATACCATACCTGTCTTTGTAGTCAATTGTATCCTCTCCTCTTAATTGTCACGGCGGTTCATTAATACAGCGGCCACAATTATAATACCTTTAATAATCATCTGTGGATAAGAAGCAATTCCAACTAAGTTCAGGATGTTTCCTAAGACACCCATTAAGAATGCACCTATTAAGGTTTTCGTAGGACTTCCAACACCACCAGATAAAGTTGCACCACCAACTACCACAGCTGCAATAGCATCCAACTCGTAGCCTTCACCAACAGTTGCAGTACCCATACTAAGACGTCCTGCAAGAATCATACCTGCTATACCAAAAAGGAATCCACCTATTGCATAAGTAGCTGTTAGGTACCTTTTAACGTTAATACCAGCAAGCCTTGCTGTCTCTGCATTTCCACCAATAGCATATATACCACGACCAAATTTGGTCTTTCTTAATACGAATACACATACCAGGTAAATGATAATCAGGATGAAAATTGGAGAAGGAATTCCTAATACGTTACCTTGAATAAATTCCGGCCAGAAGGTTCCATCTATTCTTCTGTTTTGACCAACCTGATATATATAAGCTATACCCCTAAGTATAGTTGAGCTAGCCAATGTGGCAATAAAGGGAGCAACATTTGCTCTTGATACTAATAGTCCAGTTATTAAGCCAAATCCAATACTCATAGCAGATACCATAACAATAGCTAACCATCCATATCCGTCTTGGATAAAACCTGCTGTAAAACAAACAGCTACCACTACATAAGAACCTACAGCTAGATCTATACCTCCAGTTATAACAATAAATAACATACCAAGTGCACAAATTGCATATATTGAATTCTGTAATAATACAGTTTTAATATTACTCACTGTTAAAAATGCTGGAGATGCAAAGCTTCCAAAGATCACAAGTACTATAAATGCAATTACAACAAAGTTATTCTTGAGAAAATTCAAAGAGCTTTCTAAAACATTATTTTTTTGATGTGAAACAGTGGGCTTCGACATCGTATCAGTTCTTGGCATAACAATTCACTTTCCTTTCACTTCATCCAAGTTGAATTTATCTAATATCTTGATTTCGTCTCATTTTATAATAAATATTTCTATATGAACTAGCATTTTCTTTTGTATTCTATGTCTGTATTAACTTACAGCCCCGGTAGCATGATACATTATTTTCTTTTCTGTTAATTCATCTTTAGCTAATTCACCGGTTACTTTTCCTTCGTACATTACATAGACACGATCACTCATTCCAATGACTTCCTGTAGGTCAGAAGATATCATGACAATTGCTACATTCTGCTTTGCAAGTTCTTTCATGATAGAGTAAATTTCATACTTGGCTCCAACGTCAACACCTCTAGTAGGTTCATCCAAAATCAAAATCTGTGGGTTAGTTGCCATCCATTTTGACAAGACTACCTTTTGTTGGTTCCCACCACTTAAGCTTTTCACTGGATTATTATAGTTGCTTGTTTTTATTCTTAGCTTTTGTATCATTTCAGATGCTAGACTTTCTTCTTTTTCCCTATTGATAAGCCTCTTTTTTGAAATCCGTTTTAAGGATGCTAAACTTATATTAAAGCATATGCTTTGGTCCATAATAAGCCCATTACCTTTACGATCTTCTGAAACAAAACCAATACCTTGTTTTATTGCATGGAGAGGGTTTTTAATAATGGTGACTTTATCTCTTAGTTTAACAACTCCATTGCCCTTCTTGGAATATGCACCAATAATAGCCGACATTAGTTCAGTACGGCCAGCCCCCAGTAGTCCTGAGATTCCTACTATCTCCCCTGCTCTAAAGTTCATACTAACATTATCTACTATGTTTTTATTGCTATAGATGGGGTGACTTACAGAATAGTTCTCTATGGATAACAAGTTTTCTCTAGCTTCTGTCTTATCCTTGGGGTAGAAATCTTCCATTTCCCTTCCAATCATATAGGACACAAGATCATGGTGGGATACTTCAGAAGTTTTTTTCGTAATTACCATCTTACCATCACGCATAATAGAAACCTTATCTGTTAATGAAAATATTTCTTCTAACCTATGAGATATATAAACAATTGTAATGCCTTCTTTTTTCAACTGACGAAGAACTTTAAAAAGGAATTCAATCTCTCTATCTGTAAGAGGAGCAGTTGGTTCATCGAGAATCATCACTTTACCGCCCAACAACATGGCCTTAGCTATTTCCACCAATTGCTGGTGGCCAACACTTAATTGTTTTACCTTCATATGAACATCAATATCTAGTGCAAGGCGTTGTAATGTCTCATTTGCCTTAAGGTATATTGTGTCCCAATCAATCATTCCGTTTTTCTTAGGCATATTGCCCAAAAACATGTTCTCGGCTACACTAAGCTCAGGTATTAATGCAAGTTCTTGATGTACCATTACTATTCCGTGCTGATTACCATCCTTAGGACATGTGAGCCTTATTTCTTCTTTTTCTGTGTAAACGTTTCCTTCCATTGTATTACATGAATAGCTTCCACAAAGTATATTCATTAAAGTGGACTTCCCTGCACCGTTCTCTCCTACTAAGCCATGAATGTCACCTTTTTCCACAGTAAATGTGACATCATCCAAGGCTTTTACCCCAGAGAATTTTTTTGTAATGTTTTTCATCTCGACTGCCTTGGAACATTCCATATTGCCAACTCCTTTATGTTTTAAACTGATATTACTTGTTCTATCGCTACTGGCAGAGCCCATATCTATAACCCTGCCAGGGCGATAGTGTAATAAAATCTACAATAACAAGATATACTATTTATTAATATGTTGAATTAGGATCATAGACATCATTTACATTTTTACCTGTGTATAGTGTATTAGGTACGTAGAATGTGGATGGAGTAGTTACACCTTCTGCTTGAAGTGCTGCAAGATAAACAGCCCATTTACCCATCATTCTAGGATCGTTAGCAGCTGTACCAACAATACCCTTATCACCATCAATGATCCATTCAAGTACAGACCTTCTACCATCAATAGATGTTATTAATATGTCTCCAGTTTTACCAACAGAATCAAGAGCCGCTATAACACCCTGTGCACCACCATCACACGCTGCAAATATTACATCAATATCAGGATTTGCCTGTATCGCATCTAATGTCTCATTCATAGCAGGCTCTGGCTGCCAATTATAATAACGATAGGATACAATATCAAGATTGGATTTTCCATACTTTTCAAGCATATAGTCGTTATATCCTGCAATCTGTCCCCATCTTCTTAAGTCGGACTCTTCTTCCTGTGCTGCAGCGGAGAGAACTAGGGCTTTTACCTCTTCCTTCCAACCATTTTTTTCATCAAAGACTCTTGCAAGTTCATATCCAGACTTATATCCACTATCTTGTACATCAGCAGATACAAATGTAAATGGTGATCCTTCTGCATCCAACGCACAGTTTACAACTGTAAGAGGGATTCCTGCGGCATGTACCTTCTCAACTGATGGCAAGACACCTGTGGAGTGGAAAGGGTTAATGATAATGGAATCAGGTTGAAGATTTACCAATGTTTCAATGTCTGCTACCTGTTTTGTCAAGTCATTTCCACCGTCATATACAGTTAATTCAATACCAAGATACTTTGCTTGTTCTTCAGCAAGCCTTACTAGTTGCTCCCACCATTCAGACCCTGCAATGTTTCTCTGGGAAAAACCAATCTTCATACCTTCAAATTGATTTTCTTCACCAATCAGTTCTTCAGCTAATAATCCATACTGTTCAGGTGTTGCTGAAAAAACCTCACCAGTGGATGTAGACTGTTTATTGTTTTCATTTTTAGCTTTGTTTTGATCCTTTATATCACTAGCAGAAGTACATCCTATTAAAAATGTGGATATTATTGCCACTGCTAAAAAAAAAGTCATATGCCTTCTTTTCATATTAACCCTCCAATAAGTTTGTTTTGTGCAATACTAGGCACCCCAATTAGTTTCATATCCTTCTTGTAAAAATGTTCTTTTATAAATGTAGAAGCTGACGAAGCACTTATAACTTTGTCAGCTTCTACAAGTGTTACATATTTATATTCTTATAGTAGATCCTTAGAATTTTTCCTCTGTACGTTCTATGATATCTAATTGTACATCTTTTGATAATTGTGTAAAATAAGCACTGTAACCGGCTACCCTAACAAGAAGATTGGAAAATTCCTCAGGGTTTTCTTGTGCATCTAACAAGGTTTTTCTACTTACCACATTAAACTGCATTTGTGCACCGCCAGTTGCAAAATAGCGATCTATTAAACTTATAAACCTTTGTAAACCATCATTTTTATTCATCATAAGGTCTGACATATATATCCTCCTACTCTCCGCTTATCTGCGGTATAAACCAGTTTCTCAAATCATAAGTTTTTAATTTTATTATGTGATTATAATTATGACAAGTCTGCTGGGCTAAACTTCATGTTATATAGGGAACCACAGGATAACAGTACATTGTTAAGCTTTGCTACAGATGCAATAGCTGCTGTAGGTCCGCTAACATCGGTTCCTCTCATTGGTGATTGTCCATCTGCTACTGATGTGTTTGCATCTCTACCATCTGGAGTTGCTCCACATACCTTACCAAAAGGTGTATTACTGGATACGGTACTTGTTGAAGGATGTAACGTTCCTCCAATAGGACCTCTTCCATATCTGGTATTCTTATAGCTAGCCAGCTCATTACCAACAAAGGCCAACATATCTCTTGCTAATTCATCTACTTCATCATGGTCATTACCATACTTAGGAACTCCTAGGCATAGTGCTTGTATTTGAGCACCAGTAGGTTTGGTATCCATGTCTTGGAAGTTTGTCTCAAGAGCATGCTTTAGCTGGGCTCCTGTAATTACCTTGTCATCAAATACTAACTTTTTAATTGCATATAAACTGTTTGCAACATTGGCAGTACCAATTGTCTGCTGGCCAGTTAAGTCATACTTTGCTCCACCTTGCTTCAGCGGCTTTCCACGGGGGATTGTTGTCTGTGTACAAGCAAAGATTGCAGCCATAGGCTCTTCTAAGGTTTCTTCCCATACTTGGTCAATGGTGTTTTCTAGAATTGCTTCCATCTTTACATAGTATCTAGCTTGATCCTTGTATGCCTCTAGTACCTCATCAAAGCTCTCAAATGTTGATAGGTCCTTGTTATTAGAGTTCTTATTAAGCTGTAGACCTGATCTAGGGTCCCTACCATTATAAAGTGACATCTCCATTATCTTAGTTGTATTTAACCATGCTCCACCAGTTCTTCCACCATGACGTCCTGCTGCAGTAGGTTCTACACAACCAACGATACAGTAATCATATGCATCATCTAGCTCATAGCCACGATTCATCAGTGCAGGAATAATACTTTCATCATTGAAGACAGATGGTAGACCAGTACCTAGCCTAATAAGTTCTGCAACTTTAACCTTAAATTCATAAGGTGTATTCTTATGGAATCTAACTGTTAATGAAGGCTGTGGTATTCTTGTGTTCCATGTTGCATCAAGACATACATAGCTTAACTCATTAGTAGAATCCGCCTTGGTAATTGGATCTTGTCCTCCAACTGTAAGGTTCTGGAACATAGGAACTCCACGGTAGTAATCTGTGTCAATCCAGCTTCTTACTTTGTTACAAGCGTATATTTGTAAGAAAAAGTTTTCAGTTAATTCTACAGCTAGGTCATAATCTAGACTCTTATCTTCTAGTCCTTTTTGGTAGAAAGGATACATGAACATATCATAACGACCAAAGGATATACCTGCACCATTGTCCTCTATTTGAATACAGATATGAACAAATGTAACAAACTGTAATGCTTCGTAGAAGTTTCTTGCTGGATTTCTTGGAACCCATCTACAAGTCTCTGCTAAAGTAAGTAGTTCCTTCTTACGAGCCTCATCCTTTTCTTCTGCTGCCATCTTTTCAGCTAATTCAGCATGTCTTTCTGCATGTTTAATTACAGATTCTGCACTGATTATAGCTGCATCATAAAACTCTTTTTTCTTTGGTGTTTCAGAATCTTTCCAGTCAAGTTCATCGCGGAACTTTGTACAATCATCAATAAGCTTCTGAAGCCCATTATTAATCAAATATTCATAGTCTGGTGCGAAGTGACCGTCACCACCTTGGAAATAAGTTCCCACGTCTGCAGCTTTAATATCATAATGAGTAGCTAAAGCTTCTTCAGGAAGTCTTCCACGTAGGTTATCAGTGTGAGTTTTTCCTTGCCACCAATCACACATTTCTTGGATTACAGGCTTGTCTTCTTCACGAAGGTTATATTTATCTGCAGGTCTTTCCCATGGGAAATAAGGATTACCCTTTAACATTTCTTCTTCTACCCACTCTACTTCGAACTCAGGGAATAGTGGAGCCCACCTTGGGTTTGATGCATGATTTCCAGCAAATAAACTTCCTGGCATAATGTATATACTCATTCTTTCTAGTACGTAATCAATTGCCTTTGCCCTACGAACAATTGGCGCTAGGTGCATATTATCTTTGTAAAACTCGGTCAAGAGCTGACCTCTTTCTGCGCAAATACCAAACTCATAAGAATTAATGTAATTATATAAATCATCAATTCGTTTGGATCTATTAGGCTTGGTTGCAATTTGATAAGAATCCATTACTTTCATTAATAGAAACCTCCTCAGTATTATAGATGTTAAGTGTTATAGTTAATTAACCACTTCTGTGCTACTGGTTAACTTGTAACTAAATCTTATCATCCATTATCCATGAGGGAAACTTCTTATCTTTGTATTTAGGGGGGTTATCTTTAGAACTTTGTATATTTTTATGGTTTTTGGACTAGAAAGGGCTTTTTATTTGTAATTATCACAAAAATTATCTTGACAAACAAATTGCCAAGATGATTTTTTTAAGTATAAGTTTTTTAAATCTTAGGTTTTATTGTTGCTTATATAGAAGTTGGTATACCTGATGTTCATCTATTTTCCTACCATCTTTTATATACAGATTATCCCCTTCTACCATATGGGTTTCTGATAATACAGAGGTTAATATGATTACAGCTATACCCCTTGATTTTAGTAACATGATCATTTCTTTTGTAATTTCTTGAAGATTAATATCTAGCTCGGAAAATGGCTTAATACAAACCACCACACTGGGAGCGTACAGATACCATTTTAAATAGGCAACAAGCTGAAGGGTTTGTTCATCCACATCTTTAAGCTTAACATCTGCATACTTCTCCAAATTAAAGGATTTCATTAAATGGTCAAGACTTTTTTTATATTTTTTTCTAAGCCAAAAAAATGGCACCTTCTCTGATAATGAAAGACCAAGGTTATCCCGTAAGCTCATATTATATGAGTGTGTGTTTCCATAAGGGGCTTCTTCTATAAAGCAGACACCCTTTTTTATTGCCTGACGGACGTCACTAATCTCTAACCTCTCCCCTTTGAGCCTTATTTCCCCTGCAATAGCTTTGTAATTTCCTTTCAAAAGGTTAACAATATGATCACAAGTGTCATCATCCATAAATATTATCTTAAGTATATGACCTGGCCTTATCTTGAAATTCAGATTAGAAATATGACTTGTGGACACATTTTTAAATTCCATAACTGAGACTTCACTATGGTTGCCAGTGCTTTCTATAACATGATTTAAAGAGGCAGCATTAAAGGGCCTGGCACCATCAGCTAAGATGGAAAAAAGTTTACGGGTATTATAAGAATTGGATTCAAATATACCAGTTGTCTTACCCCTTTGTATCAAAGCAAAAGAATTGACCCACTGGAAAACAATGTTATTGAAGTGTTCAATCAGAATAAAAGACATGCCGTATTCCTTAAGCATTTCTAATAACAAATATATCTCATTAAAATCATTGTTCAATAAAACGCTTGAAACATTATCAAAAACCACTAACTTCTTATCTTCATAATAAGCCTTCATTAATTCTATGATTATTCTCTCTTTAGTCTGCAAGTCTTTAACTGGGCGATCAAGGTCTATATCCAACTGGAACTTGTTAAACAAAGCTTCAAGTTTAAATTTAAGATTTTTATAAGAGATAATAATCTTATCATCAGCAAACAAAAATATGTTTTCTTCTATGGTATGGTTATTAATCAACTTACTATTCTTATCAATTATACTTGTGGTTTTTTTAAAAAAAGAAAGCGTATTATCATAACCATGTTTTTTGTTACCTATAAACACTTTTCCACCGCTTAAGATACGTTCACCCCGAAACAAGTCAAGAAGATATCTACGCTCATTAATATTGTCAAAGATCAGCCCAAGGGTCTCTCTTTTAAATATCTGAAGATACAAATCATCAAATATTAGACTCCCTTTTATCTCAATCTCTCCATCTTCAATTGTTATCAATTCTTCTTTCATAGCCATTCTCCAGATTCTTAGTCACTATAGGCAATGTGATTCGTACATCGGTTCCAAAATCAAGGATGCTAAATACATGAATTCCATAGTTTTCACCAAATAACAATCTAATCCTTTTGCATACATTAATCATTGCAATCCCACCCTTACCCTCTTTCTCTTCTTTATGGGGACTAGCAAGATTCTTCAATCTCTGATTAAGCCCTTCTAAGCTAGTAGGGTCCATTCCAACCCCGTTGTCAATAATTGTGATAATCACTTTATTATCAGTAAGGACCACTCTGATAATTATCTTTCCCTTTTCAGTTCTCTTCTCCAATCCATGGAAGATGGCATTCTCTATAATCGGTTGAAGAGTAAGCTTAGGGCACATAAGTTCCAAGACATCCTCATTCTCAGGCAATTCATACAAAAGCTCAAGATTTTCTCCAAAGCGGTATTGTTGTATTTTAAAATAATTATCAATATTGTCAAACTCATCTGCTAGGGTAACCAAACTTCCTGTGTCGGTGACTGAATAGCGAAAGAATGTAGACAAGGCCTCCGTAATATCTGCAATATAATCTACCCCTTCACTTAAGGCATCACCACGGATGGCCTCAAGAGTGTTATATAGAAAGTGTGGATTTATCTGATTCTGCAATGCAAGGAACTCAGATTTTTTTTTAGTTTCTTGATTTAAACGCTGCTCATTCAACATGGTATCAAAGTGATCCATGGATTCATATAAACCAGGAAAAACATCTACCATCTTTTCTATATAATCTCTATTTATCTTCCCTTCAATAAACTTTTGTGACAAAGCACTGTATCTTTTTAGTGGAAAAAATACTTTTTTTCGAATTATGATGGTTAAAAGAGATAGGATGGCTAAAAGTAAAATATACGAAAAGCTCTTTCTAACCAAATGCATTGTGGATCCTCTAATAACAATAATAAAAGCAATGGTGGCTACTGTATACATAATAAAAACAAGAAGTAGCAAAGCTATGACGATTTCAATATAAGTTCTCTTTTTCTTTATCATCTTTATTATCTTTTTCATGGACTTCCTCCTGTCTAACCATAAAGCTTTCTGAATTCACTAGGACTCAATCCTGTCTTCCTCTTAAACAGCTTCGCAAAATACTTGGCATCAGAATATCCAACCTCTAATGCTATATCAATTACTTTCATATCTGTCTGTAAAAGGAGAGACTTGGCTTTTTGTATCCTAATATCCATAAGATAATCAATAAACTTTTCACCGGTTTCTTTTCTAAACATGGTTGAAAAATAAGCTGGATTAAAGCCAATAACAAAACTAACATCCTCTAGACTAATAGCTTTATTATAGTTTTCATTAATATACTGCTTTGCAAGACGAATTGGTTTTGCATCTCTGTTTTCTTTTATATAAATATATCTGTCAAATTCCTCAGTAATCCAATTCTTTAACCATGAAAACATATCGTCTAAGGTATAAAAACTATTAAATTGTTTTCTAAACCAGCTAGAATCAGGTAGATTATCCCCATCTAATTGGTGTCTGACACCAAATATAATAATATCAATCAGCTCATTATACCAATGGTAAATCAATTGACTATTGTAAGTGTTTTCTTCAAAGACATCTTTCAATTCAGACAATTGGTCAATTACTTTGTCAGTTGCCAGGGTTTCAAAACATGATACGAATCTATCTTTGGCGGAAAAATCCATTAGATTGGTGTGTTCATCTTGCTTGCATTCTTTGTATTGTATTATATAAGAAGACTCTTGATGAAAGCGTTCCAGTATAGCAGACTCCGCCTTCTTTATATTAGAATATATATCAGATAAGGAATCTTTTACCTCTCCTATTCCAATGACAACATTAGTTTTTTGAAATATTTCCTTTAAATTTGCAATATCTATTTTCATCTTTTTAAATTGCTTTTTAACATAAGCAAAGTTGGGATCCTCTATATTAATTAGACAAATAATTTGTTCTTCCCATATGATTGTAATTAGCTCAAAGCATATGGATTCTAAACTTTCATTGACTAAGGCCTGAATCTTGGTAAGTAAAAGAGCCCTCATTTCTTCATTGTCTTCTCCTGGCTCAAGAAATGGGCGTATAATTGCAGTCACAAAAAACCCATCTTGAAAATGGGTATAATACTCCTTATTAACTTCCTCTATATCATAACTATCTAAAGAGCCAAGGGGATTGAATAATATTTCTGCTAAAAAATTGTTCTTTGCTTTTTCTCTGGAAGTACGAACCATTGTCTTTAGTTCCTTCTCCCTAGTGTTATCCGATTGAATCAATGTGTGCTTATCTATAATTTTAGCAAGGGTATTAACCAATTCTTTCTTTTTTATTGGCTTTAAGAGATAATTTTCAACTCCATACTTTATTGCATTTTGTGCATATTCAAAATGACTATAACCACTAATTATAATAAAATAAAGCTCTGGCAATATTTCTTTGCCCCTACGGATTAATTCTATCCCATCATATCCAGGCATACGAATATCAGTTATTACAATATCAGGTCTTATCTCCTCAATAGCCTCCAATGCTTTCTCACCGTCATTAATTATAGCGGCAACTTCTAAACCCATGCTTTCCCAGTCTACCAATTGATATATAAGGTTTGCGACTTTTTTTTCATCATCTGCAATAATAACTTTTAACATAGTAAACCTCCTTTGCTATATATAGTTAAAGGAATGTAATTTCATATATTATAAAATTATAATTTATGGCTTAGTATAGCTTATCCATTTTCAAATAACAATGTCTTATCTTTTGAAAAGGTGGCTTATTTATAGATTTAGTACTTCCCAAAATTCCCCGGAGAAATGCCAGTTTCATTCTTGAAAGTCCTGATAAAATTCGAATAGTCATTAAAGCCTGATTCGTGACAAGCCTCTGTAACGGTCTTCCCACTTAAAAGAAGCTTTTTAGCCAAGGAAACCCTCCTAACTATAATATATTGATATATAGTAGTTCCTGTGTTTTCTTTAAATGTATGACATAGGTGATACTTACTAATTAATAAGTCCTCTGAAATCATATCCAGTGACAAATTATCTGTAAGATGGTCATCAATATATTCTAGGGTCGCTGATATCCTAGATGACATAGTATTCTTCATATTATGCCTTTTATTAGAGTAGGCATCATTTATCATATACAGAAGCTGTATTAGATAGGTCAGTGGCAGAATGTCACTTCCATAATCACCCTTCTTTAACTTTTGTATCATCTTTAAAGCAGTCTTTATAAAATAATCTGACTGGTTTAAATCTAGCAAGACAATATTTTGTCCATCCTTATCTTTATTCTCAAAACAAGATAGCAAGTTAGTACTATCTATTGGTATATCACGAATTATACTAGGGTTAAAGTGTATTGTTATTCTTTCGTAGGGAAGTTCATTAGAAAGTGTAACTGCTTTGTGTATATCAGTTTTATTGAAAATCAACATATTACCCTTCTCTAAGTGATAACATTCCTTATTAACAAACAAATTCACATCCCCACTTAAAAAGAAGTAAATCTCATATTGGTCATGAAGATGAAACTTACCATGGAAATCATATTGGCTCTTACTATGGGTTGCAATAATATTATTTTTAAGATAGTTAGTAGAAATCTTTTTCTTCAGTTAAATACACCCCTTTTAATTAAGGACATAATAATTTGAATAGTATTGTACAACAATAATTATAGTATAAAGACTTTATATAAACAACAAGATTCGCAATATCCCGGACAATATATGCAAAGAAATTGCAAAAGACTAAGGTATATAATATATATTAAGAGTAACTATTTATTAGTATGACTATAAAAACAACTATTAATTTAAGGATAAGCTTACAAGTTAAGGAGAGGCTATGAAAAGTGCTATTATAGGTTGCGGTGTAATTGCTGATATGCATGGAAGTGTAATTAGCAAGATGGATGATTCCCAGCTAGTAGCAGTTGCAGACATCAAGAAAGAAAAGGCTGAGGAGTTTGCTAAGAATTACAAGAAGAATAAAGTTAATTCATATGGAAGTCTTGAAAAAATGTTAGAAGTTGAAGAAATAGATGTGCTACACATCTGCACTCCCCATTACCTCCATGTTCCAATGGCTATTTATGGGCTAGACAGTGGAGTCCATGTTTTTATGGAAAAGCCACCTGCAATTTCCAGGCAAGAATTTGCCCTATTAGAAAAAGCCAAAGACAATAGCAAATCAGACCAACAGCTAGGCTTTTGTTTTCAAAACAGATATAATGACAGCGTCAAATATACAAAGGAACTTTTATCAAGGAAGGAAGTCGGCAATATCCTTGGTGCAAGGGCAATTATTACATGGTGCCGGGGTAAAGAATATTATGAAAGCAGTGATTGGAAGGGAAGATTAGAAAAAGAAGGTGGAGGAGTATTAATTAATCAAGCCATTCACAGTCTAGACTTATTGGTTCAGTTTTTAGGAAAAGCCGAATCTGCCCAGGCCTCTATGAACAATCGCCATCTAAAAGATCTTGTAGATGTGGAAGATACCATCGAAGCTTATATTAAATTCAAAGATTCCTCAGCAGTATTTTATGCAACATCAGCTTACTGTAGTGATTCCCCAGTTATGATAGAGATAGCTTGTGATAATGTAACAATTCGAATGGAAAGCAATCTGATTACAGAAATATTCAAAGATGGAAGTAGAAAAGTAAGGGATTTTTCCGAAACAAGTTTTGGCAAGGATTATTGGGGTAACGGTCATCTTATGTGTATTAATGATTTTTATAATTCTATTAAAAAAGGCAGTTCATTTCCAGTTAACATAGAAAGCGTCAAGGATACATTTTCACTTATGATGGATATATATGATTCAGCAAGAAGAAAGGAGTAATTATGGCTAGTAAAGATTATCTTTTGTCAGGATTTGCAGACGAGATTGATGGTGATTTAGACAAACAGATTAGGGTTTTAAAAGATTTAAAGATGTCTTATGTGGAGTTTAGAAGTGCCTATGGGAGGAATATTAGCGACTATTCCCTTGATGAGGCAAGGACACTAAAAGACAAGTTGGATGCTAACGGTATAAAAGTTTCATCCATTGGGTCTCCAATTGGGAAAATAGATATTAGCGGAGACCTTGAAGAGCATTTTAAGCTATTTACCCATGTTGTGGACTTGGCTAAATTTTTTGAAACTAATTATATAAGGATGTTTTCCTTCTACACTCCCCATGGGGAAGATCCAGAAAATTATAGAGGGCAAATTATAGAACAACTTAGTAAAATGATTGCTTATGTAAAAGAACATAATATAGTTTTACTTCATGAAAATGAAAAGGGTATCTATGGGGACACCATAGAACGTTCTAAGGATATAATGGAAACTTTGTACTGTGATAATTTCAAGCAAATATTAGACTTTGCCAACTTTGTTCAGACTGATGTGGATCCTCTTGATGCATACAAGGAGCTTAAGCCTTATATCGAATATATTCATGTTAAAGATGCTAAAAAAGATAGTCACCAAGTAGTTCCACCGGGACATGGAGATGGGCATTTAGCTGAGGTTGTTGCCTTATTAAAGAAAGATAATTTTAAGGGTTTTTATAGTTTAGAGCCTCACTTGCAAAACTTTGAAGGTCTAAAAGACTTGGAAAGAGAAGGAGAAAAATCAGTTATAGGCTCTAATATAGGAGATGGAGAGCTGGCATTCACCTTAGCACATAATGAATTCGTTAAGATAATGGAGGGCTAAATTATGCTACTGGGAGCACAACTATATACAGTTAAAGATTATATTCAAAATGAAAGAGATTTTGAACGTACAATTAAAAAGGTAAGTGACATAGGTTATTCCAGTGTTCAGATATCAGGCCTTGGAAATGGGATAAGGGTAGAAAATCTTAGGGAAATCTGCGATAAGTATGGGCTTAAGATTGTATTAACCCATGTTGGGGCTGACCGCATATTGTATGACACAGATAAGCTAATTGAAGACCACAATATCTTAGGCTGTGACTATATTGGCTTAGGTATGATGCCTGAAAAATATATAAGTGATCATTGGTTCCAATATTTTGTAGAAGATTTTCAAGGGCCAATTAAAAAGATTGCTGATTCTGGCAAATTATTTATGTACCATAACCATAATTTTGAATTCGAAAAAATGAAAGAGGGAAGAATCATAGATAGATTACTTGAAGCATTTCCCCCAGAAGAGCTAGGCATTACCCTTGACACCTATTGGATTCAAGCGGCAGGCGCTGATATCTTGCAGTGGATTGACATATTAAAGGATAGGATTCCTTGTGTACACCTAAAGGACATGGCTGTAAAAGGTTTTGAGCAAAGATTTGCACCAGTTCTAGAGGGTAATCTGAATTTCCCTAAGATATTTGAGGCATTAAAAGACACCAATGCAAGATATTTGCTAGTTGAACAGGATGCTTCTTATGGAGAAAATCCATTTGACTCTTTAGAAAAAAGCTATAACAACTGCGGGAGATATGGGATTAAGTAGATTGTAATAAGCAGATTATATATTAATCAAATTGCAGATTATTTGTTATAAATTACAAGAAAGGTGTGACTAATATGGATAAAGTAAGAATTGGAATTATTGGAATTGGTAATATAGGAAGTGCACATGCTAAAAGCATAGTTGATGGAAAAGTAAAAGATACGGTACTTACTGCTGTATGCGACTTTAATGAATCTAGAATAGATTGGGCCAAGAAAGAACTGGGAGAATCAGTAGCAGTTTTTGACCATGGAAGTGATATGATGAAGTCTGGATTAATTGATGCAGTATTAGTGGCCACTCCTCACTACGACCATCCAAGACTTGTAATGGAAGCATTTGACCATGGACTTCATGCATTATGTGAAAAACCTGCAGGGGTATATACTAAACATGTGCGTGAAATGAATGAAGCTGCCCAAAAAAGCGACTTAACATTTGCCATGATGTTCAACCAAAGGACAAATCCTCTTTACCGTAAAATGCATGACATGGTTCATAGTGGAGA
>CAZPWO010000036.1:0-18589 GCA_964590525.1 uncultured Herbinix sp. | reverse complement strand
TCCAAAACCTAGCGTTTCATAGCGGATGGTTATATTGGGTTCGGCTGCTTTACTTCTTGCAGTTACTGTTATTTTACCTTTATCCATTACCACCGATAAATCAGGAATTCTTATTTCAGATCTTGAGTTATCAACTACACTATATCCTTTTTCCTTGGCTGAGATCCCCTTGCTATAATTGTAAGTTGTTATAGCTATTGCCAGTATTACTACTGGCAATAGAAAGTTTTTTATTATTAATCTTTGTCGTTTTTTCATATACACCCTCCATTAATTTGACTCTTTTAATGGATAATCATTAAGTCCTGCCCAGGCATCAATACCAAAATACATATATGATTGATATCTATCATAGGTCACTGGGTCAATATTACTTGAGCTTATTTGAATGTCATAATAACCATAAGTCCATTCATTGTTTTTTAATCCTATAAGGTTAGTTACAGCCCAATCACCAAAAACCAACTCATGATCTTCTTTAACATCTAATGTATCTGCTGTTACACGATACTTGGCATAAACCCTTACATAAAAACTTCCATCAAAATAATACATGGCAGATGGCTCCACAGATATTAACTTACTTTCAACAATAACACGATTTTTTTTCATTACTTTAAGATAATCATCTATCATTTCATTTACCGTATATCCAGTAAAAGGATAGTAAGAGCTTTCAACCCGTGTTTTCCATTTCTCATCAACTGTACGATAGTCAACATTAAGTACATTTTCTACATACTGCTCTACCTGTTTCATGATTGTATCATAGTATTCATAAGGCTCCATTCCAAGTAATATGAAGTTAACATACATTATTTCAATAGCCTTATTTCCTGTTTCAAGAGGATACTTTATATCACATTTATCGTATACTGATGTATCAAATCTCTCAAAACGTAATGGCATCTCATAAAACTCATTAGGAAAACAAGCAAGAATATATGGATATTTATCTGCATTCTTTGGCAGCTTACTTGTTCGAATTAACTGTCCATCTGGACTAATTAATGACCTATCCTTGGGGTTTAACACCATGGAGATAACATTCTTAGCACCCTTAGCAGTAATCTTTTTGTCAGCCCTAAATTCACGATTTTGAACATACATACCATTATTAAAGCCTTTTATAATTCCTTTTGAAACAATCTTTGCAATATCCATTCTTTTTTCTTCTGCAACCTTATCAATATCACTTATTCTTTTATCATAAACAGCCTGAAGTTTTCTGTCTTCATCAATTATACGCTTCCAAGTTTTAATAATTGGATGATCATCTTCCATAGGATCAGTACCAATCCTTAAAGCTGGACTTTCTTTCATATAAGCTATTTCAACATATCTTCTTAGGGCATTTCCATTGTCATCATATAATGTTTTATATTCTGCATTTAATTCTTTATCAAAATTAAAACTACTACTTATAATAGGAATAATAATTTCTTTTAAAAAAGTTGAAGCATAATATGTTCTTCTTTCAACTCCCGCAGGATAAAGCTCTCCCTCTAAATCATAGCAAAGCCTCCCTTTATAATACTCACACCCCTTTAAGAACTTATAAAGTTCCTCTGTATAACCGTAGTATTCACCATATAGATATTCATCTAACCTATTAGCTAGGACAGCACAGTCTCCCCTGCTTAGATATACATTATAGTCCTTAAAGTCCTCCTTTTTTAAGATACCTACGTCTATGGCTGCATCAATATATGGCCTCTTAGATGTTTTGTCTACTGGTAGATTTGCTTGCCTTACCAAATGTTCAACAAAGTCATCTACCTTAATATATTTACTTGCTGCTGATACCTCCTGTTTAGTTTTTGTTACTGGAGTCATAGTAGATATAAATGCAATTAATAAGACAATAAATATAATCCTTAATTTCTTCCTCTCCCCCATAAATTCTCCTTTCAATTTAATTCAAATTATCTTGCCATTTTTTAATGTGAAAACTTTACATATATATTGTAGGCTTTTATATATAGCAAGTCAATGGGTATTACAAATTTTACCTAGTGTTTTTTCTATTTTAAGCTTACTAAGGTTTATATCCTGGTTCATGGACACCAGCTGGACAACATATCTCACATGCATATGCCCCAAGCTTGGCACAATCTTCTACAGAGCCATATTGTTCATCCCTTATATATGAATTCTCTTCTAGTTCTGTACAAGTCTCCTTATGGTAGACATAATACCAACCTCTTTGCTCTATATAATATGCTGATTTTTTTCTAATTCCCCCACCGGAATATGCAAATCTATTATAGACTCTTCTACTTCCTTCAATAAGGGGTAACCCTTGAAAAAACACCATAATACCTGTCCCTTCTAGAGCCTTTTGCCAATCAGATGCATTTATTACAGGCAATCCAAAGGCATATTCTATAGCAAATCTTTTAGCTATATCATTATGCCTAGAGACATACCAAGACAGATCATTTTCTATCTGACTTATTATTGCCTGCTGCCTGGCTTCTATAAAATCTTTTTCATCTAACAAAAGCAAGCAATCACTTCCTGCAAGCTTAGATATCTTCTTATAAATTGAATTGGTCTTTATACTTATTATATTTGCTTTATAAAGTTTATCCTCACCTGTTCTATCAATTAGATTATGCTTATCATATATAACTAAATCATTAGTTATAGTAAGGCGGTAGATAAAACTTTCATCTTCATACACATATGGTATTTTCTCGGTCCACCTTTTTGTCACATAGGAACTTCCGTCACTTCCTTTATACATATCTTGATACATTATATAGTATCCATCATCCGCAGTAACTATAATCACAGGAACATATGCCAATAGTTGTTCACGGGCAAATGGATTTGACAATATTCCTAAAGATGCATAAAGGGAAGATAAAAAACTTTCCACTGCCTTTTCCTTATTAACAACTTCTTCTCCTGAACTTTCATACTGTATCAGTTGCAACGCCCCATTATCTATAGCCTGATTTATATTAAAATCCATACGACTTTTAGCCTTAGCCATTGCTTTAAGATTATTACTAGTAATGTCTGATGAAATTATTACTATAATCATAATTATCACAAATAAAATTGAAAGATGTGATAGTTTCACTTATTAACCACCTCTTTATTTACAATTAATTCATCCTTGATAGAGTCAGTCCTATGGGCCTTTGCAGGCAAATAATATCCACTATATCTTTTCCTTATTTCAAGTTCTTCTGTATTTACTTCAAACCTATCCCCTCTATTAAAATAATACTTACCTTCACCAGTATAAAGATTATTAAGTATCTCTTCCTTATGAGTTTCTTTATAATACTCCATTACATGTCCAGTAAATATTGGGACTTTTGCCCTGCAGTAGGGACATCCCGGATCCCTATCATCTATATAAAGATCATAATATAAGGCACACAAATCACATTTTCTTCTATTCCTTAATATCTCCACATCTAAGCTTGTATAAAGCCCCTTGTAGCCTATTGTCACTGTCTGAACACCTACATAAGTAGCCAGCAGGTTGTCCTCATATCCAGAATAAACATACTCCATATGTCCATCAAGATATTCTGCCACAAGTACAAGCCCTTTATCTTGTAAACTAGCACTAGCATCACGATACATTGTTAATTTACCATCATAGGGTTCTTCTATAGATAGGGACTTAAGTAAGCCTGCGCAATATGGACAAGCAAAATATGAGCCATCACTATTAATATTATAAGTATGCCCATTACCGCATAGATTGGTCCTTGGAATTACGGAGATATTTATAGTAGTTGTTTTTCTTATAGTGACTCCATCAACTATAAGAGTATATGAAAGAATAACTGACTTATTATCAACTATATTAGATGTAGAATAAGTGGTATCTGCTACTACAGTTTTTTCAGAACCATCAACATAAATAGCCCTTACAGTTGTAATTAATTGATCATTTATATATATAGTTTGATTAGGATGAGTTGGAATAATATTAGTTACTATTTGGTCACAGGCTTTATACACTCTTGTATCTCCATTATAATATGCTCCTTGGCTTTTTCCACACTTTAATGAATATGAGCCAGTTCTTGTACAATGTAATGTTTTCTCTTCTATTGTATCCCTAGTTTTGCCACAATAATTATCCATAGTATTTAATTGGCAAGTAAGAATTTGTTTCCTAGCATTGCATAATGAATAACTACTGTCTGATGTGGGCTCAGATCGTTTAAGCATATTTCCACAACAGTATATAGAAGGCCTATGTGTTACTCTTCCCATTCCTGCACCACAATCAGCACATATATAAAAATCAGATGTTGAGTCATGGTGGTTCTTTCCGCAATCTGGACATATTCTACTTCCTGCATTACCAGGCCCACTATGGCTATAAACAGCAGAACCATTACAGGAGAAACTTGTGTAACAGCTAGCACTATGACTGTGCCTACAACTTGTAGAATGTTCATGATAGACATAGGTATAACAAGCAGGTTCTGTATGATTATGAGAGCTCCAGCCATAACAATCTCCCCCAGACGGACTATGAATGTGCATTTCCCCACTGTAGCAAGCATCATCATGTTGATGATTAGGATCTGCCGGATTATCTATGGACTTTTCTAAGATACTTTCATTAGTTTCCGTGTTAAGATTATCCGTACTTCCTATGGGATCCTCTATATGGGGAGGGTCTGTATGAACATCTTCTTCATTGTATTCATTTACTCCCTCCCATATATCTTCATCCTCCTCTATAACCTGGCTGGATGTTCTTATTATATATTCAGGTTCATGTACAAGCTGCTGGTGGGTTAGGCTAATATTATAGAACTTTCCACTATTGTCTAATTGATCAAGATATCTCTCATACATATTCTTTGATATATATCCTTGAGCTGCTACATTCTCGCAAAAATAATCAGTACTTTTTTCTATCCCTACTTGGATTATTACATCTTTCTTCATCATGAAATAAGATGTCGGAATTATAAACATAATAAAAGCGGCTATTAGAATATCTATGACTTTATCAAGAGTATTTGACATCTTAAGGCACCTCCCCCCCATAGCTTATAAGCTTTTCTTGGCCGTCCCTAGGAATTATACTTATCTTAATAGTTACATAATCACCAGGCTTTAGATGGTATATATCTTCTTCGTACACATGACTAAGTATATGGTCTGTATACTTGTATTCATAATAAGTCTCAACCTTTGCTCCTGAGTTTGCTGCACAATAAGGACAATCTTTTGTAAAGTCTCCAGGGTAATAAACATGTCCTTTTTCACATATAACCGATTCCATATCTTCTACAACTGTTACACTAAGGTAATAGCTAACTATATTTCCAAACTTATCTTTATAAGTAACTATCACTACTTGCTCCCCATATAAGTAAGGATCAAAGTTATCTTTCCAACCATCAAATACCATCTGTCTATGACCATCTTTATAAATAAGGATTACCCTTAAGTCAAGCCCACGTCCATATACAACTTTGTTGCCACCGCTAATTAGAGAAGCTTCTATTCCTACTAATGTTTCCCTACATATAGGGCAACCCCATGGGCTTTCACTTCTACTATACCTTGCTTGGCATAAGGGACAGGTCACTTCATCATCTGACATAACTTCTACTATTATCTTACAAGATTGGTTTTTATAATATATGGTTACTTCTTGCCTACCAGCAATGTTTTTATTAAAGTCACTTGTCCAACCCTCTACTACTTTCTCTCCTCCATTGACATAATAGGCTCTAACAACTACCTGTGTAAGACCTTCCCCTTTATTTATAATAAGCTCTTTTGGTGAAGCATTAATTGAAATCAGAATATCCTTGCAGATATAACAGCCTGGATCATTGCCATCCTCATCTAAAACATATGAATTCCCGCATTTATCACAAATTATAGTTGAGACAATATTTACGCCTAGGTAACATTTATGCTCATTATAGTTAATAGTCACTTCTTGATATCCCAGTTTACTTGAATCATAATTACTAGTCCATTCTGTCACATATTTGCTATGTCCATCCTTAAAGTTTGCAGTTACTGTAACATCTAGTTCTTCATATTGCTCCAAAGTAATATATCTAGGAGAAACTTGTATAAATCCTAGGGATTTGTGGCAATCAGGGCATCCCATATCAAAATTATCTTTGTCTAGATAATAGTCCTTCCCACATGATGAACATGCTCTACTTCTTGCTTTTACATCTACTTCTATATTACAGCTTGCTTCCCCATATGTTAAGGTTACTGTTTGCATACCTAACTTTTTTGCTTCATAATCATTGCTGCATAAGACAGTCTGACAATGACCGTCTAAGTATGTGATTATTGCCTTGCTTATGATTGCATCTCCTAAATATATTATCTGCTTAGGCTTTTCAGGCTTTATGGATACAATTATCTTATGGCAGTTAGGAAACACCTCAATATCTCCTTTATAGTATTTCCCATTGGTCTTACCACATGTCAACTTATATTCACCTGTTTTGTTACAAGTTAGGTAGTAGCCTTCTATTGTATTAGTTCCCTTATTACAATTCATATAATAGCTTTCTACATAATTATTGCTTTTACCACATATGGGAGATGATGTTGAGATTGAACATTCTAATTCTGGAGATGACTTGCCACAAGTGCAGACTGATAAAGTACATCTTTGCCGTGTGTAATCTGTAGGATTTGGTCCCCCACAGGAACATAAATAGCCTCTAAATGAATTCTGTCCACAGCTATTACAAATTGTTGAAACAGAACGCCTATAGCCCTTGCATGTACTGCATTTTGAAGTTGATGGGGGTACCTGTACACTAAAACTACCGTTACAACGTGTATAGCAGCGACTATCATGATGATGATAACAAGAGTATGAATGAGAATGGTAACAAGTACTTGTATGATTGTGATAATTTCTTCCCCCATAGCAAGCTCCCCCTGATGATGAACTTCCACTATGGACATGATACCTTGCTGAATAGCAAGAACCACCATATGAAGAGTCTCCAGAATGGACATGACCTTGCCATGAATAACAGGAACCATTTACTGTAGAATGGATGTGTTCCTCACCGTCATAACAGGTGGAAGTATGCGTATGGGAATGGGTATTATAAGACGTTGGAGAGTTTTCCCGTCTTATTGATGAAACAAGATAGGATTCAGACTTATCATGAATTGCTAGATTTGCACTAAGCTTTGGAGTAAATTGTTCAATTTCTATCTCATATAACTTTCCTGTTATATAAAGTCTTGATAAAAAATCTTCATACATATGAATATCTATATATTTATTTGTCTGGATTTCATTAACAAATTCTATTAATTCCCCTTCTACATAGTTTTCTTTTAGCCCATCATAGTGATCCATAAGATACAGAAGGGGAAGTAGACACACCATTACAATAAGCAAGATAATTGTGATGATTTTACTAAATATGTTCATCTATAATCCCTTCATATATAATTTTTATTATGCTGCCATTAAGATCATATTCATAGCTTTTCCTGTAATCAATATTGGGCAAATAATACTTTCCTATTTCCTCTGGCTTGTGGTCTTTATTTGAAAACATATAGCTTTTGCTTCCTACTATAATTTCAATATCATATTCTATGTCACTCATAAAGACTGCAGTAAGCTCAGTTATACTAGTCAAATTATCCCTTTTTATTGAATAAGCTTCATATACTGTCTTATCTTCTAAGACCTGTTTAGCAGATGCACCTGCCAACCGATGATATTCATCAGACATCTTATATAAGAATGTTAGGGCAATAAAGAAGATAGATAGGTTAAAGCCGATTTTTAAGAATTTTGAAAGATTATCCATTTATCCCTCCATTCAATTGATTTATTATATTTATTCTTATTAAACTTATCTTTGTGAGAATTCAATTCTATGGATAATACCATTGTCATTTCTTAAGACTAAGCACGTAAAATTTGCCAGTGGTTTTATATATTTCTCTGAAGAAAAATCCTGAATATCTTTTATAAACTCACCATTTGAATATGTGTTACTGCTTATAGTGCTAGTTACATGTATACAAATCGATGCTTCCTGGTCTTTATTATAAGCCCCCAGGGACTTCTTTATATAATTAACTACATCTGAGCCAGTAACTTCTTTACCGTCATAGAGCATAATGTCACTTTCTGAAAGTGAATTGTTAAAATCATTTAACTTACCCAGTGCAGTATTCGAGGTTCTAAAACCAGCATCTGCAACCCTGCCAAAGTATGTTATCAAAAGGCAGGTTAGGCCTAGACTGAATGCCAATAATAAAAACTTGTTTACATTACTCATTAGCATACCTCCACTTTATTTCTTGACTACTTTTGTTGCTTAAATTCCAAGCAAGCCACAAGATCATTGTCGTCATAATAAACCTTTCCTATAAATTCCCCTCTGTCATTAATATAGTCTTTGTCTTCCTTTTTCATGGTTGCTATATCATGGTGATCCTTAGGGTCACCTGAAGTGGCTCCAACTAAGGAAGATGAATTTACATAAGCCACAGATTTATTACCCATATTTGTTTCTACAAGTATAGATAAATACTCATCATTTGAATAATCCCTAATAAGCTGCTTAACTTCTGAGCCAAGAACCATCATACCGTCATACATTGTTATCTCTATGTCTTGGTACTTTGAAGATAATGTATTATACTTTTCTACATTTGTATCAACATCTGCCTTCCCTTTGTTTGCAAGGTTAAAGCCCAATGATATTAATACCACCACAATAATACAGCCTGCTGCTAATAATAAGAACTTTAATACGTTATTCATAATAATTCCTCCATTTTTAATATTGTATTTGTTGTTTTTATCTAAAATTGTTAATCATCTCATCATACTCCTTTAGTCCTTCTAAAGCATTTAAGGAAAATGGTACAATCCAGAACAAGGTTACCGTTAAGACTGCTGGAACAAATGACATTATTGTAGCTACTACCACTTTCTTATCTCTTGCAATCCTATAATCCTGATTTCTCATTTCTTGACTTACCTTTCGTTCTTCTACTACTTCGTCAAAAGCCTTCTGGATGCCTATCCTGTCAGCTATAATAAGATTGTCTATTAATCTTCTAAAAGGCTCATAAGGCTCCCTTATCTTAAGTTTTTCTAAAGCGTCCAGATCTCCTGATGAATAGTCATTAATAGATGCCCTAAGAGACTCCTTGAAAACAACTGCAAATGATTCCATTTGTTCTAAGACCTGTAAGACGGTTGTATTATCCAGATGCATTACCATCATAATAATTGACTGGAATTGAGCCACTTCATTTCCCATATTCATGGTTAAAACTTTTTTTCTATATAGCAACATTAAATAAGGAGCAATATAGGCAATGTAAGCAATAAATACTGCAAAAATCAGTTCATACCAATGAAAGTACTCATTATTATACTTTTGGATTCTTACCATTACTTCATCAGTAGTTGTTGTAACAAAGGCTTCTACTGGTATAGTAGTTTTTTTACGTATTTCTAATTCAATTTCTTCACGATTTGGATTCAAGCGCCCTTGTTTTGAAGTATCTAACACTATATAGTCATTCATTAACTCTAAAACCAAATTTTCTGAGGATGTCCTGTATCTTTCTGGGATAAGATTTTCAGATTTACTTATAAAAACTGGCGAGCTTACAATTGTCACTTTGTTTTTTTCATGAACTGATATAGATATAAAGATGCATATGGAAAAACCGACAAAACCATATAGAATTCTTTTAAAGAAAAACTGCTTTCCTGTATAACTTTCTCCTACTTGGTAAAGCAAGTTCTCTAGTTTTTCAATAATAACTGGGTTTTTTTCTTCATAATTATTTAAAGCTTTGTGAATAGGTTTGACTCTTGATAATGCTTTTATAATATAATGCTCCTTGGTTCTTACAGTGTTTCTTTCCCTAAGTTCATTAACCATGTTATACATAATAATTGTAAGTAGAAAAATTATAATCATTAATGATATTCCTAATATACCATCATAAAATGTTATTAGCTCTGGAACCATGTCTACTACCCAGTTTCTTATAATTCTAAGTGTATATACTGGAGCAAGAACTATAAAAGTCATACCAGAAAATTTATAATCTGTTTCCTTCCTATTCATAAGTTCAATATAAATATCACTTTTTAATATATTTATATTAAGAAGTAGGACAGATATTCCGCCTACAATCTTGTCACCAAACTCTTCTACATATACTACCACTGATAAAAACATACGAAGAAAGCGATTGGATACAGTTTCGTTATACCTCCTTATGGAAGTTGCTTTATCACTACTTTCTAAATGTTCAAGTATCTTATCTGCATTGACTTTCATAATCCGTCCGCTTTTCTCAGAGGAATCTACAATTGCTTCATCTATCATCCCATGTTTGTAAAAGCTATGTCTTGTATCGGATAAAAACTTATTCATCTGCTTAAGCAAAGTCATCTCCATACCACTTATTCTTCGCTCCAACATCTCCTTATTTAGAACAAAGACTAATAGTGATGCAATTCCTGCTGTATATATAGATGGTGAAATAACAAAGATAAAGAACATTACTATGGCACTTGTTATCCATATGATATAAGACATAGCCATAGCTCTACAGATGGTAGTTCTCTCATCTTCTGGACAAAGCATTTCATAAGTCTTTCTCATTTGAGCCACATATCTTCTTGTAGGAGAAAAGTTTATAAAAACCTGATATGATTTCAATAAAAATCTTCTTGCCCTTTTAGAATAATAAAATCCCCTTTTACTTCCTTTGTTAATTGGAGAGTAATTCAATTAACACCCTCCTTCACATTTGCAAAATAGTCTTTAAACTTATCAAGTTCAGATTCATCTAAATAATCAGCAAGCTTGTCCACAGTAAAGTCACTTGGTTTTCCCACTAATTGATACCGCCCATCCTTAAAAACTACAATGTCTTTCGTCTTATACCTTTTCTCATTAGTTATCCTGGTGAAAAATTCTCGAAAACAGTCTTCTAGATCTTCAGGATAGGGCCTTCCCTTATCAGGTAAAATCTCTGTTATTTTCTCTAGATAAATGTGTCCCCCAATAGTTGTATTCATATGAAAATCAAAATTAATTGCCCTAGCCACCTGTTCTTCTGCCGCCATCTCAGATGTAAATGCTCCTGTCTGAAGTAGGGCCACCTTGAAACTATCAATTAATGTATGGCTTGTTTTAGCATGATGAGAAAACATAAGCTGCCTAGTACCTGCAAGTGCACCTTGCACAACCAAGGAGCAGGCCTCTGGGGAATGAACCTCTCCAAATATATAAATATCCCCATCCATCTTCTTAAATAGATCTAGTACTAATTGTCCTGATATAGAAGGAGTTTCCCGCAGAGTCATAATGTTTCGATTACGGTATCTTTCTATCTCTTTAAGATGAAGTTCGAAGATCATCTCTTGGACCCTAATGTTATATTGAGGATTAATAAATTCCACCAAAGATTTTAACAAAGTGGTCTTTCCTGAGAATTGCTTTCCCGTAACTGCAATGGTACAACATCCTTTGACTAGCCAGTTCATTACCTTAATAGGTATTTCTGCATCTTCATCAGTTAGGAGATTCTCTATGGATATATCCTCTATACTGTTAAGCTTACGGATAAAGAATGCCCAGTTCTCTCCTAATTTCGGCCTTACAACCACAATACGTGAACCATCTGACATAGAGTTAATTATATACCCCTTATTCTCTGATAAATAACCAGGGTCATCATATCTATAAATCTTTTTTGCTACCCTTATCATTTCAGCTTCACTTCCAAATCCTAGAAATCCAAGACCTATGGTTTTTCCTTGGAACATACACCATATGCTGTTATAATAGTAATCCATACTTTCTCTATTACTGATTATATATTCCTCTAAATAGTTGTAATGC
This sequence comes from uncultured Herbinix sp., assembly GCA_964590525.1. GTDB lineage: Bacteria > Bacillota > Clostridia > Lachnospirales > Lachnospiraceae > Mobilitalea. The sequence continues at coordinate 6,695 of CAZPWO010000036.1, read as the reverse complement.
CGGGTTGGAAGCCCACTTAGACCAGCAGATATTCCGTCTAGTTTTTTCATATCCCTAATCTCATCAATCACCCCATTTCCAAGATATAATGAATATATTCTTTGTACTACTATCTCTAGTTTGTCAAGATAATCGAGGCTTGTGTCACTTTTCATGTAAAGTTCCTCAATGTCTTCACTGGATATTCTGTAATGATATTCATTGTCCCTTCTACCATCTCCTTTCACACTATCAAATCCATTATCTACAATCAGATAATAAAAAGCATCTAAACCATGTTGTTTCTTGTTTTTATAAAGTAAAATATCAAACTTATCAATAACAGTAAGGGAGTTTACATCATCAAATCCTATAACATGATTAATAGTTTCCTCATTAATATTAAGAACCTTTTGTAAAATATTTTTTATATAATCCTTAACAAATTCTTTAGCATTTATGTCCCCAAATCCACAATTTCTAACCGCCTTTATAAGTTGTAACTTTCTAGCCTCTTCCTTTTGTGCTGCTGACTTACTAAGATTCAAATCAATGTGGCTTGTATCTGATAATTCATTTATCTCCTCTTTAATGCCCGCCTTTAAATGCTCTATGGAAAATAACTCCTCTGGGTAAAGCCCTTCTTGGTTATATTCTTTCTTAAAAAGATAATATAAAGTGACCAATATAATAGATGTTATAATACCCATTATTATTATGTTGTCAGCTGACATTAGGTAGCCACCTTTCTAGCCTTGGCTAATCTTACAAGCTTGCGAGAAGCTCTTTTAACATTATCTATAAAATACTTATTACTTTCCTTTGGGTTATTTATATTTCTCTTCATAAAATCTATAACTAAGCCATCAGATTGTGCATCCATAAATTCTGTGCAATGGGGTATTACAAATGTAGGTGCTTTACTTAATTGCCTATACTTGAGCTTTAAGTTGTGTATATTATATGAAGAACCTTTATGGTAACCCCCCAAAAGATAGATAATGTTTTTCTTATTAATATACTGTTTGTGAAAATAATCATCTAATATATTCTTATTTTGATTTAGATTTACCACTACAATATCTGCCTGGTCGATTACTAATTTTGAGATTTCATCTAGGCCACTATTTAGATCTATAAAAACTAAATCATAATGTTCTTTCATTTCTTCTAGTATTCTATTAATAGATTTTTTCATGGAATCCATATAGATGGCCTTGTTATCAATACTTGTACCAGGCAATAAGCTAAGTTTATTATTTAGAAAAGGTATTGAATAATTTTCTATAATTCCTTTATCCAAAGGGGCAAGTTTTATGCTTCGAGCCAAACCATCTATTCCAACATCAATAAATATCTCCTGGCTGTATTCTCTACTACCAATCAAATATGCCTCTAGCTTATTTAGCTTAAAATGAGCCTCAGTTAATATACATCTATATTCATTTTCAAGAGCTATGGCACTAGCAAGTGCAATCATGTTGCTTGTTGTTTTTGACTGTCCATGAACATTACTCCAAAACCCGATTATCTTCAATATCCTTCACCTTTCCCATGTTTATAAGCCCTTGGACTCATGGCCTTTTTTAAATCTTGTTTTTCTATATTTGGAACATATTTTCCCACTTCATTTCTTAGATATATTCTCATATTCTTTGATATTCCCCTTAGATAAAAACTCATATTATGATGGCCAATAAGCCTTTTTCTTTCATCCTTATCCTCATTGAAAAGTATACTTGTATCTTCTTTCAGTATGTTTTGATCTATTATCTTAGCAATTACAAGGGGCTCAATTGTTACATCATTTCGGCTTTTTATTAATAATTCCCTTTGGGTATACTTTCCAAGGATATTCCCATATCCTAGACTTCCTAAACGCCAGGAATTATGCCTATAAAGGTCAGTTACATAGACTAAGCGGGTGGATTTGCTAATATCTTTATACGCTTCATTAAATCCACTGGCGATTAATATATCTTCATACTTTTCCTTCATCTCTTTATTAAGTGGTAAGCATGTAAAATCAATATTATGATAATGTACAAGATTTTCAGTACAAGAGATATCTATAGGGGATGGAATTGAACTAGATAAGAGCTTGGTCTCAGAATGATCTATAACTAATACCTTTCGCCCAAGCTTTGATAAGATTTGTCCAAGATATATAAGAATGTCAAACACCTCAACCCCCACATATACAACCACATTACTCAATAGTTATCATTTCCTCCCTTCTCTTGTATTCATCTAGTGCGTAATAAGCATCTTCTAACTCTTCATCTCTTCCTAATTCAACAGCTTCTTCCTCATCTTGGTCATAATCTATATAAGCATAAGCCGTGTCTGAAGATAGATTCCAGTCCAGCTCTCTAACATCTCTACTAAAACTTGATGCCAGGCGATTCTCCAAGCCCTTTCTTATCTCTTTATTAATTTCCTGGGAACAACGGTCAACTATATTAGGATTTTCTTCAATTAACTTTAATACTGATAAACTAGGGGTGTATGTTACAAGGGAAGGCTCCTGGATTAGAGGATCAATATATTTAGCAAGATATATCTTTGTTCCATCATACTCATAAGCATCTACTATTGCTGCAGACATTCTAAGAAGTTCATCCTCATCCAGCCACATAAGGCATAAGGACAAGTCATGGGAAACTCCTTTAAGTTGCTTTTTAGAAACAATCAAATAATCCTCACCATTAGGAAAGTTAATTCTTACATCAACTGTATCCTCCTTATTAATATTGGTCCCCAGATGGATTGCACTATACTCAAACTCTCTTAACCTTGTTGACACTTTATATTCTGTAACCATATTGGTAAGTAGATGGCTTCCTCTTGGAATATCCACTAAAAGCATTTTCCCCATGTCACTGCTTGTTATAAAGGTCTCTAAGGGCTGAGAAGAATACTCTATCCTCCTATCTGTATTTTCTTCATTTATAAGGGCACCTGCTTTAATATCCGTAGTAGCTACAAATACTGTTTGCTTATTCTCGTCCATCTCTTTACTATATTGGTCTAGCTGGGCCTGGTATCTATCCTTAATACTATTAGAAATCACAAGAGTTGCTAAAATTGCTGCAAAGCCTAAAACCACAAGACAAATTAAAACAACAATAAGGTACTGCCTTGTTGAACGTCTAACTTTTCTTTTAAGTCTCATTCTTCTCCTTTCCTCATTCTTGAATCATCCTTAAAACTTAAATACTTTCTCTTCTTTCTTCTCTTAGATAAAATGATTTTCTTATTATCATTTCTGTTGCTTTTCTTATTGATTGGATAAATGAATAGTTATATTCTCCCTTACTAGACTCATAATTAGATAATATGAATTCCACAACTCTACCACTATCCATAGCCTTATTAAACATCTCATTATAAGGAATTTCTAAAATACATTCATAAGGAATCTTATATCTATCAGATATCTCCCCACTAAGTAAACCCTTTGTATTGGGGGCTTTTCCTACTAAAAATATTGACTTATCCCTTAAATGGGAATTATAAATAAAGAATTTTTCATGAATAAGTGGATTGTGAATAAGATTAATAACTATAAGATCAGATTCTTCTAGAATAGTATTTGTACTAATATTGTCTTTAGCTGCATCAATAAATATAATATCCGATGACGCCTCTAGTATCTTGAAAAATGTCGGGGCATTAATGTAGAGCTCATAAGAAAATGTATTATTATGAATGACTTTACTTTGGGGAATATAATATAGATGGTTGTCTATAACGGTTTTTCTATAATCATCTAAATCTTCCATAAGACAGTCTCCCCTATTAACTTTTCGTAGCAGGCCCTCTATTCCCCCACCTTCATAATAGGAACCTTTTTCCCGGACATATTTAAGGTTACCTTTATCAAAAAATGATTGCCCCAAATCATTAGAACAGATGTGATTTTCCATAACCGTAATAGTATATGGAAAACTAATAGCACTAGCAAGGCTAATTGCAGCTAGATTAGCAGACACCCCAGAAGGGCCATTAGCATTACTCCAGAAAGCTATCTTCACATAACATACCTCCTTTATTAAGTTTTTATTGGTGTTTGAAAATAAGATAAAAAGAATTTAAGTAATTAGAAATGTATTAATAGAATGTATTACAATAATATACCATAACCCAATGTTTGTAAATAGCTATTCTCAAAAAAAATAAACAGACTTTTTGTAGGTTTTTGTGTGTTTTTTTACAATTAAGAAAGGCTTAAGAGTTTTCTTAAGCCTTTCTTAATTCCTAACTGTTGAATATCAATTCTCATACACCCTAACTGTATTAATAACCACTTCATCCAAAGGAATACCCATGCTCTCATTAGCTAATTCCACAGAGGCAACAGCATCTAGAACATCATATCCTTCAACAACTTGTCCAAATACTGTGTGTCCCTGAAAAAGCCAAGGTGTTCCACCTATTTCATCATAGTTTTTCATAGCTTCCTCGTTGAAAGTTACCCCATATGAAAATTCTACCTGTTTTAAATAACCCTGATCATAAGTATTAGATGACTGTACAATAAAGAACTGACTACCATTAGTATTAGGGCCTGAATTAGCCATACAAAGAGCCCCTCTATAAGGCTGAAGGTCATCAGAGAATTCATCCTCAAATGCCTGGCCCCAGATGCTTTCTCCCCCTGCTCCTGTACCACTAGGATCTCCACCTTGAATCATAAAGTCTTCTATAATTCTGTGGAAAGTCACTCCATCATAATAACCATCATTTGCATGGCCAATAAAGTTTTCAACAGCCTTAGGGGCTACTTCATCAAAAAATCTAACATGAATAGAACCAAAATCCTCTATAACAATCTCTGCAAGGGTTTCACCTTCTGCTAATGGAGCAAACTGATCCTGCTTATCATCCTTTGTCCCACATCCAGCAAGGCTAACTAGCATTATTAACAATGCTATAAAAATAATTGTTTTTTTTATTTTTTTCATAAATCTTTTTCCTCCATACTAATTATAAAAATTATATTTATTTAATTCCTACTAATATATAAACGAAGGCCTCTTGATATCTATCATCATTCATATTAATATATACATTCTCCGTTAATATAGTTAGAATTGCTTCTTCATTCTCTACACTAAATCTTGCATCTGAATCGGATAATGTAGTATCCTGACTATCTCTTTCTACAAATCTCGGAAAAAAATCTTCAATATTAAATCTAATAATTTCTCCTTTTTCCCCTTCATCATATAAAATAAAAGCATTCTCTTCACTAGACAAAAACAAGGAATATTCTTTAGCAGCCTTATTAAAGCTTCCAATTTCATAACTTTCACCATAGGAATTAATATGACTTTGCATAATAAAATCATGTCCACTAATCTCTATGGAATTCCCAAGCCTCTCAAACCGCTTATAATCATTTATTGTATTACCATAATTATATTGCTTAAAACCAAAGTTTGCCTCAAAATTACTAGATGAATAATATTCCTCTAGCCAATCTATATCCTTTGTATAGCCCATACTATCTAGATATGATATAGAATTACGTATAATCTGCTTGTCTTCCTCATATATATCGCCATTTGGTCGCAATGTATCCCCATCCAACATATCATTATTAAGTAAAACCTTTTCAAGCCTTCCAATATGATTTACCCGGCTTACAGTAAAGGCATCTACTGGTGGCAATATTGATACAATAGAAAGGGCTATTAAAATCGGAGCAATAATACCATTTTTCTTAACCGGAACCATGCTGAATATAAAGCCAGCAATTGTAGCAAATATTCCAAACATAATTACATAATACCTACCAAGGGTAATACCAAGCTCCCCTATCTTAAGTATTGAAGCAATAGTTTGGAACAAGACAATTGGAATTAGCACCTTGGCTATTACTTTTCTATAAAATCTAGAAAACCAATTATCCACCTGTGAAGCTAATATATAAATTAAAATAACAGAAAGTGAGTAAGACACTAACATAGGTTCTAAAATATTATCTGCCCAGAAGTCTCCCCCAATATTAATTATAATATATAAAAGTAAAATAACCGTAAATATAGCTGAGATTGGTATAAATACATATGAAATTAAACTATCCAAAAACTTTGATGGATTTTTCTCCTCTTCCTCACCGTAAACTGGTATAAGGGACAAGAAATGTATAGGGGCATACAATATTATTATAACATTTGCAACATGTTCATAATAAGAGCTACCAACACTAACAATCAAATTATCAACCGTTGTTATTATCAGAATAATCCCCAGAAATAATAATCCCGCAAATAAAGCCACTGTGAAAAACGCCCTAAATGATTCAAGAAAAGTCTGGTTAAAGCTAACTTCCCTTTTTATCGTAGGAATCCATAAAAATGCTATAGCTAAAATAAATAGTATTATGATTGTTCTTATAATAAACTTATCTTCCATCTCACTATATCTTCCTATTAAAAAATATACAGCTGATAATAAAATAGAAAGCCCCATAAAAGCATATCGTATAGTTAGACTATCCTTGAAAAATCTTTCATATAACACTTGAAAAATAACATAGGAGCAGGCCCCAATAAGAAAGGCATAAGCATATTCATTAAATACAAAATAATCATTAGAAAATAGTTTAACACAATTCATAATGGCCCAAGCCACTAAAAAAACCATGGTAAGGGGAAAACGAAGAACCGTTTGTGTAAAACCATCAAACCTCTCTTTAAATTTACTAA
>CAZPWO010000035.1:0-18724 GCA_964590525.1 uncultured Herbinix sp. | reverse complement strand
CTACCATTTTCACGTGATAGAGTGCTCAGTTTTAGCTTAATAATCAAATTTCTTGTCAAAATAAGATTTTAATTCTTCAATTTTAACCCTATCTTGTTCCATTGTGTCACGGTCACGGATAGTCACACTTCCATCTTCTTCTGAATCAAAGTCATAAGTAATACAATAAGGAGTTCCTATCTCATCTTGTCTTCTATAGCGTCTACCTATATTGCCTCTTTCATCATATTCACAATTATAATATTTACTTAGATTTGTATATATTTCTTCTGCCTGTTTTGCAAGCTTCTTAGATAATGGTAAAATAGCAACCTTTACTGGTGCCAGTGCATGATGAAAATGTAGAACTGTACGAGTATCTCCATTATCCATTTTTTCTTCATTATATGCCCCACAAAGGAAAGCTAAAGTCATACGATCAACTCCTAGTGATGGCTCAACAACGTATGGAATGTATCTTTCCTTCTTTTCTTCATCAAAGTAAGTCATATCTTCTTTTGAAGCATTTTGATGCTGTGTCAAGTCATAATCTGTACGATCAGCTATGCCCCACAACTCTCCCCATCCAAATGGGAATAAATATTCTATATCTGTTGTTGCCTTACTATAGAAAGAAAGCTCATCCTCACCATGGTCTCTTAATTTGATTTCTTCATCTTTAATACCTAACTCTTTTAACCAATCTATACAGAACTGTCTCCAGTACTCAAACCATTCTAAATCTGTTTCTGGTTCACAGAAAAACTGTAGTTCCATCTGTTCAAACTCTCTTGTACGGAAGATAAAGTTTCCTGGTGTAATCTCATTACGGAATGCTTTACCAATCTGTGCAATACCAAAAGGAATCTTCTTTCTGGACGTTCTTAAAACATTTTTGAAATTAACAAATATCCCTTGAGCGGTCTCTGGCCTAAGGTAGACTTCATTCTGTGCATCCTCAGTTACCCCTTGATGAGTTTTGAACATTAAATTAAATTGTCTTATATCGGTAAAATTACGCTTTCCACAAGTAGGACAAGCTATTTCATGTTCATCAATATACTTTTTCATTTCATCATGGGACCAAGAATCAACAGCTCCTTCAACAGTAATATCGTTCTTGTCATTGTAGTCTTCAATTAACTGATCAGCTCTAAAACGCTCATGACACTCCCTACAATCCATAAGGGGATCTGAAAAGCCACTTAAATGACCTGATGCTTCCCAAACCTGTGTATTCATTAGTATAGCACTATCCAGGCCTACATTAAGAGGGTGCTCCTGAATAAACTTCTTCCACCATGCCTTTTTAACATTATTCTTTAACTCAACTCCCAGGTTTCCATAATCCCAGGTGTTTGCAAGGCCACCGTAAATTTCAGATCCCGGGAATACAAATCCCCTAGCCTTTGCCAATGCAACTATTTTGTCCATTGTCTTTTCCATTTTTATCCTCACACTTCCTTCTTATATAATTTTATAAATTTTCCAAGCTATCTTTAGTTCTTTCATCTTTTTACTGTTTATAAATAATAACCGACGGATCATATGTCATACTTTGTGCTTTGTTACCATCCTCAAGGCTAGCATTTTCACTATAATACTTTATATCACCTTCCACAATAATCTCGTATGGCTCATATAATACTAAGACTTGATTCTTTCCTCCTAATACACTGTCTAAATTAACAAGCTCATCATTCTTCACACTAAGAACCTTCTCCGGAAGTTGAAGTGGTACATCCCCTATATCTGCCTTAAAATAAGCAGCCCGCACATTGTTGAATTCAGAATAATGGGCCATTCCCGAATAAGTAAGTATAACAACCGCCTTACCCCGTTTCAACAGAACATCATCAATTATAACTTCTTCTTGTCCTATTTCTTGATTATATCCATCAACTTCTTTCTTAACAAATTCCGTAAGTTCTGAAAGATTGTAATATTCTTTATCGAAGTCCTCAACTATTGCTGACTGTATAACTCCATTAGCTTTTATCAATATAGTATTTTCTGATATATCTTCAAATGTTAGAATAACATCTTGCTTTGAGCAACCAGTCATACCAGTTAGCATAATAATGAAAACTAAACTCAAAAAAACCTTTTTCATAATTAATTCCCTCCTGCCCAGTTTGGGTTTCATGTTATTTTAACCTTTAATTAAAATTTTTTCAACCTGTTTCTATAGAAAGTTAAATCATAGGATTTTTAACATTTCCAAGCTTTTAAATGAATGGCCAATATATTTATTAATAGATCGCTTAACACAATTCTGCAACTGCCTAAGTACATCCTCTGTAACAGTAAATGTATATAGTTTCTCGGTTTCTATAGATATTATGTATTGCATAGTATATAAGGTTGATGTGGTTAGGAAAATTGCACTTTTATCAACATGTCTACAATCTCCGCATAATATCCCATCACTTTCCACAGAAAATGCAAACTGATTCTTTGTTTCTTCACTAGGAGTCACATCACATCTTACACACTGATAGACCTGAGGCGCTATACCACTAAGTGCCAATATCTTCAATTCAAATATAGATTTTATAAGTTCCAAAGAAACAGTCCTTTTTACAACCATTCTTAGGGTTTGATATAGAAGTTTAAGAATTTCCTTTTCATCATTATTTTCTTTTGTTATGTAGCTTACAAATTCATTAAAATAAAATGCATAATACAATCCTTCAATATCTTTTCTCAGTTCCGAAAAATAATTGGATATGTCGGCAGAAATAACACTATACGAACTTCTTCCTTGATAAATATCAAACTTTCCAAATGAAAAGGAATTACTACATGCCAATAAGGCGCTGTTTTGTCTACGAGCGCCTTTGGCAAATGCAGTTATTTTTCCTCTTTCTATCGTTAATATAACCAAACGTTTATCATAATCACCAACCGGCATGGCCGATAGAACCATCCCCGTTACTGTAGTCGATGCCGGCACATATACCACTCTCCTCGTCATCGTTCATAACTAGGCCCTCTGGAATTTCTTCTTCCCTAGTGCAAGCAATATAATTTAAGTAATCATTAATTTTACCTGTTTTACTAAACCTTTTCCAATAATCATAATTCTTCATAATGAGCCCCCTAACCATGATATATAAGTTGTTTGTCTTTGATATGTTATTGTGTTTCTCTTTTTTAACTATATCATTAGGTTTCCCATTATACGTTTTTCTAAACCAGTAATATCATTCCATCTATAAATGTTTTCTTATTAAAAATCTTTAATATCCATCTTGTTATAACCATAATTCTTAATCATAAAATCACTATCTCGCCAGTCTTTTTTAACCTTTACCCACAGTTGCAGATTAACTTGACAATCTAGTAGATTCTCTATATCTTGCCTTGCTTGACTTCCTATACTTTTTAACATCTTGCCACCTTTACCTATGATAATTCCCTTATGAGAGTCTTTTTCACAAACAATGCTTGCATGAATATCAATCAAATCTCCAGACCTAGTAGTACGTTCCTTCATTTGCTCAATACTAACCGCTACACCATGTGGAATCTCATCTTGCAGAAGCCTTAAAGTCTTCTCCCTAATTAGCTCTGCTACAATCTGCCTTTCTGGTTGATCAGTTATAGTGTTTTCATCATAATAAAGAGGTCCTTCTGGAAGATATTCCATTAAAATCTCAATAAGTTTATCCGTATTTTCACCCTTTAATGCTGACAAAGGTATAATTTGGGCAAAATCTAAAAGATCTTTATATAACTCTATTAAGGTCAAAATCTCATTCTTTTTTATTGTATCAATCTTATTGATAACTAATACAACTGGTGTCTTTGTGTCCTTTAGTTGTTGAGCAATGTATTGGTCTCCTTCTCCTATATATGTGCTAGGTTCCACAAGCCACATAATTACATCAACTCCCTTTAAGGTTCTCTCTGCAACCCTAACCATATACTCACCTAGCTTATTTTTTGCTTTGTGAATACCAGGAGTGTCTATGAAGATGATTTGTCCTTCTTCACGGGTATAAACCGTCTGAATTCGATTCCGAGTTGTCTGTGGCTTGTTGGAAGTGATAGCTATTTTTTGACCTATCAAATGGTTCATTAAAGTAGACTTTCCAACATTTGTTCTACCTATTATCGTTACAAAACCTGACTTGTGTGTTTTTTCTTTCATTAGCATTCTTGCCTCTCTTTTAGTATGGCCTATTATATAAGTTTTTTAATATTCTTAAATAAATCTTTTTCATTTTCTATCTTAGTTTCATTTCCTACAACACATATACTGCCTGAGTCTGTTATAGATTTTACAATATCAGATAAATCCCTTATATCATCTAAGCTAACATTTAGAATCTCGTCTCTTTCCTTTTGTAATTCATCTTCTGTTACTCCTGATATATAAGAATTAAGAGATCTTCTGCCTTTCATCTGTGGGCTAGTAGGTGTATCTAGTCCACTAATGGTACCTATTATATTTTTAGTAATATCTCTTTCATCAGCCTGATAGTTTTTCACATAATCCGCAGCATCAATATATATCTGATTTGTTTCTCTTAGGTTAGGATCCCTATATGATACAAAATAAGCATCACCATCTAGCCCATTAAAGTCGCACATGCATCCATAAGCTCCGCCCTTAACCCTAAGATTGTTCCACAGGTATCCATAACTTAAGATGATTCTTAGAACTTTTAAAGCTCCTGTATATTTATAGCCAGCATTGATAAAGTTTCCAACTCTAGCAACATACTGTACCTGTGATTGTGTCTTAAGTCCTTCATTTAACTGGTCTGGCACTAGTTTAGGATTCTTATAAGACATATTCAAATCCTTAGGCATACTTACAGCTAAACCATTAATAAAGGGTTCTAACTCTTCAAAGATTTTTTTCTTACCTTCTTCATCTACAGTAATACTAACAAACATTTTATCTTGAGTAAATATCATCTCCATAAGGTCTTTTAATCTTGCAACCACCACATCTTTCTTTTCTTCAAAGTTATCCAAAATATCTACTAGGAAATCATAAAAGTCAATTCCAGATGTTTTTTCTCTATAAAAGCCATGAACTGAATCATAGGACATTGCTCGGGATACAGACACTGTATGTCCAGCGGAACTAAAACGCATCTGGAATCCAGATCTAATCTCATCCATAATCTCCTTCAACCTTTTAGTATCATCAAAAATTGTATTGCTTATTATTTCCTTAATTATCCTATAAGCTTCTGGAATGTTTGCATATAATACCTTAGTTCTAATCTCAAAAAACGGCACGAAGTTCTTACTATCTTTCTTTGTAAAAGAAATTAAGTTACTCGAAATTCCACCTGTGTGAATATTTGTTTCATTGGAAAGCTCATGGTAAGTGTAATTTTCTGTACTAACATCTCCTAATAAGTCCGACAGTAAAGACATATATGGTATAAGCTCATTTGGAAGTTCACTTACATCATATAGCATCCCTATATAAGCAATGTTATTAGTAAAGACATCATGGTGAAGTCCCTTTACTCCACCTATTTCTATCTCCTTATTATATAAGGGTTCAATATTGGGGTTAATATCCTCTCTTTCTAATATAGGAATCTTCTCAACGTCTTCCTTCCTAGAAGGCTCTTCTTGATATTCTTTTAAACTTTTAGTATTATCAATGATTTGCTGTTTTTCTTCATTAGTTAAGGTTTCTTTATAAGCCTCTAGTCTCTTGCTTTCTGCCTCTTCTTTCTTGGCACCAAGCCCTGGCTGTGGTTTAAGAATTATCAGGCTAGAGTGTTTATTATCTAGCATGTATTGTTGAATAACTTTCTCATAATAACCAGTTCCTATTTTGTCTTTTAAAAAGTCATATAAAGCTGATTCTTTCAAGTTCTCAAATGGCTTCATATCATCATATATCCAATCACTCATAATATTTAAACCATGTATAAGTCCTTTAGGATACGAGCCATAATCCGCTTCCCTATATCTGAATTCGTAAAAGTTAATTGCAGCCTTTAAAGACTTGTCATCAAGCCCTTCTTCTACGATTTTCTCTAAAGCTTCACGTACGGTTGATATAAACTCTTCTTTTTGAGACGCTTCTGCGTTTTTTGCAACAATGGTTAAATAATGCTGTACATATGGGCTAGAATAGCCACTCATAATATCTTTACCTATTCCAGCATCTAATAAAGCCTGTTTTACAGGAGCTCCTACACTTCCCAAAAGAACATATTCTAATATCATAAAGGTAAGTTTAAGTTCCTTGTCAAATGTTGTTCCAAGAACACTATTGTAACTTAAGTAAGTGTTTTCCTTCTCCTCATCCTCTTCACCAAGTGAGTAGTAAGCTTCAAATTCTTTAACAGCGTCAAAACTTTCTTGAATACCAATCTCGGAATCCACTTCAATAGGCTCAAAATCACTTAAATATTCCTTGTCTAGCCAAGTAAGTCTTTCTTCAAAGTCCATATCACCATATAGATAGATATAGCTATTAGAAGGATGATAATAGGTCTTATGAAAGTCTATAAACTCTTCATAAGTAAGGTCTGGAATAAAGTCTGGATCTCCCCCAGATTCTATGCTATAGGCTGTGTCTGGAAATAACGAATTCAGGTTCATCCTTGCCAATTGTTGCTCAGGAGATGAGAACACACCTTTCATCTCATTATAAACAACTCCATTAATTTTTAGCTGGCTATTCTCATCTTCAAGCTCATAATGCCAGCCTTCCTGCTGAAAGATTTCTTCATGCTTATATATATTAGGGTAAAATACTGCATCTAAATATACGTGCATTAGATTTTTAAAGTCCTTATCATTTTGACTTGCAACAGGATAAATAGTTCTGTCTGAATAAGTCATGGCATTTAAAAATGTGTTTAAGGACCCCTTAGCCAATTCTACAAAGGGGTCTTTTGACGGGAATTCCTTTGATCCACATAATACTGAGTGTTCAAGTATATGCGCAACCCCAGTACTGTTTTTTGCTGGTGTTCGAAACCCTATGGAAAACACTTTATTATCATCTTCACTACTAATTAGAGCTATTCTTGCACCTGTTTTTTTATGGACTAAGATAGTTCCTGAACCATTTACATCCTCTAGTTTTTCTTCTAACACAATATCATAAGTCGATGGAATCTTTACTTTCATTAATAATACCTCCATTTTTTTCAATATGCTGAAACTTATTTGTAATTTAATAATAGTATGACAATTTCTTTTAGGTATTTATTCATATTAACATGATTTTATGTATTTGTCATTTGACTTTTCTTAAGAAAGTGCTAATAAAACATTGCAAAACACTCTTAAATCGTTGACAATTCATTTTATTTGTGTTATATTAGTTATATGATTACTAATTTTAGTGATACATAACAAGGAAGGTTTAGGAGGCAATTTTTATGAAAACAGGTACAGTAAAGTGGTTTAACGCAAGTAAGGGGTTTGGTTTTATCTCAGATGAAGAAGGAAACGATGTATTCGTGCACTTCTCCGCTCTTTTAATGGATGGTTTTAAGGTATTAGAAGAAGGAGATCAAGTTGAATATGAAGTAGTTGAGGGAGACAAAGGTCCTCAAGCTGCTAACGTAAGCAAGATATAATCAATTAACTCACAAATATAAAAGTACTGGCATCCATTAGTTTTTCTAATGAATGCCAGTACTTTTATATTTATAGTTATATATGTTTGTCATTTTATTAGTGTTTAAAGTGTCTCATTCCTGTAAACACCATTGCAATACCATATTCATTACATTTCTTAATTGAATCTTCGTCTCTTATTGAGCCTCCTGGTTGTATAATAGCAGTTATGCCTGCAAGATTAGCCGCCTCCACACAATCATCAAATGGGAAAAATGCATCTGATGCAAGAACTGCACCTTTTGTAGCATTCTCACCAATTAACTCCCCAGCATGTTCAATAGATTGCTTGGTTGCCCAGATTCTATTGACTTGTCCAGGTCCAATACCAATACTTTGCTTATTCTTTCCTAAGGCAATTCCATTGGACTTAACGAATTTTACAATTTTCCATGCAAACATTAAATCTTCCATCTCTTTTTCGCTTGGTTTTCTATCTGTTACAACTTTCACTTTATCCTTATCTAAAAGTTTACTATCTATGGTTTGAACAATTAAGCCTCCATTAACTTTCTTAAGATCATAAGCACTCTCTTCTTGAGGTAACTTAATGTCTTTAAGTTCTAACACTCTAAAGTTTTTCTTGGACTGAAGTATTTCAAGAGCTCCTTGCTCATAGGAAGGGGCAATTAAAACTTCCAAAAACACCTTATTCATCTCCACAGCTAGCTCTTTTGTGACTTCTTCATTAATAGCCACAATTCCACCAAATATTGAAACACTGTCAGCTTCAAAGGCTTTCTTCCAAGCATCAACAACATTATCTGCACTGCCTACTCCGCAGGGATTTCCATGCTTACTGGCAACTACTGTTGGCTCATCGAACTCTTTTAGAAGTTCCAATGCACCATTTGCATCATTTATATTGTTAAAAGATAGTTCCTTACCATTTAATTGTTTTGCGTTAGTTAAAGAACCAGGGTTTTTACCTATTTCCTTATAAAAAGCACCATCCTGATGAGGATTTTCCCCATACCTCATATCTTGAACCTTCTCAAATGTCATGGTTAAAGTCTCTGGCATCTCCCTATCTTTTCTTTCTTTTTTAATATAGTCAACAATGAGGGCATCATAAGAAGCTGTGTGCATAAACACTTTTTGCATTAGATGAAACTTAGTATCCAAAGAAACACTTCCCTGACTTTTAATCTCATCAAGCACATTGTCATAATCCTCGGCATCCACAATCACAGTTACATCTTCATAGTTTTTAGCCGCCGCCCTTAACATGGTAGGTCCACCAATATCAATGTTTTCAACAGCCTCAGCCCTTGTAACACCGTCTTTAAGGATTGTTTCTTTAAAAGGATATAGATTGACCACTACTATATCAATGGGTTTAATCTTCAAGTCATTTAACTGGTCCATGTGCTGGGAATTACTTCTTTGTGCCAATAAGCCTGCATGTATTCCTGGATGAAGGGTCTTTACTCTGCCATCTAAGCATTCAGGGAATCCTGTGATTTCAGATACTTCTTTAGCTACAATACCTGCCTCAATTAATTTCTTGTAAGTTCCCCCAGTTGAAATTATCTCTACGTTCAAGTTGATTAATTCCTTAGCAAATTCCACAATTCCTGTCTTATCAGATACACTGATTAATGCTCTCATGCTTTTCTCTCCTTTTAAATTTTATAAACTAATCTTACAACAATAGTCTTATGAATACAATTTACATTTACTAATATTTCTTATTTGTACTGCTTATATTATTCATGTGAAGTTTCTATAAAATTCTATAAATAAGATATTAAGTATTTTAACTCTTTACTTTTTTTGTTGCATTGATATATAAAGTGTACTATAATTTATAAATGAAATTAAGGGAGGTTCCTATGAGTCACTTAAAACAAATTAAGTTTACAGATCTTATAATAGGTCTTATAATTTCCCTGTTTTTAATATCAATCGGGGTCATTGCTGCTATTAATTTTCGTCCCCTGTACTATTTTGATATAAACCATCTAGATATTGTTGAAAGTTCGGGCTATAATAGGGATGATATTATAGCTAATTATGATGCACTTATTGATTATAATTCCCCTTTTTTCAAAGGCCAACTGTCCTTTCCAACATTACCATCATCTCCAGAAGGGATACAACACTTCAAAGAAGTGAAAGATATATTTATCTCCTTTTATATATTGGGTTTAAGTACATTTTTTTTTGCTTTATTAATTGTAATACATAAGAAGAAAATTAAAGATTATACTTTTCTTTTGACTTCTTCCTTTACTGCTATTATACTTCCAGTATTAGTGGGATTATTTGTAGCAATAGATTTTGATAAAGCATTTGTTAAATTTCACAAAATATTTTTTAATAATGACTACTGGATCTTTGAACCTAGTAAAGATCCTATTATATTGATTTTACCAGACATTTTCTTTCTCCACTCAGCCCTACTAATAATGTTTATTGTATTAGTTGGTAGCTTATCTCTATTCTTAGCATACCGAAAGCTGACAAAAGGCAGAAATTAAATATAAATCCACTACAAAAAAATGGAAAAGCAATTCATGTAATTGCATACAAATTAAAAGGAGTAATTGTACATGAGAAAAACAAAAATTATTTGCACCCTTGGTCCAGCAACTGACAATGAAAAAACCATGAAAGAACTAATTCTTGCCGGTATGGACGTTGCCCGGTTCAATTTTTCACATGGAGATCATGAAGAACACAAAAAAAGACTTGATATGTTGGTAAAACTCAGGGATGAAATGAATGTACCCATTGCCACACTACTAGACACAAGAGGTCCCGAAATTCGTATAGGAACCTTTAAAGATGGTTTGAAACCCAATTTACAGGTAGGACAAACATTTACCCTAACTAGCAAAGATGTAGCAGGTGACGAAACACAGGTTTCTATTACTTATTCTTCCCTTGTTAATGATATTGAAGTTGGCACTGCTGTTTTAATTGATGACGGCCTGGTAGAGATGATTGTTAACAAAATCACTGATACAGACATTATTTGTACAGTTAAAAATGGGGGTATAATATCCGATAGAAAGGGTGTTAACGTTCCAGGAATTCATTTATCCATGCCTTTTATTAGCGAAAAGGACAAGGCCGATATTGCATTCGGAGTAGAGAACGGTTATGACTTTATAGCCGCCTCTTTTGTAAGGAGTGCAGAAGATATAAATCAGATGCGTGCTATCCTTGATAAGCATAATTCCCAAATGAAAATTATAGCTAAAATTGAAAACTTGGAAGGGGTTAACAATATAGATGAAATCAGCCAGGCAGCCGATGGTGTTATGATTGCACGAGGGGACTTGGGGGTTGAGATACCTTACGAAGAGCTACCTTCCATACAAAAGAAAATCATTAAAAAGATCTACCATAGCGGTAAACATGTAATCACTGCTACACAGATGCTAGATTCAATGATACACAATCCAAGACCAACAAGAGCCGAAACAACTGACGTGGCCAATGCTATATATGATGGAACTAGCGTAATAATGCTTTCTGGGGAAACTTCAATTGGCAAATACCCTGTGGATGCTGTTAAGACTATGGTTAAAATTGCACTTAAAACTGAAGCAGATATTGACTACAAGAAACGTTTTCATATCTTATCTGATCACGAAAATCCTGATATAACAAATGCAATATCTAGGGCTACTGTAACTACTGCCCATAATTTATCTGCAAAAAAGATTATAACTGTTACCACATCTGGAAGAACTGCACGAATGGTATCTAGGTACCGTCCTTCTTGTCCAATTATGGCTTGTACAACAGACCCTATGGTCCTTAGACAACTTAAAATGTCTTGGGGAGTAACCCCTGTATTCATGGAAGTAGAAACTGATACATTTGAATTGTTTGACCATGCAATAGAAACTATTGGGAAAGCCAGACATATTAACAAGGGAGATTTAATCGTCCTAACTGCAGGAGTTCCCCTTGGTATAACAGGTTCTACCAATATCATTAAAGTACAAATTGCTGGAGAAACTAATTCTACACAGTAGTAGTCTTAAGGAGAGAGATAGTATGAAAAAACAAGATTACATCCAATGGGATGAGTATTTTATGGGGATTGCTCTTCTTTCTACTGAGCGTAGTAAAGACCCTGGTACTAGCGTTGGTGCATGTATAGTTAGTGAAGATAACAAGATCTTGTCCGTTGGCTATAACGGCATGCCTAATGGCTGCTCTGATGATGATTTTCCTTGGGAAAGAGAAGGTTCTAATCTTGATACTAAGTATTTCTATGTATGCCATGCTGAACTTAATGCCATATTAAATTATACTGGGGGCTCTAACATGAGAGGAGCTAAAATCTACACAACTCTTTTTCCATGTAATGAATGCACTAAGGCCCTCATTCAAGTTGGTATAAAAGAAGTAATATATTTAAGTGATAAATATGCTAATACTGATTCAGTTATAGCATCAAAGCGCATGTGTGAAGCTGCAGGAATTAGATATATACAATATAAACCTATAGGAAAAGATATAACTATTTCCTTATAAATATCTTATCTTCACGCCGTAGAATGCTGGAATCAAAATAGTGGTGTATGACCTTTGGTCATACACCACTATTTTATATCAAGGTTAGATTATCCTTCTACACTGTAATTTGGAGCTTCTTTTGTAATGTGAATATCATGAGGGTGGTTTTCCCTAAGTGATGCTGCAGATATCTTAACAAACTTACCTGTATCTTGAAGTGTCTCAACATCTTTAGCTCCGCAGTAACCCATTCCTGATCTTAATCCACCAAGTAGTTGGAATATTGTGTCTTCTACTGAGCCTTTATGAGCAACTCTTCCTTCTACCCCTTCAGGAACTAACTTCTTAGCATCAGTCTGGAAGTAGCGATCCTTGCTTCCAGATTCCATAGCAGCAATAGATCCCATGCCGCGATATACCTTATACTTTCTTCCTTTATATAATTCTTCTTCTCCAGGACTCTCATCACAGCCTGCAAATATACTACCCATCATACATACATTGGCACCAGCCGCTAAAGCTTTAGTAATATCTCCAGAGTATTTAATACCTCCATCAGCAATTATAGGAATACCATAGGATTTTCCTACTTCATAGGAGTCCATAACCGCAGAAATCTGAGGAACTCCAATACCTGCCACTACACGGGTTGTACAGATAGAACCTGGTCCTATTCCTACCTTAATAGCATCACAGCCAGCCTCAATAAGCGCTTTTGTTGCATCACCTGTTGCAACGTTACCTGCAATAATCTGAGCTTCAGGATAGGCATCTCTTACTTCCTTAATTGTTCTAAGTACATTAGCGGAGTGTCCATGGGCAGTGTCTATAACAATAGCGTCTACTTTAGCTTCAATTAAAGCATCTACACGTTCCAAGATATTATCTGTAATTCCTACTGCCGCAGCACAGAGCAAACGCCCCTGTTCATCTTTGGCAGAATTAGGATATTTGATTTGCTTTTCTATGTCTTTGATTGTAATTAGTCCCTTTAGATTTCCCTCATCATCAACTAAAGGTAGCTTTTCCTTCTTGATTTGTCCAAGAATCTTCTTTGCTTCATCTAGGGTTATTCCCTCTTTAGCAGTTATTAGTCCTTCTGAGGTCATAGACTCCTTGATTTTCTTAGTGAAATCAGTCTCAAATTTAAGATCACGGTTAGTAATAATACCAACAAGTTTCGTCCCTACAGTAATTGGAACCCCGGATATTCTATATTTGGCCATTAATTCACTAGCTTCTTGTACTGTATGTTCTGGAGACAGGTAAAATGGATCTGTAATAACTCCATTTTCTGAGCGTTTTACTTTATCAACTTCGTTAGCCTGTGCTTCTATTGACATGTTTTTATGAATAACACCAATGCCTCCATGTCTAGCCATTGCAATTGCCATTCTGTTTTCAGTAACAGTATCCATGCCAGCACTCATCAACGGAATATTAAGTTTAATTTTTTTTGTTAAATTTGTTGACAGATCAATTTCATTTGGTAACACCTGAGAATAAGCTGGAACTAATAAAACGTCATCAAAGGTTATGCTTTCGCCAATAATTTGTGCCACTTTTCTTCCTCACTTTCACACTTTCATACTTTCCTATGGTTGGTATATATATATAAACTAAATAAGCTAAATATTTTTACAAGTATAACGAATTATACAGTTCATGTCAACACTGGATCAAATAAAACATACTTAATAAAAACTAATTAGAATGTTGCTACTTTTCTTGGAGTCTTTTGTTTCATGACGTTTATCATATTCTCATCAGGTTCAAACAAGATTTTATAGACTTTGTTCTCTACATTTGCCACAATTACATAAGGCTTACTGTCTTTTGAACGGGAGGAATAATCTTTCTCATCCCCTTGAAGGTTTTTAAAAGAATCTAATGCATTGGAAGTTGATGGAGCTATAATTTCCACTTGTTCCATGTCAATTCTCATTATTCTCTTTCTCTTAGAATTCCCCATTACCCTATCAAGATCCAGCTGCCCATCTACAAAAATATACTCATACTCCACATTAAGCATAGGAAAAATATAAACAACGGCAACAATCAATACAGCCCCTATTATGCTTAAAAAACTTCCTGATATCAATAAGATTGCTCCCAACAAAACTCCCAATCCCATTAGTAAACCCAGCCCCATAGTTGCTAAGGTCTTCTCTCTCTTTACAACGGTTTCCGCATAACTACGTCTCATATTCGCACATACCTTTCATTTGTTATATCTTGTCTATACTTCTACAGTCCAATTCATCTCATCATGTATTTTGCCCATCTGGATTCCTGTTAATGTGTCATATAGCTTCTGGCTAAGCTCTCCTATACCACCATCTTGTATCAACATAATATGTTCACCCCAACGTAATTGTCCTATTGGGGAAATTACTGCTGCAGTACCAGTGCCAAAGACTTCTTCTAGGCTGCCATCTTTATGAGCTTCATATACTTCATCAATTGATATCTTCCGGTCCTCCACAGGTAAATTCCACTTTTTACAAAGTTCTATTACACTGTCTCTAGTAACTCCAGACAAAATACTACCATTTAACTCTGGTGTAACTATTTTACCATCAATTTTGAAGAATATATTCATTGCTCCAACTTCCTCAATGTATTTACGATGGACACCATCAAGCCATAAGACTTGAGAATAACCTTCTTCTTGAGCTTTCACTTGTGACTTAAGTGAAGCCGCATAATTACCACCTGTTTTTGCTTCTCCTATTCCACCCTTTACTGCTCTTACATATTCGTCTTCTATCCAAATCTTAACTGGGTCTAATCCTTCTGGATAATAAGGTCCCACTGGTGATAATATTACTATAAACTTATAATAATTCGACTGTCTTACTCCAAGAAATGGAGATGTGGCGATGACAAATGGTCTTATATAAAGAGATGTACCCGGTCTTTCTGGTACCCATGCCTCATCTACTTCAACAAGAGCCCTAATAGCTTCCACAAAATCTTCTTCGGGAATCTCAGGTATGCAAAGTCTATCATTACTTTTAATTGCCCTTTGGGCATTCATATTAGGTCGAAATAACAAGCTTCTGTCATCATGAGTTTTGTAAGCCTTTAAACCTTCAAACATAGTTTGTCCGTAATGAAATACCATAGAAGATGGCTGTAATTCAATAGTGCTATAAGGTACAATCCTAGGGTCATGCCAGCCCTTGCCACGCTCATAATCCATTATAAACATATGGTCCGTAAAAATAGTTCCAAACTCTAGTGGATTATCTTCACTTGGTAACTCCTTAGGGGTCATTGTCTTTTCAATTCTAATATCCAACATACTTATCCTTCTTTCCTGAATCTTTCGATTATTTCTTATTCTTAATATTAGTCCTTATATTAACAATTTTCAAGAGCTTTAAGATAAATCTTCTTATTTCTTTTGATATTTGCAATAAGCATAAGTCAAGTCATGATAAGTCTTTTCTTCAGAAGTCTCTATTAGCTGCCATTCTGGTCTTTCATCTAGGTTTGGAAAGTAGCTGTCTGCCATATACTTATAATCAATCTTAGTTATATAGGCAAGGTCACATAAATCAAGCATCTGTTCATAAATGCTTCCACCACCAATAACATAGATATCTTCTTTATTATAGCCTTTTACTGCCTCTATGGCTTCATTAATATTTTGTACAACTACGGCACCTGAAACTTTATAATTGGTATTTGAAGTTATAACAACATTTAATCGGTCTTTTAAAGGCTTGCCATTGGGGAAGCTCTCCAATGTCTTTCTACCCATAATTACTGCTTTATTAGTTGTCTCACTTCGGAAAAATCTTTGATCCTCTGGTATTCTTACTAAAAGTTTGTTCTTATATCCTATAGCCCAATTACTATCTACTGCTGCAATAAGCTTCATTAGCTCAACACCTTTCTATAAAAACACATTATATTGCTACTGGGATTTTATCCACTTTTGGCCCATGTTCGTATTTACTTAACTTAAAATCATCCTCTGTAAAGTCATAGAAGTCTTTAATTTCTGGATTAATCCAAAAATCTGGTGCCTTATAGACAGGCCTTTCAATAAGCTCCTTGATAACTGGAACATGCTTATCATATATATGGGCGTCTGCTATTACATGAACTAGCTGCCCCACTTTATATCCACATACCTGTGCCAGCATATGAATCAAAACTGCATACTGACATACATTCCAATTGTTTGCAGTTAATATATCATTGGATCTTTGATTAAGAATTCCATTTAATACAAGCTTGTCACTATCTTTTTCCTTAGTCACGTTAAATGTCATGCTATATGCACATGGATAGAGGTTCATCTCATGGAGATCTTGATGAACGTATAGATTAGTTATGATTCTTCTACTATAAGGATTATTCTTCAGGTCGTATATAACCCTATCAACCTGATCAAATTCTCCCTCTTTATATTTGTGTTTTACTTGATATTGGTAGCCATAAGCCTTACCTATGGAACCAGTATCATCTGCCCAACTATTCCATATCTTACTATTTAAATCATTAATGTTATTGGATTTCTTCTGCCATATCCATAAAAGTTCATTAACACAGCTTTTAAATGCTAGTTTCCTTAAGGTTAAAGCTGGAAACTCCTTAGATAAATCATAACGATTCACTACTCCAAATTGCTTTATTGTATAGGCATAAGTACCGTCTTCCCACTTTGGTCTGACCTTTTCACCTTCAGTACTTGTACCATTTTCTAATATATCTTTACACATATTTATAAAAACATTATCTGCATAACTCATATTGAACCTCCCTGGCAACTTTCTCTTATATTCATTATCTTATATTATAGGTAAAATTCATCTTCTTATCAACTACAAAAGTACCATAGTAAAAGAATTGCATAAGCTTATAATAAAATCTTAATAGCTCATGCAATCCTTTGTACTTTTACACATATATTACAAAGCAATCAACTGCTCTTCAATAAACTTCTTGATTTTTGTTAGATTTGAATATTTCTCATAAAAACCATCCTTAACAACTACTAGGGTTGGAGCCTGCATAATATTGTGTTCTATTGATAAGCTTGCATTCTCCTCTCCATCTATTACAGTATAGTCTATACCCTCTAGGGTTACCATAACAATCCTACAGTTTGGACAAGTTTTTGTTATAAATAAATATAAACCATCTTCCAAACTGCTTGTTTGTTGTCTATTTGACTGATTTAGCATAGTAAGATCTTTTAAAGGCATATCTCTTGATTTTTCTTCTTCATAGAGTTTTCTATCCTTGTATTCTTGAGACTTTCCCTCATTCCAGTTTTGTACTGGTCGATAATATCCGGTAATTCGACTATAAACCTCAGCCGACTCTCCACAATATGGACAAGTAAATTGCTCCCCTTCCAGATATCCATCATTCTTACAAACAGAATAAGTAGGCGACATGGTGTAATATGGAAGTTTGTAATTCTCAGCAACAGTTCTAACTAGCTTTGCAGCGGCCTGCCAATCTGGAAGTTTTTCTCCTAGGAAAGCGTGGAATACTGTACCAGACGTATAAAGGGTTTGAAGTTCATCTTGAAGATCAAGGGCTTCAAATATATCCTCTGTATATCCCACAGGCATATGAGAACTGTTGGTGTAATATGGAGTATCTCCGTCTTTTCCTGCCGTCTTAATATTAGAGAATTCTTTCTTGTCTATCTTAGCCAAACGGTAAGTTGTGGACTCCGCTGGTGTGGCCTCTAAGTTATATAGGTCTCCGTACTCTTCTTGATAATCCATAAGACGTTCTCTCATATGGTTTAGGGTCTTAGTTGCAAAATCTCTTGTTTTCTCATGGGTCATATTATCCCCTAGCCATTTGGCATTTAATCCAACTTCATTCATACCGATTAAACCTATAGTTGAGAAATGATTTTCAAAATCCCCTAAATAGCGCTTAGTATATGGATATAGTCCCTCATTAAGTAATTTAGTTACAACTTCTCTTTTTACATTTAAGGAGCGGGCTGCAACATCCATAATATGATTTAAATGGTAGAAGAAATCCTCTTCATTAGCCGCTTGGTAAGCAATTCTAGGCAAGTTAATTGTTACAACCCCAACAGAACCTGTGCTTTCACCAGAACCAAAGAAACCACCAGATTTTTTTCGAAGTTCACGAAGGTCTAGACGAAGCCTACAGCACATAGAACGAACATCACTAGGATCCATATCGCTATTTATGTAATTAGAAAAGTACGGGGTTCCATATTTTGCTGTCATCTCAAATAAGAGACGGTTATTCTCCGTATCAGACCAATCAAAGTCCTTAGTTATGGAATAGGTGGGAATCGGATATTGAAAGCCTCTTCCGTTTGCATCTCCTTCAATCATAATTTCAATATAGGCCTTGTTAACCATGTCCATCTCTTTCTTACAATCTTTATACTTAAAGTCCATCTCCTTACCCCCAATTATACAAGGGAGTTCTCCTAGATCATTTGGCACTGTCCAGTCTAAGGTAATGTTGGAGAATGGGGCTTGAGTTCCCCAACGACTTGGCGTATTAACACCATATATAAATGATTGAATACACTGTTTTACTTCTTTATAGGTTAAATTATCTATCTTAACAAATGGAGCTAAATATGTATCAAAAGAAGAAAAAGCCTGAGCTCCTGCCCATTCATTTT
>CAZPWO010000034.1:8455-18832 GCA_964590525.1 uncultured Herbinix sp. | reverse complement strand
ATCAGCCCATCTAAAGCTATATCATCTATCTCTAAGTCCTCTAACTCTTCTAAAAAATCTTTAGGTGAAGGAGATACAGTTGGAGATTCAAGCAACTCCTGCTCTGCTACAGTTTCATCACTGTCACCTTCATTATATATATTAAAAAAAACACTTATAAAGAAAACTATCCCTACAAGCAATAATACAGATACTATACTTAACAAAACTATTAACTTTTTATTTTCTTTGAAAAACTCATTAATTTTACCCATATTAAGCTTCACATCTTCCTCAATATAAACTCACAATATATCAAGACCCTATGCAATGGCAAATAAAACCACAAAAAACAGTTAATTCCTATCCTCTAAATGTACCCCTGTAATAGAAAACTCAACCCATTCAGCTATATTAGTAGCATGATCTCCTATTCTCTCTAAATATTTTGCTATCAACATTAAATCAATGGCAAACTCTCCATTCTCAGGATCCTCACCTATAAGACGAATCATTTCATTTTTCACCACATCAAATAAGTCATCAACAACATCATCATATTCTATAACTGCCTCAGCTAATTCCAAATCCTGCCTTACATAGGCATCAATACTGTCAGTAACCATCTTAATAGTAGCTTCAGACATTTCTATAATATGAGACTTATCGTTAGACGCTTTAACATTGCCAAGTATGGTTATCTCAGATATATCTGTTGCTTGATCACCGATTCTCTCCATATCTGTTATCATCTTAAGAGCGGAAGAAACCTGTCGTAAATCTGAAGCAACTGGTTGTTGCCTAAGAAGTATTTTTAAGCATAATGCCTCAATCTCCCTTTCCTTCAGATCTATCGCTTCATCAGCTGCAATAGCCTTTTTTGCAAGATCACCATCTCCATCAATTAGGGCTTTTGTTGCATTAGATATAGCTACTTCACATAAGGACCCCATCTGTATTATTTCGGTTTTTAAAAGCTCTAGTTCTTTATCAAATCTACTACGCATTAACCAAACCTCCCTGTAATATAATTTTCAGTACGTTTATCTTTAGGTATTGAGAAAATGTAGTGTTATATTGCGTACTCCCTTTATCATAATATAGACAACAATAAAAAACAAGATACCTACAACAATTAAAAACAAATTAATAGTAGGAGCCAGCTGTTTATTTCAACTGTCTCCTACTTTTAATTTGTTATTTTACAATTTTATTATTCTTAAATAATATTAGTAATTTTCTGCACGTACTTCAAAGAACGATTGAGAATAAGTACATACAGGGCAAACATCTAGCGCCTCAGTACTTTCATGCATATATCCACATACACGGCATTCCCAAGTAGTAGTTGCTTCCTTTTTAAATACTTCTTCCTTATCTACATTCTCACGTAGTTTTAGATAACGTTCTTCATGAGATTTTTCAATACCTGCTACTTTACGGAACTTCTCTGCTAAGTCAGCAAATCCTTCTTCATCAGCTTCTTCCGCCATACGTTTATACATATCCGTCCATTCATAGTTCTCACCTTCTGCTGCTGCTAAAAGGTTGCTGGATGTATCTTTAATATTACCAAGTTCTTCAAACCAGATACGAGCATGTTCTTGCTCATTTCTTGCCGTTGATAAAAATATTGCTGCTAATTGGTCATAACCTTCTCTTTGTGCTACATTGGCCCAAAAAGTATACTTGTTTCTAGCCTGACTCTCACCGGAAAAGGCTTCCATTAAGTTCTTTTCTGTCTTTGTTCCTGCATACTTGTTTTCAACTTGTTCACTTTCTTTAACTAGTTCAAATGCAGATGCTGGTTGCTTACACACAGGACATACAAAATCATCAGGCAACTCACCCTCATGAATATATCCACATACTGTACAACGATACTTAAGCATATTTTCTTCCTCCTATTTGTTTTGTTTATATTGTCTTAACATTGCTTCTACAATTTCTGTAGGTAAATCCTTTGGCCATCAGTTGCCACTTGCTTTACATATAATAAATCTTTATTAACATAAATACATTATAGTATTCTTATAGGTTTTTTTCAATACAAATATTAAAAATTTTAATTAGAGTTAATTGAGAATCAGCTTGAACTATAAAACATTTTGAAGATTTTGACTATTAATCTCTCTATCTTCTATAATGTTTTCCAATGTTTTGTTACCAAGACTTTCTAGAGTCCTTCCTTCTACTCGTAAATTCCGATCTAAGGCAGCGGAAGCAATATTAATTAGTCCTCTACATACCGGTGTCTTAACTTTAAGCTTTTTTCCCAAGGCTTCAAGTAAGACCAAACCTTGGGGGACATCTTCAGAGATATATCTGGAATCAACTTCAGTTGGTCCTATTGCTCTGGTGGGCATTTCAGCATACCAAAAGAAAACTTCTTTGGCATCTCTATCATCATCTAAGGTGTTTCTATATTTACAGGCCTCTACATAGGATATTCGCTTACATCCTAGCTTGCCCATTACATCCATCTTCTCATTATCAAGTGCTTCTAGAATACGCCATACACTTGGGGTGAAAACTTCATGGTACATGCAATATCTTCCTTTAGTTTTTTCAATCCGGGGAATACTCATAATAGCACCAACCGTATGAACTATTAGATTGGGATTGTGTAGAGCCGCTTCAACCACGGAAGGAAGATAGACAAATGGATATCCTAACTGGTCTAAAATCACTTTACTTTCCTCAGTATTACTTGCTGGATATATACCTAAGGGGTTACGTGCATTACGAAAACCAATCTTTACATGTCCAGGTTCATTAATTCTACAGTCCACAAATGAACTTTGAGCTTCACAAATAGTAAGCTCTATATCAGGACAATGCTTTAGAACATATGCTGTAGAAAGATAACCGGGGTTAATTAAAAGTATCTGCCCATCACGAAGATAAGGTTTTATCCGCTTAATTAGATTCTCATGATAATTGCTTTGTATATATATAATTACCAAATGGCTGTCGCTTAGCTTAGATAGGTCCCTGCTGATGTGCTTAATATGAGAAGTTATGATTTCACCATTTTCATGCAAAAAAACTTTGCCATTATTTTTTACTAAAAAATCAAAATTATCATCATGCATTGCATGGGATGTTTTAATTAGTGTTACATCATGACCTCGTAAACTTAATTCTGCCGCAACCGCAGTCCCACCGTTACCTGCCCCTAAAATAGAAATCTTCATGTTACCTTCCCCTCTCCTAATAAATCTATCATTGTTATATGTGTTGAATCTTTTGAATTCTTGCTAAATATTTCATCTAATATTTCCTCTGTAAACTCACCAAAAAGTGGTCCACAACTTACTTGGTTAAGGCCAGGTGCCCCGTTATACTCAATAAATACTGGTTCACCTTCTTTATCGATAGAAAAATCCCATCCAATAATTTTAAAATGTGGGATTCTTTTATGAGCCTTGTCTATGGCCTTGAGCAGCTGATCATAAGATGGTATTTCTATATCACTAAACACTTTTCCCCCAGGATGAGTTCTTATCCACTTTAACTCTTTGTTTATTGCCTTATCTGCTAGTCTTCCATTGGGAAGTATAGGACAGGCAATTCCACCTGCAGAGAAATTATCAAGACGTGCTCCTCCAACACCCATCCTTAAAATAGATGAGGAAATATGTACCTCACTTTTAAATAGAAATGATATTACACGAATAGTGTTTAGAGAATTAGGATGTATGCTTTCTAAAGTTTCGTGTTGAGATGCAACTTCCTGAATAATGTAATCTTTTTTATATAATTTCATTAGACTAATAAAATCAATCTCATTATTTTCATCTTTATCATAAAATAAAATATCTACTCCCTCACCACTATATATTGCTGGCTTAATAACAAAGCTTTTTTCTGTTTCCAGAATTGACTTGGCTTTATTTATATTAATAATGTTACCTAAACCATCATAAAAAATATGATTACTATTCCTAATAATTGTCCGTGGTTGTTTTAGATAGGGAAACAATTGATTATAAGAACATTTGTCAGTATATGCTTTTCGAAAATCGACCTTATTATATGCAGGATATATTTTTGTCCAATATATATCCTCAGGTATATAATGAGGGTTATACTTTCCATCCTTATAGCAATATAGGTCATACCATATTTTTTTTGCTTTAATACCATACTTACTCCAAAATGATAAGACCTGGGTGCGATAGTCATAGTTACTAGCATTTAACCCGCCCTCAATACTTTTTAATTGATTCTTGCAGTTTTTTCTTGCTTTTCTTGCCTCTGCCGAAAGATCAACCTTCTGATAAATATTTCTACATAATCTTTCCCAGTTTCCAGACTTATTAATCTTTGACTTCATTTTCTTATTTAACACATGCAATCTTCCTTTCCAATTTTAAATACATTTACACATATTACTACAGAGACTGGCGTTAAAAAACGCCCCTCTTTTTAAGAAAAACGTTTGTTAACTCATTAAATCACCAATATAACTTTATTATAGCATAAATTTAATTTTATTTCAGATAATTATACTCATTCGTGTTATTTATTAGTTTATTCATCAATTTGTCTGACATTAGTTTTTGCCTCTTGTTAATTATTGCAAAAAAAACAGCCATCCTGTATTCTACAGAATGGCTTAAATTATATTTTTATTATCTATTTGTCTTTTACATTATTAATTAGAGCATCCAGCAATTCCTTAATAAGCTCTTTTGTTGTTTCATCAGTTAGCTTACCATTTTCATCAAACTTAGTATGTGCACTTGAAATAAATACTTCAGGTTTACAAACTGGTAAAAGATTTAAGGAAACGCAAACCTGTCTAAGTTGATACTGGCCTCTAGCTCCTCCTAGCATACTTGGGGAAGCACTGATTATAGCAAGTGGTTTACCATACAATGGGGTGTTTTCACCTCTTGAAGCCCAGTCTAGTGCATTTTTCAATAATGCTGAAAATGAAAAATTGTATTCCGGACTTGCTATTAATACTGCATCTACACCTGCTAACCTTTCCTTAAAGTCAACTACTGCTTGTGGAATACCTTGGGATTCAACATCTTCATTGAACATTGGTATATCTGATAAAGAAATCACATCCATAACAACATTATCTGGAAGAAGTTCTTTAGCAGCAAGTATTGTACCTGTATTATAGGAACCTTGCCTTAAACTTCCAGAAATTCCAGCAATTTTAATCTGTTTATCACTCATTTTTATCCCCCTTTACTTGTCAGGGTTTAGGATTTTCTTAGCCCTTGGTGCCCTTAGCATACTTGCTTGTGGCATATCATCACCTAATAGAGGTCGTAAATAATTTTTGAAATCTTCTGTCACATTATTACCAGCTTCATTAATAAAGTTATCAGGCATAAGCTTAGTATTAGCAGCAACATTTTTTAAATCCGTAATTTGATAATCTACAGAATAATTTCCTGTTCTGTTAATAGTAATTGATCCATCCATATTATGCCATATAGCAAAGTGTGCAGCCTTTTCTCCAACTTCTCTAGCTTCCATTTGATCAACTTTAGAGACACAACCGAGAAAAGATCTTTGAACATATCCTAATGTATCTGTTCTTACCCTATCAATACCCAGCTTTGTCTTTATCTGCTCTGCTAAAAGATCTCCTAAAGCACCAGTACCAGATAACTGAGTATTACCATGGGCATCTTCCTCTGCTTCTACTATAGTAGTAATAATTGGTTGCCCGTCACTATTTTTAATTCCTTCAGATACTGCAACCAGACATCTTCCATACTTTTCATAAGTTTCTTTTATATCTGCAAGAAATTTATCTATAGAAAAATCTATTTCAGGAAGATAAATCAAATGAGGACCGTCATCAGGATATTTTTGAGCAATTGAAGCTGCTGCTGTTAAAAAGCCTGCATGTCTTCCCATAACAACACCTATATGAACTCCTGGAAGTGCACGATTATCCAAATTCATACCCATAAAGGCTTGAGCTACATATTTTGCAGCTGATGGATATCCTGGAGTATGATCACTCATCACTAAGTCATTATCAATTGTCTTGGGTATATGAATTGCACGAAACTCATAGCCTGAAGATTTTGCTTCCTCATTAACAATCCTAACAGTGTCAGATGAATCATTTCCTCCTATATAGAAAAAATATCTAACATTATGTGCTTTGAAAACCTCAAACATTTTTTTGCAATATGCTTCATCTGGCTTGTCTCTAGTTGAGTGCAAGGCAGACGAAGGAGTTATAGCAACCTGTTCTAAGTTATGAGTAGTCTCTTGGGTTAAGTCAATAAAATCCTCATTTATAATACCCTCCACACCATTTACAGCCCCATAAACTTTTGTGATTTGGGGGAATTTCCTTGATTCTAATACAACTCCAACTAATGATTGGTTAATTACAGCAGTTGGTCCACCACCTTGTGCAACAACCACTTTTCCTTCAAGTATCATCTTTCTGTCCACTCCTTTCAAATTTTAAAAACTTTTAATATTATCGTTTTTCCTAATCATTCTACCATAAGGAAATGAATTGTTCCAGTAATTTCACAAAATTCCAGTTTTATATTAACTAAATATGTTTTGTATGATAATAAACTAATAAAAAAACGTCTACTAGCATTAAAACTAGTATCCGCTTTTTTTGTTTTTATATTAAAAGATAAACAAAATTAATCTTCAGCAATTAATTTATCCTTTTCATAAATATGATGTACTAACCATGATGTTAAAAATTCTAATAATTCTAACAAAGAATCCTTCTGATTCTCGTCAACTATCTCTGAATCATAACTGTTTATTTTTTCAATAAAGTCATCATGAGCAACTTTTTGTGATAAAAACCTCTTATATTTTATACTTTTCATGTATTCTTCTTCATGGTCAAAATGGTACTGCATATAATCTCTTAATTCATCAACCACTTCCATAATATAATCATACTTATCTGGAATAAACTCATTCTCTAATAATTCATAAGCCTTATTAGCAATCTCAAATAACTTTTTATGCTCTTGGTCTATAAAGTCAATACCTGTGTAGTACTCTGCTTTCATCTCATACATAGCCATTATGATTTCTCCTTTTCATACGTCCTTTACAATAAATAGAAAATCTATAGTAATCACGTTAATCTATGTATATATTACCATATGCTTTTAATTTATTCAAGATAAATTGCATAGTAAAAGGGAACGTCATTTCGACATTCCCTTTTACTATTATAAATTTATTATATATTATGGTTCAATACCTAGTATTAGTTCATTACCATAATAAACAGTTATCCTATTTGAATTTCCATGTGAATAATCATTGGATTGGTCGTAATTGGACCAGTCACTTTTATGGACTCTAGTATTAACAGAAAGAGTAGCACCTTCTACAAACTTATCCATAGTATCAAATGTGATTTCAAAATAAGAGCCTGCAAAATTACCCTGTATTGAAGAGGTATAAGGAGCATACCAGGGTGACCTGTTCAGCTGCATAGCAGAGTGATCGCAGATAAACGTTTCTGGAGCAGAGCCTTCTTTAGTATAATAATATCTTATACTAAGCTTTGATAAATCTATGTCATCCCCACCATTATGTTTAATTTCAATATTGTTTGTTATAGTATTTGTCTGACTTACACTATTACCCGAATTACTTAGATTCAATGTAAAGTCACTATCAGTACCTGGACCTGGTATTGGTGTAGGTGTTGGATCTACAGGTCTTGGCGTTGGTGTTGGGTCAACTGGCCTTGGCGTTGGTGTTGGGTCAACTGGCCTTGGCGTTGGTGTTGGGTCAACTGGCTTAGGCGTTGGTGTTGCTGGAACTGGTGTAGGAGTAGGAGTTGGACCTCCACCTCTAACTGGTTCCTGACCATATACTAGAACCCCATCATCATATACAGGTATATATATTGATTTAACTGTATTTCCAGATGAAACTCCCTTAATATCTTGATAAGAATAATCATTATTATTATCCCATACATTTGTATTCATAGGAGCTGCTATTCTGAATTGTACCTCTTTCTTAAATGCAGGTTGGCCACCTGGATATATATTCGTTCCAGTAAAATCAACATCTACATAATAGATATTATTAGCCGCATCCCAAGAATGAAGGCCTGTAACCTTAGCACCTGCATTATAATTCGTTGATACGCTTATCTCATTCACAGAGTATCCTGCATTTACCACTTCTGTTATATCAACAAAGTAACGAAATGAAAGTTTGTCCCCATTCTTCGCTGGCCAACCAGATTGATTGTGCATTAGAGCCTTAACTTCAAGGAAGTTTGAGCCAGACGCATTAGTACCAGCCATTACATAAAACTCATCATTGGTTACTTCTTCAAATGCTGTAAGATTTGCTATTGGATTGCCACCATAATCTTCATACATTTTAGCAAGGGCACCAACAAATCCAGCATTGTAGTCAGTTGCAACTTCGTTATTAATATAGTTACTTACATCATCCTGATAACTATCATCATTACCTGGTCCACCAACAAGGGCACCAATTAGGCTATGTCTATGATAATTAGGAGCAGTCATACTGTCGCCCCAAGAACTATGAGCAGTTCTGTGATGTGGTCTTTCAGGAGCATTTTGTCCAAATCCAACTACAAAACTTCTTCCTGTACTACCTAGGGCATAATCAACTTGTTTTTTTGCAAAATCATTATATATATCTGCTTTAGCACTAGTGCAACCTTCCCAATCAGCGTATACAGCTGCCAAAAATGCTGTTGTAGTAGAGTAACGAAGTGCTCCCCAAGTATCTAGCCATGCTAATCCCTTAGGAGTGTAATTGATTCTATTGCCATTATAACCTACAGTCCAAAAATCTAGATGCATTTCAGTTGCTTCTTTGTATATAGCTTTATTAGTTGTTTTAGCAAGAAGTAGAGCTGCACCATTGTGAACGTCATCCCAACAATGGCCCCATTTATAGGAAATGTCATCAGATTGATCTTCCCTATCCCAATAACTAACATAACTTTCTGCTTTATCAAGATAAGTATTATCATCTGTTGCTAGATAAATCCAAACTCCTGCCCATGATAATTCATCATAGAAACCACTATAAGAATCATAAAAACCATTAGCAGCCGTATAACCACTATCACTTTTAGTGTTTTCTGCAAAGGCATATAATTCTTTAGCATGCTGCAGGCAAGTAGCTGCATAAGCCGGATCTTTATCTTGGAATACTACCGCAGCTGATGCCAAAGCTGCTGCTGAACCAGCAACCACTGAAGAACCTGGATTATTCATATCCAACTTATAAGCAGGTCTATCCATCTGCATAACTTCTGCTGGACCCCACCAAGAGTGATCTGCATTACCATTTCCCACTTGATAATAGAATACATTGGCTGATGGATTACATTTAATTAAGTAGTCACTAACCCACTTAATACTATCTAGAATATAATCTAATTGACCACTTTGAGCCATAGCATCCTCTGCTTCATAAACAGCCCAAGCAAGCATTGTTTGTGAATAAGCCATAGGAAGATTGAACTTAACATGATCCCCAGCATCATACCAGCCGCCAGTAAGATCTAGTCCAACATCTGCTCCATCATTCATAGCTGAATCTCCACGCCAGTTATCCCTTTTATCTTCGGGCAATTTACCAGAGCGCTGGAATTCATAAAACATAATAGACTTTTGTAAAGCTTCTCCATAATTAAAATCAGAGTTAGCTTCTACTTTAGTAGCGGGAGTAAATGATGATATGGTAGTAAAAAGTATACTAACCGCAACTATTAATGAACATAATTTTCTTTTATCCATTATTAATTAACCTCCTATTTATATTAGTATCTCCCACCATACAAATACATTGTATAGTGGGAGAAAATTAAAATTTAATTATTACAAGTTATGGTTCAATCCCAAGTATTAGGGCACCATCATAATAAACAGTAACTCTATTATCATTACCGAATGAATAATCATTAGATTGATTGTAGTTTGACCAATCATTTTTATGCACTCTAGTATTTACAGATAGGGAATCACCTTGTATAAAACTATCGTTACTGCTAAATGTAATTTCAAAATATGAATTAGTGAAATTACCATCTACAGAACCCGTATATGAAGAATACCAGGGTGATCTGTTCATTTGAATAGCCGCATGGTCGCAATTGAACACTTCTGAAGCGGATCCTTCTTTTGTATAATAATAACGTATACTTAATTTAGATAAATCAATATTATCTCCACCATTATGTGATAAAGTAATATTATTAGTAATAGTATTAGTCTGAGTTGAACTATTACCATTATTGCTTAGATTTAAATTAAAATCACCTTCAGGATCCGGTTTAGGCGTTGGTGTTGGTGTTGGATCTTCTGGCTTTGGTGTTGGTGTTGGATCTTCTGGCTTTGGTGTTGGTGTTGGATCTTCTGGCTT
>CAZPWO010000034.1:0-8355 GCA_964590525.1 uncultured Herbinix sp. | reverse complement strand
TGGTGTTGGCGTTGGATCTTCTGGTATAGGTGTTGGTGTAGGATCTACTGGATCTTCTCCACCCTCTACAAATAAGATTGAATACATACCATTAGCAATAGCAACGTCACACTGTGCCCAGAATCTATGATAAGTAAATTCAGGATCTTCACCAGCCCTATATGCTGCTTCTAATTTAGCATAATCAGGATCATTTAAATATTTAGAACGAATATCAAGGAAAGTTACACCTTGTTCAATTACATCACCATTAGGCATAGTTCCAGACCAACCTGCTGGTACAGCTATTTCTTGTTCAAAGAATCTAGAATAATCTCCTCTTTTTTCAGGAGCAGCTACACCTTTATCATCCCTGTATAAATTCCAGATACGATCTAATAATTCCTGAGCAATATAACGCGCTTCGTCATCATCAGTTGCTTTTGCATAGAATAATAATGCGTTAGCAAGAGAACCTGTTACACCTAAATCTTGTCCATAACTTTCTACTGTTACGCTAAGATTGGAATTGCCCGTATAACTGCCTGTCCAAGTATCAGGTTGACCTGACCAATCAATATCACTAGGAATAGCAAATGTTCCATCATCACCAAGGATAACTACAGACTTAACCCAGTCTACCCAATTGTCTAATAGGGTTTTTACACTTGAATCTTTTGAAGTATAGTAATATTCAGCAACTCTTTGCATAGACCAAGCTTGGAAACCAAACCAAGTGTTGCTACCAGGATCTAAATATACTGGATTTTCTTCATAGCTCATTCCGTAGAATGTTGAAGTACCTGCAGGAATAGGTTCATAACGACCATTGTACGAATTCGTTGCACCACCTGCAATTGCACCTTCTGAAGATTGAAGCCACTGATAGAACTCTAGCTGACGTTCTAAACTCTTAGCCCAATCATCAGCACCATTGTTTGAAGCTGGCTTAAAATCTGGATCATTAGATAGAATCCATGCTGCCATAGGATTTTGATAACCACCATGATTATGACTAGAGCCTATAACCCATGCCCAGTCAGCAGTAATTCCGCCGCCCCATGCATAATACCATGACATTAGATAATGAGCTGAATCATAGCCATTACCTGCTTGATCAGAATCACCTATTTTTCTGAAATACTTATCAAAGAAAGAGTAACGAAGATAATCACCCATCTTACTTGCTCTATCAACGTTTTCACTAATGTCTACTCCATGTTCTTGCGCCCATTGGTTAGCCCAATATGTTGCTTGAACTGCCCTTGCATCGGCATCAGGTGCATTAGTATACTTAAACTGTTGTGAATACTCATCATCACCAGTAAACAGATCAAGATATCCATTTGGTCCACCCATTGATAAATCATCCCAACAAGGTTGAGGAATAGTTTCCCAAGTTGATTCTTCACTACCTCTTTGGAAAGTATTAATATAGGATGGTGCTGTTCTTCCATCGGCGCGACTTCCATATCCATACCAGTTGTCTGCATCTAGAAGCCAATGCATACCATAAATGGTATTGGTTCCATAAGCATTTGCTAAATCATTATAGATAGGATCAGTACCTACAGCTGCATTAAAATCTAATTTTGCAGGATACATACTAGGATCTTCCCATTCAGGAGCAT
Organism: uncultured Herbinix sp.; assembly: GCA_964590525.1. GTDB lineage: Bacteria > Bacillota > Clostridia > Lachnospirales > Lachnospiraceae > Mobilitalea. The sequence continues at coordinate 6,745 of CAZPWO010000034.1, read as the reverse complement.
AAGTTGCAGGATCGTTTGGATTGTATTTTGCCATACTTGAATTAGGTTGATCTTTTTCAGTTGGGATCATATATTTTTCTATCGTCTCCCAAGCAGTATCAAAGTATGAAAAATCTCCTGTAAACTTACCATACATAGCTTCTAGCCATAGATAATAACTCATACCCTCACTAGTGGTAACATGTCCATAATCTGGAGCCTCCACAATCATGGTTTCTATTGAGTGATATGGTATTCCCTCTGGACTAAAATATCCATTGGCTGGGTCGTGAAGATCATCCCACAATTCCATAAACCTGTCTCTATACGGGTCTGTTGAAGCAGCAAATGCCTCCGCTTCCTTACTTGTGTTACCGGCAAAGTTAATATTACTCATAATACCAAAAACCATTGCAAAAGCCAGTAAGACAGAAATACCTTTCTTAAATTTCCTTTTCATTATTATTCCCCTTTCACATAATTTATCCAACTTACTTATTGTTGTTGCTAATTACTTTAAAAATCCATCACCCCTTTTTATGTTTTTTTAACAACAAATAATAAATAAGGAAGATTCAATCTACTTTTCCTCCCCCAAGTTACCCAATACAATCATTTATGCAATATAAAAAGCCTCTATCTATAAAAGACACAAGCTATATTATGTTAATATTATTTAATTGTAATTCTCGATTTATAAAAACCACCTTAACCTATGGTATTATTTGTCTTTTGCAATTAATACAAATACAACTGTCATGCTTGAATAATGCATGATTTAAATAGCTTTTTAATACTACGACCCTTTTATTTTTTCAAGGTTCAAAAAAATTCTTGATTTCAAAAAAACTACAAAATACACATTCATAACTTTCTTACCTTATTATTTTATTATTGTATTATTTCAGTAAAGCCTTTAATTCAAACAAGGCCAACTAGTAATTATATGTAACTCTTCTCCAGTCCATGTACAGTATAAACCATATTATATGTCGTGTCAACCATAATCTGGCTTAATTATATTTGTTTTTACATAAAAAGCAACCATTATAGCTATTTTCAAAGTACTCATAGGATAATGGTTGCTTATATATGCTTATATGTTTTTTAAAATTAGTTTTTCAAAGGATTCTTCAAATCGTATATCATCTTCTTCTCTTCTTTTTTTGGGACCTTTAAAATTATTCTTTCTAGAAGACCTTCTTATCTTTTTGCTTATATGCCGCTGCATTAGCATAGATTCTATATTATCATCTGTATACCAACGGCCCGATTGATGTATGGCATATGCCCCTTTACCAAGAGCCATTGCCGCCACACCATAGTCTTGTGTAACAACAAGATCTCCTTTTTGGCATAAGTTTACCAGCATATAATCAACTGCATCTGTACCTGCACCAACAATCTTAACCTGACTGTAATCAGAAGTCAGCATATGATTAGTGTCACACAATAGCATAACAGCTAGTTTGTACCTTTTCGCTATTTTCTCAACAATACCCACCACTGGGCAGGCATCTGCATCTACATATATCTTCATGGTTTTCCCTTCCTTTATATAATTGTTTCTTAATAATAAGAAACAATTATAGCAAGTTAACCTTACATTTTTCCAGTTCTTCCAGATACAAATCTGCTAGCTTTGTTGTAGTGGCTCCCTTTCTTTTAATATATCCAATGCGCATTATATGTTCTTCTTTAAGTGGTATTGCTTTATAAGCAGACCCATTTAACTCTTCACTAATTATTCCTGAACAAAGTGTGTACCCGTTTAATCCAATCATTAAATTAAGAAATGTCGCCCGGTCACTGGCTTTAATAATCCTTTTATATGAGTAAGTACTAAATACCTCCTCCGCAAGGAAGAACGAATTATTATCTCCCTGATCAAAAGACAGACAGGGGAATTCTTTTAATTCCTCTATGGAAATCTCTTTTTGTTCTCCTAAGGGGTGTTCTGAAGATAGATAGACAAATGTATCACATTGAAAAAGCTGAATAAATTCCAGACTGTTTTCATTTATCAACTTCATAATCACCTTTTCATTAAAATCATCTAAATACAAAACCCCTATCTCACTTTTAAAGTTCTTCACATTTTTAATAATATCATAGGTTTTAGTTTCATAAATTGCAAATTCATATTCTTCCATACCAACTTGCTTTACTGTTTCCACAAAAGCTTTTACTGCAAATGTATAGTGCTGGGTTGATACACTGAATTTCCTTTTTACTCCCTTGTGAAAATACCTATCTTCAAGAAGTTCATATTGATCCAGCACTTGCCTAGCATAAGCAAGAAACTCTTCCCCTTCAGGGGTTATTACAATACCCCTATTAGAGCGGATAAATAGTTCAAATCCAAGTTCATTTTCCAATTCCTTAATCGTTGCAGAAAGACTGGGCTGGGATATGAATAGTTTCTGGGCAGCCTTATTCATTGAATTATTCCTTGCAACAGTAATAACATATTTTAATTGTAGTAATGTCATACCTTCACCAATCTTTCTATATATATGCTGATTTATTTTATATAATTGTTTTTTTATTCCCAACTATCTTATTAAGTTTTTCAGTCATAAGAAACATTATTACAAGAAATATACTTAAGTATAAAGGATATATACCTATAGATACACGTTTTATAAGAAAACCAAATAGTGGTGGCATCAATGTAATGCCAGTATATGCACTCGCCATTTGTATTCCTATAATGGCTTGTGAATTTTCTGTTCCAAAATTTCTAGGTGTCTCATGAATGATTGAAGGGTATATAGGTGCACATCCAAACCCGATAAGTAGTAAGCCTAGTAAAGTCACATATGTGGCGTCAATTGGCATTATAGCAATTAGAATCCCTATGGCAATAAGAAGCAGCCCTATTCTAATCATATTACGATTGCCTAACTTTTCTGTTATGAAACCACTTATAAATCTTCCAATTGTAATACCCACATAGAATACTGAGGCCCATTTTGCTGCTATATCAGCTTGAATCCCCCGGTGAAGTACTAGATAGCTACTAGCCCATAGGCCTGCCGTAGCCTCCAAAGCACAATATGCAAAAAAGGCCACAAGAATTTGCTTCACTCCTTTTATTTTCAAAGATTCAAGAATAGTCAGGCTTTTAACTTTACCACTGTTACTATTGCTTATATCATTTTCCTTTTTTCTCCATAGAGGTAGGCTAAAAATTAATATTATAGATAATAACCCCTGTACTATGCCTACTATAGTATAACCAGTCTCCCATCTACTTTTGACCACAATGCTGTAACTCATTATGTAGGGTCCCATAGATGCCCCTAGACCCCAAAAACAATGCAACCAGCTCATATGTCTAGACTTGTAATGTAATGCTATAAAATTATTTAAAGCCGCATCTACTGCACCTGCACCTAAACCGTAGGGAATTGCCCATACACAAAGCATCCAAAACTGACTTGAAAATGAAAAACCAAATAGAGCAACTGCCGTCATTGATATACTTACAACCGTTACTAGTCCTGTAGAAAACTTATTAATTAGTCGGCTAGAATTCAAGCTGGCTATAATGGTACCTACTGAGATGATCATAGACACTATACCTGCATAAGATATAGGTAGATTCATTGCTGGATATATTGTAGGCCAAGCAGAGCCCAATAGTGCATCTGGTAATCCAAGACTAATAAATGCCAGATATATTAAAGCTAATAATAAAGAATACATGTTATGTCTCCTTGCCGCCAAAGTTCTAATTATATGATTTTTCCTTCTACTAAAACTCTTGCCATAAATAATAGTGTAGTTTTATTATATGCCAGGATTTTCATTTTGCTGTAAAATCACATAAGTAGTAATGTACTTAAAGCCATTACTACCATTCCAGCTACAAGACCATAAATTGCTTCGTGGTGTTTACCAAATTCCCTAGCAGCAGGTAATAACTCATCCAAACTTATATAAACCATAATACCTGCAACTGCTGCCAATGTTATCCCCATCAATGTATCTGTGAGAAAAGGTCGTAAAAGCAAAAACCCAACTATTGCACCAATAGGCTCTGCAAGTCCTGATAAAAATGAGTATAAAAAAGCTTTTTTCTTATCTCCTGTAGCATAAAATATAGGAACTGCAACAGATATTCCCTCCGGTATATTATGAATAGCTATTGCAACTGCAATAGAAATACCCAATTTAGGATCACTTAAAGCTGCTACAAAAGTAGCAAACCCTTCCGGAAAGTTGTGTATAGAAATAGCCAGTGCAGTAAATACTCCAGTCCTCATAAGACTGTTTTTGTGATGTTCACTATTGCCATCCATTTCCTCAACTGTATGAACTTCATGTGGATTGTGATCTTCTGGTATTAATCTATCAATAACCCCTATGATTAATATACCTAAAAAGAAAGCCCCTGTTGTAGCCCAAGCACCAGGTTTTTCACCTAATTCAGCCATTAAAGTAACTTTAGCCTCATCAAAAATCTCAACAAATGAAACAAATATCATAACACCTGCAGAAAAACCTAGTGAAACAGATAAGAACTTTTCATTTGTTTTATTTGTAAGAAGTGCAATTAAACCTCCTATACCAGTGGACAAACCTGCTAAAAGTGTTAATGTAAAAGCAAAGACTATGTTAGATAATTCATACTCCATAAAAAAACCTCCCTGTTTAGGACCTCTACTTACTATAGGTCCTATCTATATATATTATACAAAAAAACTTTATTTTGCAATAGGAGGAAGCTTTTTAAAAAAAGACTTGACAAATGAATTTTATTCCTGTAGTGTATTAGTTAGTTAGTCGACTAGTTAACCAGTAATGTAAAGGAGGGTTTGTTTGAAAAACAATTTTAATGATAAAGACCCTATATTTATTCAAATTGCTGAAGGAATTGAGGATGCTATCTTGTCTGCTGCCTTTGAAGAGGAAAGCCAAATTCCTTCTATAACCGATTTTTCAGTCACCTATCAAATCAATCCTGCCACAGCCCTTAAGGGGATTAATATATTGGTAGACGAAGGCAACATATATAAGAAAAGGGGGATTGGGATGTTTGTTGCTAAAGGGGCTGTCCATAGGCTGAAGTCCAAAAGAAAAGAAGACTTTTATGAAAACTTTATTAAAGATTTAATTATTGAAGCAAAGAAACTAGATGTCTCAAAGGAAGATGTGGTTAGGATGTTGGAAAGAGGGTATGAGGATGAGCATAGAAGTTAAAAATATTTGTAAAAATTTTGGAGATACCAAGGCTCTTGACAAGGTATCCCTTACATTTGAAGAAAAAAAGATATATGGATTACTAGGGAGAAATGCTGCGGGCAAATCCACTTTGCTTAACATAATCACTAATCGTATATTTCCTGATTGGGGAAGTGTATTGGTGGATGGTATGGTTTCTATGGAGAATGATGCAGCATTAAATAAAATCTATATGATGGGGGAGAAAAATTTCTATCCACCAACTATGAAGATTAAAGAAGTTTTTCGCTGGACCAAGGAGTTTTATCCCAACTTTGATACAGAGTATTCTGGCAAGCTTGCAGATGATTTTCAATTAAATATTAATAAAAAAGTAAGGACATTATCCACTGGATATAATTCAATATTCAAAGTTATAATTGGCCTTTCTGTAAATACACCTTATGTGCTTTTTGATGAGCCTGTTCTTGGTTTAGATGCAAATCATAGAGAAATGTTCTACAAATTGTTAATTGAAAAATACAGTAAATCTCCTTCTACCTTTGTAATATCAACTCATCTTATAGAAGAGATTTCTAATATAATTGATGATATTATCATTATTAAAAATGGACAGATTATTAAAAACGAATCTAAAGATAGTCTAATGACCCAAGGTTATACTCTATCAGGAAAAGCTTCCTTGGTAGATGAATATATAGCTGACAAAGATGTAATAGGGGTAGATTCTATTGGAGGCCTTAAATCTGCTTATATCATAGGCAAGGTGAATAGGGAAGATTTGTCTGACGGGCTAGAAGTTACTAAGATGGATTTGCAGAAGTTGTTCATTCAGCTTACAAACTCATAGGAGGGTTAAAATGAATATTAAAGTATCAACAAAGTATCACATTTATAATACTATAAGCTCAATAAAGTTTTTTTATTTAGCCATTTTCTTTATTATAGCTATGTCTATTATTCTTTCAAATATTCTTAAAGGGGGTCCCTTTTTCGTTGGTGGGATGGAGTTTACAACTTGTATCTTTTTATTCGTTCTTGCTTTGTCCTATTTTAAAGAAACATTTACAATGATGTTACAAAATAGTTTGTCAAGAAAAAGTATATTTCTTGGTAAATTAATTTCCATATTATTAGCAAGTGTATTTATGGCACTAATAGATAGGACTATACTAAATATAGTCTCTTCACTTTTTAATAATGATGCATTTGTAATGAAAGGGCTGTTTGATATGACCTTTGAAAAACGATTTTCAAATCGACATATTCTTGTAAATAATATTGAAGCTATTCTAGCAGCAACAGCAGTGTATATGTTCGTATTAATTGCTGGATATCTTATAGCTTGTGCGTATTATAGAATGAACAAGGCAGTTAAAACAATTGTATCTATTGGGGTTCCTGTATTGGTATTTCTTTTTATTCCCATAATAGATTCAACTTATTTAAATAATAGAATCGGAAAGGCCTTACATGTTTTTACCTCATTCGCGGTAAGAAACTCCTATAATCTAATATTAGTCTATTTAATGTTTATAGTAATTTCAATAGGCCTTAGCTGGTTGCTGATTAGGAG
>CAZPWO010000033.1:0-19262 GCA_964590525.1 uncultured Herbinix sp. | reverse complement strand
CCCCCAAGTCACCCATAGAAACCTCCAGGGCTTTTGGCACAATCTTACTCAACTAAATTATTATCAATCACTTCAATTAGCCTGTCATTATCTTCAGCATTCATAAAGCAGAAGCGTATGAATTTGTTGCTTAGGAAGGGAAATGTGGAGCAGTCTCTTATCATGTAGCCTTCTTTTATAGCAGCCTGGAATAAATCCTGGGAGCTAATATCCTCTTTCAGGATTTTTACAAGCATAAAATTAGCGCTGGGCTTGTAGCACTTGACATTCTTATTGGAACTTAAAAGCGAGTAGATTCTTTGTCTTTCTGTAGATATAAGCCTTCTAGTTTCATTGATGTATTTATCATCAGTAAACATTATCTCCCCAGCAACTGCGGCAAGAGAGTTAATGGACCAAGGATTCTTTTGCCTGTTTATCTCATCTAGTAGATCTTTATTGCCACAGATTCCGTATCCTAAGCGAAGGCCAGGGGCAGCAAAGAATTTTGATATTCCCCTAAGGATAATAATATTGTCGTATTGCTTGCTTAATGGAGCAGAGCTAACCTTATCTATATCATCTACAAATTCCACATAGGTTTCATCCACCATCAGGAATATATTCCTTTTCTTACAGACCTTCAGTATTTCTTCCATATCTTTATTTTCAATTACCGATGAAGTAGGATTGTTAGGATTACATATAATTAGTAAGTCCACGTCTGATTCCAAGTCCTTTTCTAGGCTAGCTAAGTCTAAGTTGAAATCCCTTTCCTCATCTAGCTGATGATACTTTACTTGTCCACCTTCTAAAGTTAGCTCCCTTTCGTATTCAGAATAGGTAGGCCCTATAATAAGGGCGTTTTTCGGCTTTAGAATTTTAATAAAAAGAGAAATAAGTTCTGTAGCACCATTTCCCACAATTACATTATCAATATTAACATTGCTATAGGCTGCAATTTCTTTCCGTAGGGAAGTATAGTCTCTGTCTGGATAGCTACTTATAACATCTATCTTATACCTTAGATTTTCACGAAGTTTTGGTGAAATCCCTAAGGGGTTAACATTTGCAGAAAAGCTGATTATATCCTCTTTTTTTATTCCATATATCTTTTCAACAAGCTCTAAGTCGCTTCCGTGAAATTGTTTGTTTTGATTAGTCATAGTATATAAAATCTCCCTTCTTTGTAATTTACCATATTATGTTGACATAGACTAGATTTTTTTATCTAAATACATTATAATTGTAACAAGTCTAATTACATTATAACATATGGTATTTACTTTTAAATGAAAAAGATATCCATGGGGTGATATGTTGAAGGAGAAGATTGAAGCTTTATCACAGGGCAAGTTTGAATACCAGCCTCCTTTGCTTTGTTTTTCTAAGGAGGAAATCAGTATTGAAGTTGTTGCTGGGCAAGTTTATGAGGATTCTATTAGGATAACAAATTCTATTAACCGAAGGATGAAGGGTCTTATTTATTCATCTAATCGCTTATTAACTTTGCCAAGTAATAGTTTTGTTGGAAAAGACAAGACCATTACATATATATTTAATGCTACATTTCTTAAGCCAGGGGATGAGGTTGAGGGAGAACTTACAATTGTAAGCGACTGCGGTGAATATCAGCTTCCCTTTTTAGTTAAGATAATAGCTCCTTATGCTATGACTTCCATTGGTAAAGTGGAGGACCTTTTTCAGTTTACAAACCTAGCAAAAGCTGACTGGCCTGAAGCAATGAAACTGTTTCGTTCAGAAGAATTTGAGAAAGCAATACTAAGGGACAATAGTAATTACCTTACTACATATAGAAAACTTTTAAAAAGCCTGTCAACAAGCCAGGCTTTAGAAGAGTTTTTAATTTTAACAGAAAAGAAGAAAGCAATAAACTTAAATATTGATAAAAGAGAACTTAAATATGATATATCTTCAGATGATGAGATAAAGGATAAGTTGATTCTTAGGAAAAACAATTGGGGATATGGAGAGATTAGGCTCAGTACGGATCTGCCATTTATTAAACTACAACAAAAGCGCATATGGACAGACCGCTTCATTGGAGATGATTTTCAAATTTTATTTACCATAGATCCTAAGAATATTTCTAAAGGGAAAAACTATGGAAAGATTTATATAAAGACATTTAAGGAGACTATAGAAGTAAAGGTTTTCTGTCATAAAAAGGTCCATGAGGAAAAGGAAAAGCAAGTACTATTAAGAAAAAAAGCCAAGGAAACAGACTATAAAATAGTCCAAAGCTATTTAGATTTTCAACTTAATAAGATAAATTCCAAGACATATAGTACTAGAGTGTCACCTTTTCTAACTGATATGCTTGTAGAAGAAGGAAGCAGGATACCAGAATTAATGGAGGTTCATCTAGCCTTGATATCTGATAAAAGGGACAAAGCAGCTAAGATTTTAGAAGAGATGTCTAGTAAAGATATAGGGTTGAGAAGAAGTTCGGCTTTTGAATATTGTGCTTATCTATATCTTCTAGCCCTTTATGCGAAAGATAGGGAGACTATAGATTATGCAACAAAGACAATAAAGTCTTACTACTTAAGAGCTAGCTCAGATTGGAGATTATTATGGTTTTTATTATATATAGATAAAGAATATAATTCAAAAGTCAGTCTTAAATTAGAACATATAAGAAATCAGTTTAATAAAGGATGCACTAGTCCTGTTATCTATTATGAAGCTGTATCAATATATAATAAAGAACCCTACTTACTTAGACAGCTCCATGATTTTGAGATACAAGTTATGAATTATGGTATAAAAAACAATATCCTTACTAAGGATGCTGTAAATCAATATACTTACCTAGCCGCTAGGATGAAAAGCTTTCATCCACTTGTTTTTAGGGCCTTAACCATCCTATATGAAACATATAAAAAAGAGGAGATTTTATCATCAATATGTAGCATGTTAATTAAAGGATTAAAAGGAGCTAACAAGTATTTTAAGTGGTTTAAATTAGGAGTGGAGTCTCAGCTTAGAATTACAGGTTTGTACGAGTATTATATCTATTCTATAGACGAGAATACCAAGGAACCTTTGGATCAAGCAGTGCTTTTATATTTTATCTACAACAGCAATATTAATAACAGAAAAAAAGAATTTTTATATGCAAATATTATAAAAAACAAGTCATCACATGAGGAAATATACTATTCATACGAGAAAAAGATGAAGCTTTTCGCATTAAAGCAATTAGAGGCTCATGAAATCAATAAAGACCTTGCAGTTTTATATGAAGAGTTTTTCTGCCATAAAGAAGTTATTAATGTTGATTTGGCAGGGCATTTATCACAAGTATGCTTTTCTTATCAGATTATTTGTGAAAACCCTAATATGGTCTCCCTTACAGTTTACTACAGTGAACTAGGGGAGGAAAGAACTACCTTGTTAGAAGATGGAAAAGCCATTATGACTATATACAATGACAAAGAGGAAGTATTTCTTACAGATAAATATGGATGCAAATATACTGCATCTGTTGACTATACTATTGTTCCATTATTTAATATAAAAGAGTGTGTAAAACTAATATGGAAATATAGTGAAGAGCCTATGCTTATGCTACATCTATACCAGCATTATGAGAGGCAGCCTACTATAACAAAAGAATCGATATCAGTAAAAAAGAATATACTTAGCCTGGACAAGATCCAAGACAACTATAGGAGGGATTGTTACTTGACCTTAATAGATTATTATTATGAGAAAGGTGATAATGATAATCTAGACAAATATCTTGACCAGATTAATGTAGAAATCCTAAGGGATGATGAAGGTGTAAGAGTTTTTCAATACATGGTAAGTAGAGGTTTTTACGGCAAAGCAAGGAGGATGCTTAAAAACTTCACTTTTAACGACTTTGCAATAAATTCTCTGATAAAACTTTGTTCAGCTTTACTAGGGGAAAAGGCAAATGATACAAAGGAAGAAGATTTATTAAGCTTGTGCCATTATGTGTTTATAAAGGGGAGATATCATAAAAAAATCTTGGACTATCTAGTTAGATTTTATTATGGACCAAGTAAAGACATGCTTTCTATTAGGAAGGCAGCAAAAACCCTTAAGATTGAAAGCAGGGAACTAGATAAAAGGCTTTTGTCAGCAATGGTTTTTGCAGAAAGCAATCTAGTAGAAAGTATTGAAGTATTTATAGATTGTTATAATGATCCTAGTAAAGATTCTAGAGACCGTAACTTAGTAAAAGCATATCTAACTTATAGTGCCTATAAATATCTGGTTCATGATGACCTTATTGATAAAAAAATATTTGAGATAATGAGAAAAGAGTTAAATTATGAGAACAATGATTTTTATCTTCTAGCATGGCTAAAAGATAATTCCCAAAATAATGATCTGTCTGATAGGGAGATTGCTTATATAGATATATCTATAGATAATTTAGACAAAAGAGGGATTGTACTACCTTTCTTTCTCCATTATAAAAAATATATTGACCTAGCAGCTAGGCTAATAGATAAAACTTTTATTGAACATAAAACAGATCCAAACAAGCAAGTGTATATACACTACCGTTTTTCTGAAAATAAATCAGAAGAATATATTACAGAAGCAATGGCAAATGTATTCAATGGAATTTACCTTAAGGAATTTGTTTTGTTCCATAATGAGTTTGTTCAATATTATATTAGTGAAGAACTTGATGGGGAAGAAAAGCTTACGAAGAGCATTCATTTACAATACGACAAGGAGATGTCAGTAGAAGAAGAGTCCAGATATAATCAGATTAATCTTATGTTAAGAGCAATAGAGGACCAAGATGATAGTAGCTTACTAGAGGCGATGGAGCAATATGTAATGGGGGAATACATAATATCCGAATGTTTTCATCCAGTATAGGCTAAGCAGATTGAAGTGGGGGAAATCATATGGTAAATGAAAGAAAATTAATTGTTGGCTATGATTTAGGGGAAGAATACTCGGAAATATCTTGCTATAGTTATAAGACTTTTGAGCCAATTCCTATAGGTCCAAGGATACCAACAGTTCTTTGTCTCAAAAAGGGGACAGGAAGCTGGATATTTGGTAGGGAAGCGGTGGAATGTGCAACTAGGGGTGAGGGGATATTAGTTAAAAATGTTCTTGAAACAGTCATAAACGAGCAAACAATTAATATAGAAGGACAAGAAGTAACAGGGGTCCAGCTTCTAGAAAGTTTTTTTAGAAGGACTTTAATGCTCCTTAAAAAAGACTTTCCAACAGACCTTATTACAAAAATAGTTGTAAGTGTGAAGGATAGGACACCTGCCCTACTTACTAGTATAAATAAAGCCCTGTCCACACTGGGGATTGAAGAGGACCGAAGAATGATTATAAGTCATTCTGCTTCTTATATATATTACGCCCTTAGTCAAGATTCTTCCTTATGGACAAATGATGTGGGCTTATTTGACTTTAGTAAAGAAGGCTTAAATTATTATCAGATTCAAATAAATAGAAGGACAAAGCCAAAGCTAGCTAGAATAATTAAAAAGGATTATACAGAATTATTAAATTATTCTTTCTTGAACAGAAATGACATTGACCTTACATATATATTAGAAAACATAGCAGAACAGGCCCTTTACAAACAGATTATATCCACACTCTACTTTACTGGTGAGGGATTTGATGGTGGCTGGGCAGAGGATGTGCTTAAAAAGCTTTCTGTAGGAAGAAGAGCATTTATTGGAGCTGGTATGTATTCAAAAGGAGCTTGTTATGCAGCAAAAGAAATGTCTGGGGAAAAAGAAAGACAGTACAATATAATAGATGAAGATATGATTATGAATTCTGTTAGCCTATTAGTATATGCAGATGGAAAAAGCAAAGAGGTCATGATTGCAGAAGCTGGAACACCTTGGTTCCAAGTAAATAATACAATAGATGTTATTCCTGACAAGGAGTCGGAGATTAACTTGCTTTTCACTAATGTTATGACAAAGGAAAGCACAAGAGAAAGATTTGCTTTAAGTAATCTTCCAGAAAGGCCAAATCGTATGACTAGACTAGGAATTAACATATCATTTATTAATAAGGATTTTGCTAAAATTAAAGTAGAGGATTTGGGTTTTGGAGACCTATATCCTGCAACAAATTATATATGGGAATTTAACATTGAGCAAAACAACTTAAGTGGAAACACATAATATAATAGCAGCACAAGAAAGGGGTGATAAGTATGGGGAAGATGATACTATGTAATGGGAAACGTACAAAAAGACCTTATCTTTTTTCAAAGACTGGTGTCCGAGTATATTCAATAGAAGAGGTATCTTATTATATCTGCCACAATATAAGTTTTGTAGATGAGGATATCTTTAATGAAGACCTTTTTGATTGGATAGAAGTAGACTTATCCCTAGGCCAAAGAGCAGAAAAGCTTAGAATGCTTAAGGCGAATAATGCAGACTTAAAAACCCTAGTTACTTCTTTATTATGTAGTGCTGATTATTATTCAGAAGACGAGATAAAATCTATATTAAAAATGGTGGATAAGATTGCAAAGTATGATCCGGTCAAGAAACATTTTCTAAGGGCAAATGACTATCTAAAGAAGGAAAAGTATTCTGAAGCAGTAAGTGAATATGAAAGAATACTGAATTCAGAAGAAGCCATAGGCCTATCTCCTGAAGATTATGGGGACGTGCTTCATAACCTAGCTGTTGCCAAGGTTAATACGCAGGGTTTTTTGGAGGCATCAGAAATCTTCTATCAGGCTTATGAGCGTAATGGAAGGAATGAAAGTTTAAGGCTACACCTATATTCTTTAAGGATGATTAATGATGAATTGTATAATCAAAAGCTGGAAAAATACCAGATGGATGAGGAAAGTCATAAAATAATAGAGGAAGAAATGCAAGAGATAAAAAAGAAGGCTCTAGAAAGTCATGGGATGAAAGAGATAGAGAAAATAAAAGAGTTAAAAGCTCAAGGGATGCTTACAGAATACAGACAAAAGGCGCAAGGTATGATAGGGGAATGGAAAGATTCATATCGGAAAGGAACATAGAAAAAATGGGGATTTTCAAGTTTCTTAAAAGTAAAGTAGATAAAGAAAAAAAAGCAAAGCAAGTAGATGGCACCAGTTCACATGAAAGCAATGCTAAAAGTGGATACGAAAGTGAATTTGCAAAGTCTGATTTTCTAACTTATATCAAAAGTAATCATGACCTATATCAGGAAAATGATAAACAGATTAAAGAAGCAAAGACAGAGTATCAGATGATAACATCTTATCTAACAGATATGCAGAAGATAGATATGATTCCACAAGAACATAGGGAAACCCTTGATGATGCTGCAAGTAATGTTTACAAGTTAAATAAGCAGCGGTTAGAACATCAAAACAGAGAAATTACTATTACTGATCTTCAATATGAACTTTTTGAAAGTTATGAATTGCAGCTGCCAAAAGACCTTACTACATTGAAAGAAGAAGAAGCCTACAAGAAAGATATTCAAAGAGATATTGAGCATTTGGACAAGGAAAGGCTGAAGCTGAACACTCAAGAGGAAGAAATAATTAGCAAACAAGGTTATTTAAGGGGGATAGGTTTTGCTATATTTATTATAATTATAATTCTTTTTGCCCTGTTTTTATTAATTTCATATAAGGTAGAAGTTGATTTGACCCTGCCATTCTTATTAACAGTATTAATGGGGATGTTTTCAACACTGTACATATTTATGGAATCTAGAAAAAATACCCATGATATGAAGCTGGTGGGTAATAAGATTAATCGCCAGATACACCTAATGAATAAAGTGAAGATAAAGGCTGTTAATAACCATAATTACCTCCAATATATTTATAACAAGTATATGGTAACTGATCATGAACATTTGAAAGAATTATGGGATGAGTACGTGTTACTGAAAGAAGAAACGTTAAAATATAAAAGCAATACAGACCAGTTGGAACATTATAGTAACCAATTAGTTAATGAATTAGAAAGGTTTGGCATTAGAGATAAGGAAAGATGGACAATTCAATCAATAGGTATAATAGACAGTAGAGAAATGGTGGAGTTAAGACATAGATTGAATAATAGGCGGCGGAAATTAAGAGAACAAATTGAAGCTAGCCAGAAACAACAAGAGGAAGCTATAGATACAATTACTAGGATAATAGAAGCCAATCCAGATAAAAAAGAGGAAGCAAGCAAGCTGTTAAAATCATATAATATTTTAGAAGAGAAATAATATTCATTAGTCTTAAATGCAAAATGAAACGCAACGCAACCTTGCAACATCTGTTTAAGCTATTAAATCCTAAATATATCGGCCAAGTGGTTGCATCTTTACTTAAAAGAAAGATTGACTTTTTTGTCAGTCTTTCTTTTAATTTATTTAACAGTTATATATCCTATAGTTGTGGCGGCAGAATGGTGGATATATGTCTGTCTATTTGACGTAAGAAATATCGTTCTACCACGCAAGATTAAATTTAGTCAGGGATATAAAAGAGCAAAATCAAAGTTGATAGAAGTTGCCGTGTGGGACGAATCCATGATGATTTTCTAACATATTTAAAAAGAATCCAGAAATCTCTGTTGTGCAAATGGATTCTATGATTGGTGAAAGGTGTGGGAAGTGTCTTTTGACAATTCATTTTGTAGAAATCAGTTTGATGCTAGCCTTTTTAAGGGATGCCAATACTTCAAAATCAGTTACTGATTCTTTGAGATACTTTATGAGACATTGGGAAAAGAACTTTTTAAAAAGTTCTTCCTAGTTGTTTTAACTAATAATGGTAGTGAGTTTTCCAATCCAAAAGCAATTGAGTATAATGACACTGAATACACATAAATTCCCATTAATGTATTTTGTTATGATGCTGGAAGACCTTATCAAGAGGGTTCTATTAAGATTAATTTAATAATAACGATTTAGATTGGATTTTAAATTTCCATATAGATTATCTTGCAATATTCGATAAAAACCAACAAAATCATATACCGATTTGTCGTATTATGATGAACGAAACTTCTTGATAAAACTTGAAGATTACCTTAGAATTATAATTGTAGAGCAAGTAATTGATGAATAATTAAAAGTAAAAACTGAATATATAATACTCAGTTGATATTACATAAAATAATTATTTTAATGTAAAAAAATTTTATAAAATCCAAGTGATTAGTTAATGGATTAATAAAAAAAAGATTAACTGTATATTTGTCAATTTCATACTGTAAGCTGTAGTTTTTTTATAGAAACAATATATACCTAATTGAAACAGTAATTATAAAAGGAAAACAAATGAAAATTAGCAACATATTATGAAGTAAGACTCTGTGGATAAAAGCTAATAAAATCCTAAATGTGAAATGATACAAAAGTCCTAGAGGTGGCAATTATGGTTTTAATTCTAAAAAACATTTTGGAGTTTATAAAAATACTTCTTAGATTATTGTATTTAAAAGCAATCTAGTTATAAAAAATACAGCTAGAATAAGTAAAGAAAGGAGAATGATTAAGAATGATTAAGAAAGATTCTAGAAAAAAAGTAATTCCTAGACCTAGCTTAAAGAGCCTAATTCCTAAAGTGAAGTCAATTTCTAAAACTTCTCTTCAGTGGAATAGGACAAGTCCATTCTAGGATATTGACAGAATTATTTTTAAAGTGTGTAAGTACAGGAGTTTTATCATTCCTGTACTTATAGACTTTTAGTAAATTAATTAATTAATTGGTTGCATTAGCTAAATATAAGAAAATCAATTATAATAGATAATAATTGGGAAGTTGCGATAGGATAACTGCATATATTAAGTTTTACTAGTTGGTACTTCTCATAGAAAAGGTTAACATTAGGAAATTTTAGAGCTGTTTAGACATAAAAATTAACTAAGTTTACCAGGATGTATTAGGACATGACGAAATATAGAAGATTAAATATGGTTAGTGAACTTTTAACTATAATAGAATTAAATTTAAAAGAACTGATAGTTCCTTATTTTGCAGTAATTGGAGTAATATGCAAATAATCTTGCTGTAATATTAACTGAGCGTTATATAATTATATAAAATAACAATAAAATTTTATTGGAACATTAAGTCAATTACAGAATATTGGTATGAGATAGGGGTGAGATAATGTTTGAGTTTCCGATGCAAGTAGATATAGACATAACAGACAAATGTAATTTTCAGTGTAAATATTGCACAGCGGCAGATCGAACTCATTTTGATAATGAATTAAGTATAAATGAATGGCGGGATATAATCTATGAACTTTATGAATGGGGAGTTATGGATTTTAATTTGGCAGGTGGGGAACCTTTGCTTAAAGATGGAATATATGAGCTAATCAAGGAAATTCTAGAGCTGAAAGGTGTTGATTTAACATTGGTTACCAATGGATCACTAATATCGAATGACCTAATTGAAATCAAGAAAAATACACCAGAATTTCACTTGTTGATTAGTTTAGATAACATTAGCAGCACAATCAATGAATTAACACGTGATAAAACTGATATAGTACTAGATAACATCAAGTTACTTATCAGTGAAAGGGTTAATTTTACAGTAGCCCAAGTTATTACCAAACTTAATATAGATTCATTTTTTGAAAACAAAAGTTTGTTAAAGAAGTTAGGAGTAAATAATATATTAGTAATAAAATATATAGCGGCGGGAGGGTCTTTTGAAGCAGAGAATGAATTAGAAATTTCGTATGAAAAATGGTATGAATTTTTAGAAAGGTTAACCATTGAAAAGAGTAAAAATATAAATGAAAACATTTCAGTTTCAGTAGCTTGCCCATGGGAACTATATTTACCATTAATAGAACAGGGTTACAATATTGATGACATATATAGAATATGGAATTATAAATCTCCGCTTTTACTAGATAGCTATAGAAACGAAAGGGAGATTGGATGTCATGCGGGAACTACAAGTATAAATATTGCTGCTAATGGAGATGTTTTTCCGTGTAGCATTTCAGGATACAATAAAGCATTGTTGTGTGGGAATATAAGGGAGACCAATATTCGACACATATGGAAAGAGTCTGACGTACTCAGCTCATTGAGAAAAATTAAAATTTCTGACATTTCAAGTGATTGTGAAAAATGCAACTTATTGAAATTATGTGGTGGAGGGTGTAGAATAAGGGCTTTTTATAAGACAAAAAAGCTTCATGGAAAAGATTTATGTTGTCCAGTACATTCACAAAAGTAATTAAGGAGGATATTATGATTTTTATTAATGATGGTGATTATGACTATCGTGTGGATAAAACAACTGAAGGATGTATAATTAGAGGTAATGGGAAATTTATAGAAGCTAATAATATAGTTTATGAAATTTTATTAGCCTACTATGAGGGGAATTTAGAGAAAGTGAATTCTTATTTATTAGATAATTATGAATCTACAAAGCAAGATATTATCGAAATTTTAACCGTACTATCAAATCTATTTCAAAAAGAGGAAGTTTTCCATGAATTTGTTGCAAAGATTAAGAATATGAAGGGAACAAAAGAATATGAACAAATTTAATAAAATAGCTATTATTCAACCATTTAGAAAACCAAAATTTAAAGAAATGATAGTGAAAAATTACCCTAATATGGAAGTTGTAAATACGGCCCCATTGCAGTTGGCAAGTTTATTAAAAAATGAAGGTTATGGAATAAAGTTCATATCTTTGCAAAATAGTTTTAGATCCTACGAAGAAAATGATTATAATAGACTCCTTGAAATTATTGATGATATTAAAGCAGACCTCTATATATTTCATACGGATTACTATATGTCAAATACAAACACAGCTAGTCTGTTTTCTATAAAATTAATATCAAAAATAATTAAGGAGAAGAATAAGGACATCCCAATCATTTTAACTGGTAAGCTGGTGGAAAATCTAAGAGGTAAGTTGTTTGAATTGCTCCCTAATATTGATTATGCTATTAAAGGTGAAGGCGAAGATGTGATTTTATCTTTACTTAAAGAAATTACAACAATTGAGGAAGGTGTAATTTCTAGATTAAAGACAAGAGCAATATTATATAAGCGAAATCAAGAAGTTTTAGAAAATGATGGTGTAGCTTTAGTTTCCAATTATAATGTCTTACCTATAATAGATTATAGTATGCTAGACTATACAATTAAAATAACTGAAAAAAGTTTAGGTAAGGAGATTCCTAATTTACCTATCTCTATAAGAACTTCCTATGGTTGTCCCTTTAAATGCAATTTTTGTGGGGGGACTAAAAATTGGAATAATTATAGAATGAAAACAAGCGAGGTAATTAGATGTGAATTAGAAATAATAAAAAGATCATGCTCAGGTAAATTAAAGATTGTATTTTTGGCAGATGAATTATTTACATATAACAGAGAACATGTACAACAAATTTCTATAGCATTTAAGGGGCATGGGATTAAGGTTTCTGGATTGTTTGGACATGTAAAATATTTTGACATAGAGAGAGCGAGAGATATTAAAGAAATGAGTGATACAATTTTATTTGGGGCAGAAAACTGTGATAGCAATGTATTGGTTAAAGCAAATAAAAATATAAGTTTTGAAAATGTTTTACACGCAACAAAGATTGCAAAGAGATGCGATTTAGCAGTTGGGTTGGAATGGATAGTTGGATTACCTGGAGAAACAATAGATACAGTTATAAAGAACATTAATCTTATGTATACCCTAGTGATGAATAAAACTGTAGATTTCATAGAGCCTTATATTTTGTGTATTCATCCAGATACAGAATATGATATAAGATCAGAAATGTATGGAATTAAGTCAAAAGGTAATTATGAACATATGTTAGAAGAAGGTGGATACCCCCAATATGAACTGGATAATTTATCTTCAAATCAAATTTTTGTATATTATTTATTGGCCAGTTTAATGATTAATGAAGCACTAAGAACAAAGAAATTTATAGATTATAACATTGAATCTTCATGCATAAATATAAGCGAATTTAGGAAATTATTTAAAATGATAAATTGAATAGGGATACAAAAAAATGTAGTTTTTGATGTTTTAATCCAGTATTTATCAAGTGGAAAAGATAATTTGGTAAATTTACTATATATAATTCAGTAATAGTAAGAATTACAAGCTATGATTACTGTTATTGGTTACTTTAACAAAGGGGCGATGTATTTGAAAAAAAAAAGTAAAGTAGCTTTTATAAGCGTAAATCTGTTACAACAGGTGACTGATATAATAGCAAACTCCATATTAACAATATATTTACTTAACAAAGGTTTGACTTTTACTAATATTGGAGCCCTATGGATTTGCTTTTTAGGGGTAACGACTATATTCGAATATCCTAGTGGTGGATTTGCTGACAAATATGGAAGACGAAAAATTTATAATATTGGAGTATTATTTACGATAATATCATATATTTTAATTTTACAAAACAAATTCATTATTTTAATTTTTTCATATGCATTAAAAGGTATTGGTTCTGCATTAATAAGTGGTTCTCTTAATGCCTGGTTAAGTGTAGAAACTGAAAATCCATCATTATACAAATCAATTCTAGGCAAAGCAAAAGTTTTCGATATAATTGGTATATTATCTGTTTCGATTATTTTGATGTTTGTAAAAATAGTGAATTTAGATATATATTTTTATTTAATTATAGCAATAGAAATCCTCATTTGTATTATTTCAATTATCTTCATGCCTGATAATTATGGAACGAAAGAAAGTATTATACAAATAGGTAATGCTGGAATAAAAGAACTATTGAATTCAAAAGAGCTAAAATATGCTTTAATATTGTCTATATTGATATATTTATTTTTTACGACATATAATTTCATCTGGCAACCTATTGCATCATTAGTAGGGATTGATACACAGTATTTACTAATGGTTTCTGCGTTAGGTACCTTTGCTTCAGGATTAAGTAGTTATATATATAGTAAAAAAAGAGATGCATCTTTATCTAGGATAGTTATATTGTTACTATTTCTATATTTTGCTTCATTTATTATCTTTATATTCTCCCATAGTTTTAAATCCATTATTTTATTTGTTACTGGAATGATGATATTTGGTTTAGCTAAAGGGATAGCATTTATAGTATTATCAACTTGGATAAATAGTTATTCTAGTGAATCATATAAAGCATCAGTGTTTTCACTTATAGCAGCTATATCATCTATAGTAAACATTGTAAGCCAATATTTATATGGGAAAATGATGGACAATGGGGGAATAATATATACATTAATGCTAACTATTATATTAATATTCATTGCGATCTTAGGGTTAGTGATAGTAAGAACAAAAAACAAGGATACAGATTAACTGTATACAATAAATTTATATTATGTTCAACTAATAGGAGGTAAGTATAGTGAAAAAAACTTATATTATGGGAATCAATATGTCAAATCATGACAGGTCGGTAGCTATACTGTGTGATGGTAATATTATTGCTGCTATTTCAGAAGAAAGAATTGATAGGAGGAAACATTCTCAAGGATTTTATTCTAATCAACCAAATCATATTGTTTTGCCACCATCTGCAGCTATTAATTACTGCTTGGATAAGTCAAATTTGAAAATTGATGAGTTGGATTATATAGTTGTTGGTAGATCAATAACAAGTGCTTTAGATGTAGCCCGAAAATATATTCCAATACAAGACAAAAGTAAAATTATTGAATTTCCAATTCCTTTTCATCACTCAGTTCATGCTGCTAGTGCTTACTATGGATCGGGATTTGATGATTCCTTAATTGTAGTAGCTGATGAACAAGGGCATTGGATTGATGGGAAAAAGTTTGAAAAGTTAACCGCTTATATTGGAAATGATGGGAAAATAAAAGAATGTAACAAACAATACGGAGATTATTTTAATATAAGTCTTGGTATGTTTTATGACTTATTTTCTTATGCTTTGGGGTTTAATGATGGGGGATTACCAGCAGCTGGAAAAACAATGGGTTTATCAGCATTTGGAGGTGAAAATAAAAATAAATTAGAATTATTTAAATTTACTAATGGTGAT
Source organism: uncultured Herbinix sp. (assembly GCA_964590525.1). Taxonomy (GTDB): domain Bacteria; phylum Bacillota; class Clostridia; order Lachnospirales; family Lachnospiraceae; genus Mobilitalea. Next base: position 4,248 of record CAZPWO010000033.1, on the reverse strand, counting down.
GTTGATGCTAATATAGAGAAAATTATTGAATTTCTACAAATCCACAGTGTTTTAGATCCTAAATTTACTATGATAACAAAAGAAAATATAACAGATTATTCAACAATACTTGATGAAATAGGCAAGTATATAACTCCAATAGAATGGAACACTAAAGTTGCAAAAGATATCGCTTGGAAAGCTCAGAGTGAACTACAAAATATACTAATTAAATATATACAGTGGTTAAATCAAAAGTATAAAAAAACCAAGTTGTGTTTAGCAGGAGGTATATTTTTAAATTCTGTAGCGAACGGATTAATATTTGAAAAATTGGGATTTAAAAATATATATATTTTTCCAGCATCAACTGATGATGGTACGGCAGTAGGTTTAGCATATAAGGCCTATTCTGAATTAGTGCAAGGAAAAAACAATTCTTGTAAGACGATGTATTTGGGGAGAAATTATTCACAACAAGAAATTGTAGATGTGCTTAGAAAGGAAAACCTTAGATATGTATATTGTGATAAGTTGGAGGAAAAGGTAGCTAAAGAAATAGCTAAGGATAATATTATTGGATTTTTCCATGGCTCTTCAGAATTTGGACCACGTGCATTAGGCAATAGGAGTATCTTGGCAAATCCTTGCTTGGAAAGTGTAAAAATCCGGGTAAATAAAGATATTAAACATAGAGAAGCATTTAGACCTTTAGCTCCAGTGGTTATTGAAACTAAGGCTTCAGAGTACTTTGACATTAGTTGCACGAGTCCTTATATGTTATTAGTTGGTAAGGTAAAAGATGAATCATTAGTTGGAATTAAACACATAGATGGTACAGCGAGAGTTCAAACTGTTTCAAAAGAACAAAATGCATGTCTTTATAAAATATTACAAGAATACGGTGATATCACTAAAAAATATGTTTTGATTAATACATCTTTTAATGTTAATGGAGAGCCTTTAGTAGAAACGCCTTTGGATGCAATATGTAGTTTTTTTACATCGGATTTAGATATATTATTCTTAGAAAATTATATGATTTCAAAAAATGATTATACTGAGGAAGAACTTGAAAGACTTCATGTTAAATATATTAGTAAAAACAAAGAAACAATATTGAAACTAGCTAGTTGGCAAATAAATAATGAGAATTATGAAAAAGCATATATTTATTTAAATCTACTTCAAACAACAAATTTATTCAATACATTAAACGACAATGAAAAAATTGAATTATTCTATATGATGGCAATTTATTATGGGTCAATCGAATTATATGATAAGGGAATAGAATATTTAGAAAAGATAATGGATAGTATATATTATAATATAAATTTTGCAGATATATATTTACTAAAGATTCACTTTATGAAAAAAATAAACAAATGTACAGTACATGAAAATAAAATAGCCATGGAGTTGCAAAAATTAGAGGCAATTGGAGCTTTGAAATATGTTCAGAAATAAGATAATGAATAATTATAAATTCAATGACTTATTATTTACGGATATTCGAATCACACAGCAATATATTACTGGCATAGAAATGGACAAATATGGAGTTTTATCACAAATAACTAATAATGATAGATATATTTATTTTCGTGTTTTTGATGGCAATGATTGGACGGAGTATTCTGAAGAATATGATGACCAAACAAACTACAATATTATCCTTAAGTATATTTATTCAAAGTTTAATTTAAATCTTATAAATAAGAAACAAATAGAATATTACAAGTTAAAATGCGAAACAAATAAATATAAGAATAATAGTATTATTAAAACACATAATTTATTCGAATATAAAAATATTTTATTAGATTATTTGAGTTGTATTAAGGATAATAAATCATTTATAAATGAAGGAAAAATAATACAAAGATGTGATAGAATGTCATATTTTTCCTCAACAGGTTCAGAGATAGATTATACTTATGATGGATATGAAGTTGCCATTAAACTGCAGTCCAAAATATCAGATTTTGCCGAAGTTTACTATGGATATGTAGAGGAAATAAATGATTTGAAAAAAAATAAAAGATTTTACATTGATTGGATTAACAAAATAATTAGATATATAGAAGTTAATAAATCTGTAAAAGGGAAACACGACCTAATTTTATCTAATAAGGCTGCAGGTATATTTATTCATGAATGTTTAGGTCATTTGAGTGAAGCAGATTTGTCTATTGATGATGATGGGTTAAAAAAGAAATTTTCTATTAAAGAAAAGATAGGAATCAATATTTTAAATGTTATTGATGATGGAGGATTGAAATATTCTGGATGGACTCCATATGATGATGATGGAACTTCAGCAAAAAAGACACATATTATTAAGAATGGACAACTTAATAATATGTTAAACTCAAACGAAACTGCTTATATTAACAATAGCAATTCGACTGGAAATGCTAGGGCAATAAGTGCTAAATTTAAGCCTATGGTTAGAATGACTAACACTTATATTGATGCTGGGAACATGAAATTAAGACAACTTCTAGAAGCCACTGTTAATGGAATATATATTGATAGTTTTTCAACCTGCTATGGATATAAGAAAATAACACTAGTAATTAATCGTGCTTATATAATTAGGAATGGAAAAATTGAAGAACCAGTATTTGTTCCCCCTATTATAAGTGATGCAGTAGATTTAATAAGAAGTATTGATAGTATTTGTGAGGACTTAATTTTTTTTAATAGTATTTTAACGGGGTGTGCAAAAGACAAACAAAGTTTTTTGCGTGTCAGTTTTGGTAGTCCACACATAAGAATTAAAGATATTAGATTGTAACATATAAATTTATTATTTCTATGTATTTGGGAATCTGACATAGATTTTTAAAGAGTGTAGTTAATAAATCATAGACTTTTTACCTGGAAAAATATAAAAAGTAGAGTATAAGATAACTAGAATCACAAACGATGTATTTTATTACAGGTAATTGTTAGTAGACAAGGGTAAGATATATATAGGATATCATATGTATTTAAATATGTAAAATTTAGAATAAATAATAAACTTATATGAAAAAATATCAAATTATGTATGGTGATTCGTTTTCAAAGGCTTGCCCCTGCAATAATTCAACTTCTATGTTGATTTATTGCAGGGGCAAGGTGTATTATATTGCTGCGGATTATTATATAGAGTATATTTTATAATTACTTAAAAAATACTTTGTAATTTCAATAGGCTGACCTGCTTTCAGCATTGGTATTTAATTATTGAAATATTCCATTTGTTCATTATGAACAGATTCTAATATAGGTGTTTCTGTAATATCAGCTTTAATTCTACTTTGATCTTTCGTGTTCCATAATTATTTCTACTAAGTATAAATATCTCTTTTATATGTATTTCGATAATTTCTTCTTCCTTTGAATATATATTAGGCTCTTTATTTAAATGATAATATACTAAGCTACGTGGGACCCCTAAAAATTTGCATATAGCACTAATACTGTGTTTCTCTTCATCAGTTTTATTATCTTCTGCTTTAAATGATTGGGTATTATTATATCTTATTACCCATTGTCTTATAGTTGAAACGGCTATCCCATACTGCTCACTTAACTCCCTGTAGGTATGATTGCCTTGCTTGAATATTTTACAATTTGCTTTTTGAAAATTTCCACATAATGTTTTTTGACATGGCTTTCTCCTCCTATAATTATATCATGTTCGGAGAAGAACTGTCCTATCTAGGATAGCCTATCCAATGATTCTTAACAGTACGAATAGAAAAGCTCAATGACTTATTCAATATTGGAAATGAGTTTATAGATAAAATAACAGAGATTGAACACAATACGCTTATTCTTTTTAACCTAATTATGAAATTGCTGAAAAAGATAAGCGTTTTGTTGAATCTGTTATTAAGATATTGGAATATAATAAATTAGATAGAATTTATATAAGGTAGAAATTACACAATATTATATTTTGTTCAAATGACAACAGAACATATGAGATATGTTAATAGAATGTCATGGCAAATAAGTCACCTATATGTATTATGATAATAATTATGAATTTGGTGGAGGAACAAGTTTGATATGGGGAGATATTCATATAAGAAATATATAGGAGGATAAGACATGGGGAGATTATAAGGGAAGTGTGTGATTATATTATAGGCAATAAGACTTATGGTGTACGGGTAGAAAGAAGCATGTAGAAAATTTTTAGTAAGAGTTCAAAACTTAAGAAACTTAAGATATTTCCACTTGACATAGCTTGGATATTTGCATATGATA
>CAZPWO010000032.1:0-19841 GCA_964590525.1 uncultured Herbinix sp. | reverse complement strand
CTGCAGCAATTCTACCAGCTTTCTTTTCAGCAGCTGCTAGTCCTTTTTCTCTTAAGTGTTCTATAGCTTTATCCATATCACCATCTGTAGCGGTAAGTGCCTTTTTACAGTCCATCATACCTGCCCCAGTAATTTCTCTTAATTCTTTAACCATACTAGCCGTAATAGCCATTAGCAATCCCTCCTGTTATTATAAAGTACCTTTATTAACATCATTTGTTTTCATGAGATCATCATGTTAACAAAATATTATTTTTTATTTGTTGCTGTCTCTTTTGATTCTTCTTTTTTTTCTTGAACAACAGCATCTCTTCCTTGATTTCCTTCGATTACAGCATCGGCCATCTTAGATGTAATTAATTTAACAGCTCTGATTGCATCATCGTTACCTGGAATTACATAGTCTAATTCTTCTGGATCACAGTTTGTATCAGCAATACCTATTAAAGGAATACCAAGTTTGTGAGCCTCTTGAATACATATGGCTTCTTTCTTAGGATCTACAACATAAATTATATCAGGTAACTTTTTCATGTTCTTAATTCCACCTAAGTTTCTTTCAAGCTTTTCCAATTCTTTTTCTAATTGAATTACTTCTTTTTTAGGTAGCACATCAAAAGTACCATCTTCAGACATTTTTTCAATATCTCTTAGACGTTTGATTCTACTTGTTATTGTCTTAAAATTAGTTAACATACCACCAAGCCATCTCTGATTTACATAGTACATACCACATCTTTCAGCTTCAATACTGATTGAGTCTTGGGCTTGTTTCTTTGTACCTACAAATAATACGGTACCGCCATTAGCAACAGTGTCTTTTATTGCATTATAACTGTCTTCGATTAATCCAACTGTTTTCTGTAAGTCGATAATGTAAATACCATTTCTTTCTGTGTAGATGTATTCTCCCATCTTAGGGTTCCATCTTCTTGTCTGATGTCCGAAGTGTACACCAGCTTCTAATAATTGCTTCATTGAAACTATACTCATAATTTCCTCCATTTGGTTTTTCATCCGTACACATCATGTCCTTTACAGACCATATATAGGCACCTTGTAAAAAATCAGTGTACGTGTGTTATTTTGCTCCTATTTTCTTGCAACGGTCTGATTATACCATAAGACAGTATTCATGGCAAGTTTTTTTATGTTATTGCATCAACTATTTGCTGATATGTTGCATTCTCTGACAATGTATATGTTCCAATCCTGATTACACCAGCTTTTCCTTGGTCAATAATAAATTTATTAAAATCCTCAGGGTCTTGAATCAATCCTACTTCTTTTAATACTTCAGATACTGTTATAGATGTCATCCCTTTTAATATTGTAAATGTAATATTAGAATTCATATATTTATCAGTAAGCTCTACATCATCTTTGCTTTCTACGTCATCTGCAACTTCTATGTCATCTATAGTTTCTATGTCATCTACAGTTTCTATGTCATCTATAGTTTCTATGTCATCTACAGTTTCTATGTCATCTATAGACTCTGCTTCTTCATCTTCCACTGCTCTATTAGGCTCTAGTATAGGATCTAAGTTGTCTAATATCTTTTCAATATTATCAGCTTTCTCCTCCTGTACAAAGACCATACCTAAGTCTATAGCTTTGTCTATTACTTCTTCATCACTTGGGCTAAGGCTTCTATTTGCTATGGTTAGAATAATGGTTGCTAATAAGATTCCAATTCCCAGCCCTCTCATATAATATTTTAATTTCATAAATAACCCGAACCTTTCTAGCAGAACTTAACTTCATTATTTAGCTTTGAACAAGTCAATAACTAACTTAACTTCACCATGTCCAATACCTAACATCCGGGCAATTTCATCAATTGATTTCCCTTTTGAATGAAGAGAAAGAATTTGCTTGTTATTATTTTCAACTGATTTAATTGGTAAATCAACTTTTTCTTCATTAGATACAAGTTCCTTAGGCATATGACTTCTTCCAGCAAGTGTTTTTAGTTCTTCCTCTTTATCATTTAGCATATTATATAAGAAAATAACTTCTTCATGATTATTTTTAATCTTTTCTAATACTTGATCTGACAAGTCAGTAACTGACATTATTTTTTCATTAGATAATGTGCTTAGGTACTCCTCTGTCTCCTCTATGGTTTCCTCTTTAATTCCCTCCAAAAGGACACTTAGCTCATGATTTAACTTCTCTTTTTCTTCTTCAGTTAAATCTTGTGGCTTAGGAATAATCCTTTGAACATTTTTTGACCTATCCTGCTCTTTTCCCACTACTACACAGCTAATTAATATTATGAAAATTCCGATTAAAATCAATATTACTTCTAAAGCACCCATACTTCCTCCATGGTCATATCAATATATCAATTCCGCCTGATTTTTCAGGTCCTGATGTTTCATCTTTACTATCTTTTTTCTTCTTATCTTTTTTTTGTTTTCTGGAACCATAATAATCGTTATTTCCTTTTTCCTTAGGGTCATATCTGTATTCATTATTGTCACTTTCGGCCGTTTCACTGGTTCTAGTTCTATCTTCTTGAATCCCATCTTGTACATTTTTACTGCTTTGTGCTTGGGCATTGGCCATTCGTTGAATTTCAGCATGTCTGATTTGGGAAGCTTCTTGAGACTTCACTACATCTATTGGTCTAATAGGCATATTCTTCTCCTCGCTTTTATATAGATTTTAAAAAGGAATCGATTTGATATCAGCTTTATCGCGGACAAATTTACAATGTTGATGAACCTCCTTAACGTGATAAGTTATATTTGATATGGCCAGTGTAGTTCCTGGATATATCTTGTCGTACACAGCTATCATCCCAGCTGTATTACCTTCCATTGTAGTCATTATCTTTTTATATTTTTCTCTAGATTCAGCTAGCTGACTATCTATGTTTATGTTATGTTTACTAATCCTTTTCAAATCGTCTATCTTATCTTTAGTAACCTGAGAATTGCTAGCCAGTCCTCGCTTGAACAATTCTAGTGCCTTAGCTATTTTATCCTTTTCCTCTTGAAGTTCTGCAATATTTTTTTCTACTATTTTGAATTTTTCTAGAAGATGAGGATCAATTCCAACTTCTAGAACAGTACTGGTTCCCATCTGTGATCCAGCAGTTTTTACAGATATTAAACTTCCCGATCTTATGACTCCACCTGTAACATATCCTCTTCTCCCACCTACTATTACATCTCCTTTAGCAGAAACATTACTGTGAAGTATTGAGTCACTTGAAACATATCCCCCTGCAATTACTTGTGCATTTTCTAAGAATCTTGTGACAATATTGCCTTGGGCTTTGAGAACCCCTTTATTCATCCCCTGCATTCCACGTCTTAGAATGATTTGTCCACCAGCTTCTATATAAGCACCTTCAACTGCACCACTAATTTCTATATCTCCATGGGCATAAACTGAATAACCTGTTAATACACTTCCCCTTATAAAAACATTACCATCATAATCCACATCACCTGTGGAAGCATCTACGTTGCCTGATATCTCATATGTGTCAGATACAAAGACTCTTCCATCTATAAGAGCTACATGGCCATCAACTAAAGAAAACATTTTTAATCCATCATCAGATAGATAGGCCTTGTTTCCATGTCTTAGTGATTTTCTACTTACTTTACTAGGCCTTATTATGTTTCCATATGCATCCATACCTTCTTTTCCCGGATCAGCAGGAATAAGGCTTGCTAGTAATTGATCTTTCATACATTTACATATAATATCCAGCTTATGAAAATCAACTGTTCCATCTTCATTTCTTTTTGGCTTACGATTTAAATCAGTATTAAAGTGATATGTGATTTGTGCATCACTACCTTGAATTGCAGGTGTTCCTTTAGCAAGTATGTAATCTGTACAATAGTGCTTGTCCTTTAATAATTCATCTACTTTTTCTTCATCTATACCATACTTGACCCCGTTATTGATCAAGGTTCTCACAATTTCTTCCTTGGTCAGGAAAGAACCATTATCAACCGGATAGTATAATCGACCTACAACTGTCATTCTGTCTTCAGAAACAGTTATTTCAAGATATTCGTCTTGTGAAAGAATTACCAAAGGACTAAGCTTAACTTCCCTAACATCTTCACTTTGAAGATTGGCTAGTGCTCTTCCTAAGGTTATTTTATCATATTCATATAGTTTTTTATAAGTTAAATAATTACTAATATCGTCATAAAGAATCGGTTTTCCTTCTCCCTTAGGGGCAAACAATTTAATATATGTCCCATTAGACTTAACAAGTAATTGAAAGTAACCATTACGGTTTTCCATAAGTACAACTCCTTCCAAAACACTTAATAATCCATAAATAAATCAATGTTTGAAGCCAATTTGCCTTGCATCTTTTCCAGGGCCTTTCTATGCAACTGTGAAATCCTGGACTCAGTTACCTCCATTATATAACTAATTTCTTTTAATGTTAACTCTTCATAATAATATAATAATATAACTTTTTTTTCTCTCTCAGTAAGTATCTCCAATGTTTCTATTAGAACTTCCTTAAGTTCTTGTCTTTCTGCTTCCTTCTCTGGTTGATTACTTTTGGACCTATTAATTGAATCTATTCTAGATTCACTACTACCCTGGTCAATAAATTCGTCTAATGACATTAAGTTAGTTGATTTGGTTTGACTTTGCCATGTTTCTAACTCTTCCAAGCTTATGTTTAGTTCCTTGGCTAATTCTTTATCTTCTACATTGGGTCCAAATTTGTCTTCTAAACTCTGATAAGCAGTATCTATTTTTTTTTGTTTTTGCCTTACACTTCTGGGAATCCAGTCCATTTTACGGATATGATCTAATATTGACCCCCTTATTCGAAGGGATGCATAGGTTTCAAATTTTACTCCCTTATTAAAATCAAATTTATCAATTGCATCAATAAGACCAAAAACACCATTCCCAACTAAATCATCATATTCCACGTTTTTTCCTAAATACATACTCAATCTTCCAGCTACAATTTTAACTAATCCTGCATATTCAATTATAATCTCATCCCGAAGTTCAGTTGTTTTCCTTTTGGAATATTCTTCCCAGAGTTTTTTCCTCTTTTCTTCTTTCATCCTGCCTCCTAAGTTTTTATAATATGAAGTTGCAGAAATAATATATTATGATAGATAGATTTAATTTTCATCATCATCTTTGTTTTCTTCATCATTTATTTCATCATTTTCACTTGGAATCTCTACTACTTTCTCCAATTCTTCTTCAATAATATCTTCTTCTATCTTATCACTGATTATTTTAAAAAGAACTTTCCTTACTATTAATCCAATAATATAAAAAACAATCAATACAAGTAATAATCTTTTTAAACTTGCATAGACATCAACTTTATTAACTATATTAAAAATACTTGTTATTGCTCCAGCAAGCAACATTATAAAAGCCGGAATATATCTATCCCTCATGAAATCACCCTGTCTCTCCTACTAAATAATCTTTGGTTCTTTCCCGTGAGAACGAATATGTAAAGCCCCTGTTTCAGGAAAAAATTCGATAGTACGCCCATAATTGGCACCTGTATCCTCTGCTACTAGCCTGATGCCTAATTGTTTAAGTTTTGCTTTTGTTGCTATAACATTACGCTCTCCAATTCGCATCATATCATTATCACTTTTAAATGCGAACATTTGGGCTCCACCAGCAATTTTTGCTATCAATCTTCTTCTGTTAGCTCCAATTTTTAACATGGCGTCTATGGTTACGTCTATCCCTGTATCAGCAAATTTGGCCTTATTTGAATTGTTCATAATCTTTTTACTGTCTGGCAGCATGATATGTGCTAATCCGGCTGTTTTTCGTATTGGATCATAAAGTACTATACCAACACAAGAACCAAGTCCCAATGTAATGAGAGAATCCGGTGAGGTACAAACATTCATATCTGCCATACCTACCTTTATTGAGTTATTCATAAAATCTCCTATAATCCTAGGGATGATAAAATTGATGAGTAAGAATCTAAAGAAGGTATTAAAATAAAGAAACCTTTAACTGACTGTATTTCATCTTTAAATTCCGTTTCAATTAACAATGCTTTATCCCCCACTTTTCCAAACTCAATTGCTGGTACACTAAGAATTGCCCCTGCCATGTCAATAGACATGTGGGGTATACTAGAATTAATTCTAAGATTTGTCAGGGTTGATAATGATGACAAATAAGCACCAGCAATAATATTACCTATTTCTTGTAATGCAGAGACTTCCATCTCATTAAATTCCGTATTATCATACTTAGAGGAATTGCCCAATAAAAGATTAACTAAATGCCTTGCAGAGGGCAAGTCTAACATGAACATCATCATGCCATCAATTTGTCCATCTAATGTAAATAGGACTCCAACAACAATATTCTCCGCACCCCCAATTAATTCTGCAAGCTCCTTAAATTCTAACAATTCCACCTTAGGAACGTCCATTTCCACTTTAGAATTAATCATTTGTGCAAGAGCAGTTGTTGCATTACCTGCCCCAATATTACCTACTTCTCTTAGTATGTCATAATGAAAATTATCCATATCATTCAAATTAATATCTGACATTGCATACACCTCCATGGGTCTGCTACTTACTATCCTTCTCTTGCAAAATAAGCTTTGAGATGTTTAAAAGATTGATTAAATATTCTCCGTATTTTCCAACCCCTACATTGTAATTAGAGATTGTATCCTCTTTATCAGAAGTCAACATCTCTATATTATCAACGTCCAAAGTAATAACTTCCTTAACATCATCCACAGCAATTCCCACAGATTCTGCATCAGCTTTCACAATTATTATACGGGAAATATCTGTGAACTTATCTTCTGCAAGGCCTAATTTTCTTCTAAGACTCATTACTGGGATTATATCTCCCCTAAGATTTATAACCCCTAAAAAATGTTCTTGAGAACCAGGTACTCTTGTTATCTTATGCATTTCTATAATGCTATCTATATTTTTAACATTAAAACCATAGTGTTCTTTATCTATTGTTGCAATTATATATTGCATTGTTTCTACTTGCATCTAGTTCACCTCCTATATTAATGAATTAACGTCAATAATCAGTGCCACATCACCATTACCAAGAATGGTTGCCCCACTAATAATCCTATTGCTCTTTATATATTTACCTATGGATTTAATTACAATCTCTTGTTGCCCATGTAATTGATCAACAACTAAGCCTGCTTGTCTGTCTCCTTTTTTTACAATTATAACAATCTCTCTTCCTTCTTTTCTTTCTGTGTCAGTACCAAGAACTTCACCCATTCTAATAATAGGAATTATTTCATCTCTAAGATGGATAACCTCTTTACCCTGTACTGTTTTGAATTCCTTGTGAGGAATTTTTTCAACAGTCTGTATGTTTCCTAAAGGAAGAGCATATCTTTCATCACCGACAATAACCATTAGAGACTGTAAAATGGCAAGGGTTAGAGGAAGTCTAATAATGAAAGTAGAACCTTCACCTAACTTAGTTTTAGCTTCAATCTCTCCCCCAAGTGCTTCAATCTTTGTCTTAACTACGTCAAGACCTACACCTCTACCAGAGACATCTGTAACCTTGTCCACTGTGGAAAAACTAGGCATAAATAGCATGTTGATGACTTCTTTTTCCGTCAAGGTTCTTGCCTTCTCTTCACTTATCTTACCCTTCTTAATTGCATTCTTTTTAATGCTCTCTGTATCAATTCCCTTACCATCATCTCTAACCTCGATGGCTACTGTATTTCCGTCTTGATATGCTTCTAGATAAATTGAACCAACTGGTTCTTTACCTATTAAGGCCCTTTCCTCATTACTTTCCAAACCATGGTCAGCAGCATTACGAAGTAAGTGCATTAAGGGATCTCCAATTTCATCTATTAAAGTACGATCCAGCTCTGTTTCCTCACCAGTCATATATAGTTCCATTTGTTTGTCAAGTTTTTTACTAAGGTCCCGTATCATTCTTGGGAATCTGTTAACAACACTTTCAATAGGTACCATTCTAACTTGCATTACAGATTCATGTAGATTTGTAGTTATACTTTCTAGGTAATCTAATTGTTCACCGTACTCATCTTCTGTTGCCTCATTAGACTCCCCACTAAGTGAAAGCAAACTATTCTTTGCAATAATAAGCTCACTTACTAGGTTCATTAAACCATCCAACTTTTCAATATCCACTCGAACAGAACGATTGGCAATCGCTTTCTTTTCTTTCTTTTTTGATGCTGTATTCACACCAAAAGATGTTGTGTTTATTAGTTTGACTTTTTCTTCTCTATTATATATTTCAATCTCTTCATCTGATAATTGAATATAATCAGCAACCACGTCTTTTATCTCGGATACACTTGATGCAACTTTAACCATTTTTTCTGCGCTTTCCTTTGTTATTATAAAAGCAGAGTAATCGAATCCATAGTTTTCATCCTCTAAATCCTGGGCTGAAGGGTCTAGCTTAATAATTTCACCATACTCCTCTAGGTTTCGGTTTGTCATAAAGGCCCTAGCACCTTTTAATACACAATATTCTTGTATATAAATAGTAAGGCCAACCACATTAAGACCCAAGCTATGCGCCTTAGCAATGGCTTTCTTTTCATGTTCTTCAATATTTAAATCTTTAAATTTATTTTTACCATGTTCTTTGCTGATTTCTTTCATTTCTTCCTTATCTGTTTTTTCTTCTACTTCTTTTATATCCTTTTTATCTTCAGAACCACTATCCTTTTGATTTAATCCTTCTTTTAGTATTTCATCTAATGTTTCTAGGATCTCTGTATAGTGGTTACTACCTTCATTTCCATCACTTTGTATATTGGATAGATAGTCTTCTAAGGCATCTAGTCCTTCAAAAATAACATCAACCAATTTACTGTTTACCTTCATATTACCATTACGCACCTCTTGAAGAACATTCTCCATATCATGGGTCATCTTCTGCATCTTAGAAAATCCCATTGTACCTGCCATTCCTTTTAAAGAATGGGCCGCACGGAATATTTCATTAATGGTATCTTGATTGTTTGGTTCTTTTTCTAGTATTAAAATGTGATCATTTAAACTTTGCAAATGTTCCTGTGTCTCATCTACAAATATCTCCATGTATTGACTTACATCCATTTGTTACACCCCCACGTTATTTATAATTGCATCAGCAACATCCTTAAGGGCTACCTCTTTATCAACTAAGCCAGTTTCATTGGTGGCTCTAGGCATACCGTAGACAATGCTACTTTTTTCATCTTGTGCAATTACATAGATTTCTTTTGTTTCACTTAGTTGTTTAATCCCTTTACTTCCATCCCTACCCATGCCTGTTAAAACTACACATGTTATATCCTTAATTCGTGTATCTATTAAGGATTCATACATAATATCAGCACAGGGACGTAATGCATTCCTTGGTGGTTCATCAGTTACAGCAATATGATACTGCCCTATTTCTCCATCAATGATTCTCATATGATTTCCGCCCTTAGCAATATAAACAGTACCTTTTTCTAATACTTCACCGTGCTCGGCTTCCTTAACCCTAACCTGACTTACATCATTTAGTCTTTCTGCTAAGGACTTTGTGAAACTTACAGGCATATGTTGGACAATTATCAAAGAGGCATTAATGTTCTTAGGCAAATAAGGTATAATTGTATGTAATGCTTTAGGGCCTCCTGTTGAACATGTAATAGCAACAATCTTTTCTACTTTATCAACATGCTGTTTTTCAACCTTAGCAGTCACAAACACTTCTTTTTCCTCAGCTTTAAGCCTGGTTTTTTTATCTCTAGTAATCTTCTTAGATTCCGTAGCAATAGCAACAGTATCTAGTAACCACCTTGAAAACTCCCGACTTTTTATATCACTATAACTTTCTGGTTTTGTTACAAAATCAAAAGCACCTAATTCCAGAGACAGAATAGTCTCCTTTTCATCACTTTTTGCATTAGTGCTGACAATGATTACATTAGCATCGATTCCTTTTTTATTTAATTCTTTAAGAAATTCAATACCATTCATAATAGGCATATTAAGGTCTAATAGAACAACATCAACATTCTCTGGTTCTTCTAGAATTATGTCCATCCCTTCTTGCCCATTAGCGACTGCATCATAGACTTGAAATCTGTCATCCAATGCAATTATATCAGATAGTATCCTTCTCATGAGTGCAGAGTCATCAACAATCAAAACTTTCTTAATCATAATCAACTTTACCTTTCTAATATTTATTGTTTTTGCGCCTTTGTCTTTCCTGCTCAAATATGAACTTAATCAAATCTTCTCGCTCACTTTTTTTTATATTAGTAAATTCTGCCCTTGTAACATATTGATTTGTATGATTTTCTAGCCTGGTTGATTGAATAGTTTTAGCACCAAATATATAACTTTTTGCTATATCTTTTAAGGTAAATTCTATCTTTATCAAAATTCGTTCTCTTGGTTCTAATAAAACTTTTGAATTAAACCTAACTCCTCCACCGCTTAAATCCACTACATAGGCTTTATTCCAATCCTTACTCAGCTGAACTAGTGTATTAATGATATCTGCCTTTTCTATGGCATCACTTTCCTGCTTCAAATTATCATTTGCCTTTTCTTCTTCCGCCTTTATTATAGCAGTAAGTTCTTCATCGGTAATGGAGCAAAACTCTATCTCATGTACAACTTCTAACCTATAATATTGCCGTCTTTGAAATTTTTCTAGTTCAGTAGTAATCAATACAACTGCTATTAATGTATTGTTTTCTCTGTAACTTTTAAGCATCCGGCAATTACATTGATATAAACCCTTGTTTGAAAAAAAACACAGGTTATAATGTATTCCAGGTTCAAGTATGACTGTCTGCCCAGCTTTAATAGGCATGGCTATACTTATGATTTTTTCAGGTTCATTAGAAAAAAAATCAAGCAATTGACTTGAATAAGGTTCAATGTTTTTTAAAGGTATACCTTTTCTATTTAATAGTCTTACTTCTATCTTGTCTCCTATAGATAAAGAAGAACGTAACATAATATATCCTCCTACTTTAGTGTTATAGGAATTAATAAAAACACAAAGCTTATTATTATATATAAAGAATATCATATTGTACTGTTTTTTTCTATAAATACTATAATTAATTTTTATTAATTCTTGAACGAATTAAATATGTGAAAAGTTGGGCTATGCCCTTCCTGTCATCAGTTTCCATGGTGTTGTTTTTATTATAAAGCTGATCTGCGAAATTATTTATGTTTTTTGTAAAAGAAGTATTAGGATATTGAGAAATAGCTGGTTTCTGGCTAATAACTGCCTTGGAAACATTCTGGTCCTCTGATATTGCTCCCAAAAAATCCAATTTAATATCTAAAAACTTATCCACAACAAAGCTTAATTTCTCATAGAGTTCTACCCCTTCTTTATAACTTCCAACTTTATTTGCAATCATCTTAATTATAATCTCATTCTTGGAGTAATCTTTCTTTCGATTTAAGGTCTTAAGAAGAGCATAAGAATCAGTAATAGAAGTTGGTTCAGGTGTAGCAACCAAAAGCACCTCAGAACTGGCAGATACAAATTCCATAACTGTATCAGTAATCCCTGCCCCTGTATCTATTATTATGATATCTGCTATATCATCTAATTCCACTAGCTTGCCAATAAGGTATAGAATCTGCTCCCTAGATAGATTGGTAAGCTCTTGAATTCCTGAGCCACCTGATATAAATCCAATTCCCTCAGGACCTTCAGTAATAATGTCTGCAAGACTTTTTCCACTAAACATAAGATCGGCAAGATTATACCTTGGACGAATCCCTAACATAATCTCAATGTTAGCTAATCCAAAGTCACCGTCAAGAATTACTACTTTCAAGCCTTTTCTACTTAATGAAATAGCAAGATTAACAGCGACGCTAGATTTGCCTACGCCGCCCTTTCCGCTGGTAACGGTAAAGACTTTTGCAATTCTTCTTTTTCTGTTTTGCTGTTTTACCTTATTCCTCAGATTCTCTGCTTGATCCATCTTAGTCCTCATCTCCCTAAGCTGTACAATTTCACCAATTATTATTGTCCTCTAAGCAACTGTTTTGCAACGCTCTGGGCATTTATTATTGAAATATCATCTGGTACATTTTGACCATTTGTAATATATGACAGCGGTGCCCCAGTAAGCATCCTTATATTTAGCATGTTTCCTATGGTACTTGTTTCATCAAATTTAGTGAATAAAAGGCTATAATCCGTAATATCAGAATATGCTTCTGTTATTTTAATTAAATCTATATATTTAGTTGTCATACTAAGTACTAAGAAAATTTCCCTTTCATCTTGTGCTATAGTGTCTATTAAAGCTTCCACATCATCTCTGTGCTCCTTATTTCGATGATTTCTACCTGCTGTATCCACAAATACCAAATCATAATCGTCAAATTCTTCCCTTGCCATTCTTAGATCTTCCTCTGAATATATTACCTTCAAGGGGATCCCTAATATGTTTGCGTATGTCCTTAATTGTTCCACTGCCGCAATGCGATATGTATCGGATGTTAAAAAAGCGACTTTAGCTTTATCATCTATCTTGAACTTAGAAGCAATCTTTGCAATAGTTGTAGTCTTACCTACTCCTGTGGAACCAATAAAAAATATAAACTTGGGAGTTTTCTCATCGTAAGATATAACTTTTGTTTGACCCAGCTTCAATACAATTTTCTGATAGACACTGGATAATATATTATTCATAGTTGCATCTTTTTTTAATGTCCCCTCAACTTCGTTTATTATAATATTGGCAAACTTTTCATCCACATCATTAGACATTAGCTGTTTATAAATCATCTGAATACAGGCCAGCTTTTCACTTGATTCTTCCTGTTTATCTTCATTTTTTTTTATAGTATCTATTTTATTGGCCATCTGATTTACTAAAAGATTTTGAAGATTATTCAGTTTTTCTTCTAATGCCTGATTATTACTTGTTATATTAGTTTCTATTTCCTTCTCTAAATCATCTGTTAACTGATCATCATAAATGACCCCTGGCAAGCGCTCTTGTTTACCTAAATTACCATAGGCTTTGTCTAATCCATAAGAAATGTTTTCATCCATTGCAGCCGTAATTTCAACCTTAGGTTTTCTAAATAACCTATAGAGACCTTTGGGAGATATAGTCTTTATGTTCATAACAATAGCATCCTTACCTAGTTCTTCTCTGGCAAGAATAATAGCTTCCTTCTCCGTTGCTGCTTGAAACTTTTTTATTATCATCCTATTGTCACCATCCCTACTGATTGTAATTCAACATTGGAATCTATTTCATTATACGAGATTACAATTAGGTCTTTAAAGTAATCCTGAGTAAGTCTTTTAAAGTACATACGAACAATGGGTGATGTTATAATTATTGGATTTTTCCCAAAGTCCTCTAGCTTTTTAACCTCATCTTGAAGCGACTCCATAATCTGCCTGGTTGTTTCTGGATCAAGGGAAAGGTAGTTTCCTTGTTCTGTCTGCTTAATTGAACCCATAATTTCTTGTTCTACATCAGGATCCAGGGTAACAACATTATTAATTTCCCCTTCAGGAAAATATTTATTTGAAATAAACCTTTTTAGGCTTTGTCTTGCATACTCTGTTAAAACATCTGTGTCCCTAGTTGTAGGGGCGTAATCTGCAAGTGTTTCAAATATAGTTACTAGGTCTCGAATAGATATACCTTCCCTTAAAAGATTTTGCAAGACTTTTTGTATTTCCCCAACACTTAGTAATTTGGGTACAAGTTCTGACACCAAGGTTTCATTGGCATCCTTTATATTATCAATAAGATTTTGCACACCTTGCCTATTAATAAGCTCATGGATGTGGCTCTTAATAATTTCTGTTAAATGTGTAGCAATAATTGATGGTGGGTCAACTACAGTATAACCTGAGGCTTCTGCTCTCTCTCTTTGACTTTCAGTAATCCATATGGCTGGAAGTTTAAAAGCTGGTTCTAATGTAGGAATTCCACTTATTTCTTCTTCTACATAGCCAGGGTTCATTGCCATATAATGGTCAAATAATATCTCCCCTTCACTTACCCTTATACCTTTTATCTTTATTATGTACTGATTAGGATTTAGCTGGATATTATCTCGTAATCTAATCATTGGAACCACACTACCCATTTCTAGGGCAATTTGTCTACGGATTAGTACTACCCTATCCAATAAATCTCCACCTTGATTAGCATCGGCTAATGGTATTATACCATAACCAAACTCTAACTCTATAGGATCAACATGGAGTAAGGATGCAACATTTTCAGGTCTTCTAATTTCATCGGCTGCAGCCTCCTCTTCAGATACTTCATCTTCAATCTCATCAACTTCTATATTAGTCTGAATGGACCTTCCTGCAAAAAGAAAGACTAATCCATATGCCGTAAATAAAACAATATTAAGAGGTGTTACTATTCCAATAATAAGCAAACTTGCTCCAACCATATAAAGAACCTTAGGTGTTGAAAAAAGCTCACCTATCATGTTCTGACTCATATCAGTATCTTTAGAGGCTTTAGTTACTAAGATACCACTGGCTAGGGATATCATAAGAGAAGGTATCTGACTTACAAGACCATCGCCAATAGTAAGAATACCATATCTTTGTAAGGCCTCCATAACAGACATATCAAAATTCATAAACCCTGTGACTGTACCAGCAATTATATTAATTACAGTAATAATCAGCCCTGCGATTGCATCTCCCTTAACGTACTTTGTAGCACCGTCCATGGAACCAAAAAATGATGCCTCATTTTGAATTTTTTCTCTTCTTTCCCTTGCCTCTGCATCAGTAATAGCTCCAGTATTAAGATCTGCATCAATAGCCATCTGCTTTCCTGGCATAGCGTCAAGGGTAAATCTAGCGGTAACTTCAGCAATACGTTCTGATCCTTTGTTAATAACTATAAACTGTACTAAAACTAATATAATAAATACAATAGCTCCAATAATAATATCGTCGCCACCTACAAATTTACCAAAAGTTTCAACAACATTTCCAGGTTCCCCTGTAGAAAGTATAAGCTTTGTGCTTGAAATATTAAGAGAAATTCTAAAAATAGTTGTAAATAGCAGTATTGTAGGGAAAGATGACATACTAAGTGCATCTTTAGCATACAATGCATTTAATAATACTACCAAAGCTATGGCAATATTAAGTGCAAGTAAGATATCTAAGACTATTGAATTCATGGGTACAATTAAGAAAATTATTGCAGTAAGTAAGTATAACCCAACTCCAATATCAGCTCTCTTCATAAATTAAAACTCCTGTTTTTTAATGGCGCAATTTAACACCTTTAAATTTTATTTTGTAAACCATATACATATGCAAGAACTTCTGCGGTCATCTGATAGAGCTCTGGTGGAACCTGGTTCCCTATATCCACATTATAATATAACATTCTTGCAAGTGGCTTGTTTTCCACAATTTCAACACCACTGTCTTTAGCAAGTTCTTTAATCTTTTGTGCCAAATAATCCGCACCTTTTGCAACAAGTATTGGTGCTTCAGCTTCATCTCTATCATACTTAATAACTACCGCAAAATGTGTAGGATTTGTTATAACAACATCTGCTTGGGGAATATCCTCCATCATCCTTCTCTGAGAAGACTCTCTCATCCTCTGCTTAATCTTACCTTTAACCTGGGGATCCCCTTCGGTGTTTTTAAGTTCGTCTTTTATTTCTTGTTTTGTCATTCTCATATCACCTTTGAATTTGATTTTCTGATAGATATAGTCTGCAAATCCAATTACAATAAATATAAGACTAATTCTTATTCCCAAATCTAAGACTAACTGTCCAATCAGTGTAATGGATTGTTCTAAACTCAAATCATAAAACAAAAGCAGTGTTCCCCATTCCTCTTTTAGTGTATCATAGACAATATAAACAATAACAAGAATCTTAGCTATGGAAATAATTAGTTCAACCAGTTTGTCTTTTGAAAACATCCTTTTAAATCCTGATATAGGACTAAGTTTATTAAACTTTGGCTGTATTAGCTTCCCAGATATCTTCCACTTAACTTGGAATAAGACCACTACAAAAGAAACTAAAAATCCTATTATTAAAAGAGGAAAGCAAATCAATAATATTGTTTTGGATGACTGGTTAATTAATGTTTGTGATACATTTGTTGTAAACTCTTCATTTGCATAAACAGAAATATTACTATATATAAGGTGAAATGAATCAACAAAATGTTCAATCATATATCCTAAGAAAACCTTCAATGCAAGAAACATGGCTAATAAAGTAGATGCTGTAATAAGCTCATTACTTTTTGCAACTTCCCCTTCTTCCCTAGCTTCTTCTAGTTTTCTAGTGGTAGGTTCTTCAGTTTTTTCTCCCCCTGGTCCATCTTTGGCAAAAAACTGTAAATTGTAATTAAGAGGATGTTTGTAATCTGTTTTTTCCTTATAGATCAACCCTTCCCCTCCTTACATTAGATATCTAGTAACAGCTCTAAACATCTCCATCATCTCATTAAAGATAAAATCAGAGACCGCTGGAATCATTCCAATTATTATGGCTAATATTGCCAATCCTACTAATACTTTTAATTGCAAACCTATGACAAACATATTCATCTGGGGAGCAATTTTCACCAATATGCCCAGTACCATATTAACTATTAGTATTGCAGCAAATATTGGTAGTGCAATTCGAAAACCTATAACAAAATAATCAGTCATAAACCGAACCCCTAACTGGTATATATTAGGATTCAGTGTAACATTACCCACATTAATCAACTCAAAGGAATCTACAATTCCTAATATAAAATGATGATGTAGATTGGTGATCATCATCATAATCATTACTAGATATCCATATAAATTGGATGTAATGGATGCCTGTACATTTGCTACAGGATCAAACTGATTAACCATGGAAAACCCTATCTCCATATCAATTATACGTCCAGCAAATGATAAAATATGATAGGCTATATTTGAAAAAAAGCCCATGATTGCTCCTGCGATTGCCTCGGATACAAGGAATATAGAAAATTCAATGACACTGGCATACTGGGGCATATCATAGGGTCTTGTAAAAAAGATTACAATTGATAGGAATATGGAAAAACCTGCCTTTACGCGCACTGGCACTGCTCTTATTGAAAAAAAAGGTGCTGTAAAAACAAATGCACTTATCCTCACAAGTATTAATAAAAACAAATCAAAATTTTCTAATGTAAGAGTCATAAGACTTCTAAGTAATAAGAAAAATTTGTAACTATATCTATGAAAAATTCTTTCATATTTGTAAGAATCCAATTACCAAAAATCATTATAACAAGAAAAACGGCAATCAATTTGGGAACAAATGTGAGGGTTTGTTCTTGGATTGATGTAACCGTCTGCAATATACTAACTATCAGTCCCACAACTAGGGAGGTAATCAAAATAGGAGCTGCTGACTTAAGGGTAATAAAAACAGCTTCTTTTGCCACATCGACTATTATAATCTCATTCATTCTTATCAACTCCCACTAAAAAAAGGTTTTTACAATTTCGCCTATTATTAAGTTCCAGCCATCAGCAAGTATAAATAAAAGTATCTTAAATGGTAAAGCTATCATGGTTGGAGGTAACATCATCATTCCCATAGACATTAAGGTAGATGCAACAACCATATCAATTACGACAAATGGAATGTATATTAAAAAACCAATTATAAAGGCCGCCCGTAATTCACTAATAACAAAAGCAGGAATAATAACTGTCAAGGGTATATCTTCTACAGTTTCAACTTCTGATATCCCTGCAATATCCATAAACAACCTTAAATCTTTAACCTGAACCTGCTCTAACATAAATGTTCTTATAGGAGCAGCACCAGCCTCAAAGGCCTCATCTTGACTTATCTCACCACTGGAAAATGGTTGTATAGCATTAGCATTTATCTGAGTAAAAACTGGTGACATAATATATAAAGTTAAAAACAATGCCAAACCTATCAGTACTTGATTTGGTGGAGTCGTCTGTGTACCAAGAGCTGATCTTGTAAAATGCAACACAACAATAATCCTAGTAAAGGATGTTACCATAATTAATATAGCCGGAGCTAAAGAAATTATGGTTAATAAAAAAAGTATCTGAAGTGACGAAGACAATGAATCCCCATCTTCATCTCTTGTAAAAGAAAATTGTAGTGGACCAAGTCTTCCAGCTATATTACTTTCAGAATCTGCAATTGTCGATTCAATTGTATCTTCTATTTGAGCTGCATACGCATTGGGCACTTCTACTAGAGAAAGATACAATAAAGTAATAAAACAAATAGCAATAAAAACAATAACACTCTTATTTTCTAGCTTTTTGCAAAACATCCCCATAATATCAACCTTTACTCTTTTTGTTTTTTATATTATCGAGGATTTCTTTGAAAGTATTTCTTTCCTCTGTGTCATTAACCTTTAAATTAATCTCATCTTCATCTAAGTCAGTTAAGTATTGAACTTGCTCCTTTGTAATAGAGATTAATATGTACTTCTTTCCAACCTTCACAATCATAAGTGATTTATTGCTAGCAACTTGGAAAGTATCAATTACCTTAAAATTACTATTTGTTAACTGTCCAAGTTTAAGCTTACTAACAAGTTTTGATGTAAAATATGCGGCAAACAAAACCAATAACAATATTATAATTAATCCAAAAAGTTGCCAAATGCTAGCTGAACTGGAATATTCTTGTGGTGCTGACTCTGTTATATCTTTATTTAATTCGCTTAAAATATCCTTATCCTTAGCTTTTTGTAATAAGGCAACAAATCCATTATTCATAAATTATCAACTCAAGGCTTTCTTAACCGCTTCTAAAACTCTTTCCGCTTGAAAAGGTTTAACAATGAAATCCTTAGCACCTGCCTGAATAGATTCAATAACCATAGCTTGTTGTCCCATTGCAGAACACATAATAATATTTGAATTAGGATCCAACTCTTTAATTTTCTTTAATGCCTCAATACCATCCATCTCTGGCATTGTTATATCCATCATCACTAAATCTGGTTTTGTCTCTGTATATTTCTCAATAGCCTTTAATCCATTCTCAGCTTCTCCAGCAATCTCATAACCGTTTTTTGTTAGGATATCCTTAATCATCATCCTCATAAATGCTGCATCGTCACAAATCAAAATCCTTTTTGCCATTTTAACTCTCCTATCTACATGTAATTTAACTTTATTTTATATTATGATCTGTTATTTCTGTTACCCTGATACCAAAAGATTCTTCCATAACAACAACCTCACCTTTGGCAACAAACTTGCCATTAACTAATACATCAATTGGTTCTCCTGCAAGGCGATTTAATTCAATAATAGTTCCAGGTGCAAATTCCAATATCTCCTTAATTGATTTACTGGTTCTGCCAAGCTCCACTGTTACTTCCAATGGGACATCCATCAACAAATCTATATTCTCAGGCTGTTGAATAGTCCGAGCTCCTTGTTCAAAAGATGCAAATTGTACTGGTTGAACATTTACATCTTGCATTGGTTGCATTGGTTGCATTGGTTGCATCTGCGTATTTGTATAACTTTGCACAAATTGGGGCTGTGTTGCTATGTTTTCCTGCTTTGGAATATTTTCTTGTTGCTTAGTTACTTCCTCTTTTTTCACTTTGCCTGAATTAGATTCATTAGCAGTAATAAATTTACTATATAAGTCCTTGGCAAAATCTATAGGATAAAGTTGCATCAGTTTACTGTCAACCAAATCTCCAATTTGCATACTAAAAGACACTTTAACAAATGTATCACTTAAAAATTCGGCAAATTCATCCATTTTAATGCTTATATCACTTTTCAAATCAAT